>DDHL01000015.1:0-2056 GCA_002352945.1 Campylobacteraceae bacterium UBA1877 | reverse complement strand
AAACCTTGCATTTATGCAAAAAATATCAACTCTCCTTGCTTGCTCAAATCCCATTTCAAATGGGCAAGACAGCGCTAGAGGCTCTAGAAGAAGATTCTATCTATGAGCCTCTTAGCAAAGCAATTCTTTCTAGCTGGAATTAGTATCGATAGCGTAGTACCAAACGTAAATCTGATGCTTTATCCACTACAGGATACCCCATAGCTGCAACATCATCTACTTTCATAGGCATACCAGTTGATCCAAAGAACATATCGCTGCCTGTGTATTCATAATCAATATAGGTATAGCGAAGTTGTGCTGTAAGATTTTTACTTAGGATTGGAAGATTGTAATACACTTCATATGCATCTCCCCTTGCAGCAAGTTTTGAGCCTACGAGTGTATCTTCACCATAAGTAAAGCTTCTCCAATATTTGCTTCCATGGTTGTACTCAAAACCAATCTTATCACTCTCAAAAAATCCTGGGATTTGAACACCAACATAATAAGATGTTCCAGTTTTTGATTCACTACTTCCTAGCATTTCAGTTGTTGAACCAATAGTTCCAGTGCTTGGATCAACAATTACATTGTGTTTTCCTTGGGGATCAGTTTCACTCCAAGCAAAAGAAGCAAAGACTGTTGTATCCATAAGAAAATCACTCTCATATGAAAGCCCGCTCACTTGAAGTGATACAGCTCCGCCTGAGAGATCTCCCACATCAGTCATATTTACACTATATCCTTCTGATGCATCACTTCCATTAGCGTAGCTAAAATTTGCACCCATCATATTCCAGCCTTGGAAATAGTTAGCCATGACTTTAAATTGTCCATCATCATAAAGTTGAGCTAAGATTCCAGCCATATCCATATTTGGTGAATCAAAATCACTCTTAACATATGGGGTTTGTGCATATGAAGGTGTAACGCCATCAATCATTACAGGAAAACCTGTGAAGGTAGGATATTTAGCCTCTGCATCTGAATTTCCCCGACCCAAACAGAGTTTAAAATACATTCCAGACACACTAGTGATTTTTTCAACATTAAACATGAAGCTAGCACCATCAAACTCCATATTTATATTGTGTCCAATTGGTGAGGCTGGATCTGCATTATCTTCACGCAAATTGACTAAAAAGCCATCAACAGATGGTCGACGACCAAAACTAGCTGTATAATCCACATCGCCAATTTTGCCAAAATATAAAAAGTAAGCCTCTCGCAAACGAAGTGTTGAATCTCCTGGAGTTTGGGTAGCATACCAATCCATATTTTGGTAACCATTCGCACCAAATGAGCTTGTATTTCCAAAAGATTTATACACACCTAACGAACCACGGAAAACTAAATCATCTCGTGGTTGAGCAGCCATGCCAAGAATTAGCTTGTTTGTCCATATACTATTATCGACATCTTCGCCACCTTTAAGCTTATAATCGACAATATCATAACCGGTCCTAAAGTCGATATTAAACTTTACATTGTCACCCGCAGTGTGAGCTTTTACTTCACGAATTTGACGTTGCAGTGCCTCAACATTAATCTTCTCCTGTGCAGCCTTAAGTTCAGCAATCTGCTTTTTCATCTCCTCCAACTGTGCCTGCAAACTCTCGTCTGCCAAAGCACAGGACGCAACACCTGCTCCAATAAGAATTGGAGCCAAAAATTTTTTCATCGCCACTCCTTAAATGATTTTGAAAGCAAAAGATTTTTATTTGTAAAAATAAAAAAAATTTATACTTACAAAAAAATATAATATCCTATAAAATATAAAATGAAATTTAAAAAAGTAAAATAATAGTGAAATATTAGCAATTTTAGTAAATTTATATTAACTTTTATAAATTCATTTGGGCAGCAAGGATAATTTTTCTTAACAAGTTAGCAGAAGATAAACCTAAAATAGCTGTTTCGTTTAACTACTCGTCACCCTAAACTCATTTCAGGGTCTTTACATGTATAAATTCCATATTCAGTTTAAAATAAAAAAGCGTTAGGGTAGATTGCAAACAAATAAAACTGCATAAAGCATAAAATAGTATTAAAGTAGATTCCGCATCAAGTGCGG
>DDHL01000074.1:6432-6580 GCA_002352945.1 Campylobacteraceae bacterium UBA1877 | reverse complement strand
GTAAATAATCTTTACATGTAAAGCAAAACCATTGCAAAAATTATGGCAGATTCTTTACATGTAAAGATGGTCTTATTTAAAACAAACTTTTACTTTAGCGCACTAAATACTCTTGTGCGTTCTGTTTTGAAGGAAGCGGTTTTTCTTG
>DDHL01000074.1:1698-6141 GCA_002352945.1 Campylobacteraceae bacterium UBA1877 | reverse complement strand
TTGATTGCAAGCTTTGTATCTTCCTCGCTTGCATTTACATGTAAATAACCCACAGGGCCAACAACATTGTGTAATTTAATAAGATTATATTTTGTTAGTTTTAATTTCTCAAGTGCTAAATTATCCGCCTCATCTCTTCCAATAACAAGCTTCGCTCCACCTGGCAATCGTAGATGGCGACCATGTTTAAGAAGATCTGTATCTTCAACATCAAAGCTATCATGAGCGAGTACATCTTTAATTCTATTGCTAAAAGATTTAAGCGTAAGTAAGCAGCCACCACCCGGACTTGCATAATCTTCAAACTGATACTTACTAGCAAGTTGCATTTGCACTTCTCGGCTTCTGCCGCTTATGTCAAGCAGTTTTTCTCTATCTATCCAGCCTTTTTCTTCTGGCAGTGTTATTTCAAGATGCTTTGCACAAAGCGGCCGCACAATTAGTCTATTTTCATCGTTAGCTAAATTTTGGACAGCTTTTAGCGCACTTGGACGTTGGCTCATTGGCCTTTGGCCTACAACTTCGCCTGTTATTATAAAACTTGCATCATATTTTGGCAAAAGCTCGAGTGCCAATCGAAACATAAAACCGTGGCAGTCCACGCAAGGATTGAAGTTTTTGCCATAGCCGTATTTTGGGTTAAAAAGCACTTCTTTTAAATATCGCTCTTTTACATCAACAATTTCTAGTAAAGCTCCAGCTTGTTTGGCTCTTTGTCTTAAAACCTCGCTGTTATCAGTTCTTGAACCAAATCCAAAGTTTACATGTAAGGCTATAACATCAACTCCTTGGTCGCTAATTAGTTTCATAGCAAGCATGCTATCTAAGCCGCCGCTAAAGAGTGCTAATGCTCTCATATGGTACCAATTCTCCTTTTTTGAGTTTAAAAATAATATTTTGAATTTTCCGAATCAAAAAACTCTTCTTTTCGTAACTTAATCCAGACATTCTTTTAATACGCTCAAGCTCATCTTGATAGTGAATGCGCATGAAATTATTAAGCGCTTTGAGCAGTTCTGGCTCATCATAAATTTTAATATCATCCCACAAAAGCAGTTTTCGCAAATTTGGCGAATCTAAACTGTTTTGCAAAAGTGCCTCAAACTCTTTTTTGTGGGTTTTGAACATGCTTGCATCAACAAGGTCTAAAACCGTATCAATATGACTTGGCTCATGTAAAAGTGTTTTTATGATTGTAAGCTCTAATACATCAGCGCGCCCGTCTGTTTTATGTGAGCTATTTTGACGTTTTAATGGCGTTTTAATTCTAACATAGCTTTCTTTGATTTGCAACATATCTGCAAGCATTCCCTGATAGGCTTGTGCTACGACAGTTGGGAGTGTTGATAGAAACTCCTTTCCCTTTTCTAAAGCTTGCTGTTTTGCAAGGGGATCGTGTAAATTGAACGATTTAATTAAATGCTCCAGATAAAATTCTACAAAGGCTTGAGGGGCATCAAAGAGTTTTGCTAATTTTGCGCTTTGACCTTTTGCAACCATGTCAGCTGGGTCCATTCCATCTTTAAATAAAACAACACCTCCGCTTATATTGTGGTTTGCTAAAAGTTTTGAAGCTTTAAGAGCTGCATTGATTCCAGCACTATCTCCATCGTAGGCTAAAATTACTTTTGGATTTCCTCTAACAATTAGTGGCAAATGCTCATTTGTCAAAGCAGTTCCAAGCGTCGCAACAGCGGTATTAAAACCTGCTTGATGGAGCATGATTACATCCAAATAACCTTCAGTTACAATGAGTCTATGCTCTTGATAAATATGGTTTTTGGCAATATGGTAGCCATAAAGAAGGGTTGATTTGTTAAAAACTCTGCTTTGCGGAGAGTTGACGTATTTTGCTTGATGCCCAGAGATGGTTCGTCCGCCAAAGCCCACAATTTTACCACTTGGATTAAAAATTGGAAAAGTAATGCGCTCAATAAATCTTGCATAGGCTCTATTGTTTTGGCCAATATCGGCCGCGCCAACCTCTCTGGCGTCATTGATAGTAAAGCCTTGTTGGCGTAAAAAGCCCAAACTTTGACTTGAGCTAGGAGCGTATCCGATGCCAAATTTTTCTATTGAAACATCAAAAATTCCTCTTTTAGTTAGATATTCTTGAGCTTTGGGGTTTTTATCAAGACATTGCTGATAAAAAAGGTTTAGTGCTTCTAAAACCTTTTTATCCTCTCTTTTTATACCACCTTTGTTGGTATAAGTTAGGGAAAAATTATATAAGCTTGCTAATTTTTCAATAGCTTCTGGATAGGTAAGTTTTTCATACTCCATAACAAATTTAATCGCATCTCCACCAGCTCCGCAAGCAAAGCAGTGGTAGATTTGCTTTGATGGGCTTACATGTAAACTTGGGCTTGAATCATCGTGAAAAGGGCAGAGGCATTTATAAGCCGATCCGCTCTTTTTTAACTCCAAATAGTGCCCAACTACATCTAATATATCGATACGTTGTTTTAGGGTTTGAATGGATTGTTCATCTATCATAAGCGCAATTGTACTTTAACTTAGCTATAATTTAGCCCAATTTATGAAAAGGTAGATTTTGGAAACGTTTTTTATCGAATATCGTGACCCAATGTTTGGCATCATCATCCTTTTTACACTGGTGTTTATAATATCTTTTGTAAACTACTGGTGGGGTGTTTTCAAATCCAAAGAGGAGCGCCACAGCATTGCCCAATTTATCAAGCGCTTTGAGGTTACGAGCGATGAAGATGGGTATAAAAAATTATTAGATGAATTTGCTGTTCCATCGGAATCTTTAGGACTTTTGGCTCACTCATATTCTAAAAGTGGAGATTATGAAAAAGCGATAGGAATTTACCTTTTGGCTCTAAAACGGGTTAAAGATCGAGATGAAAAACAGTATATTTTAACCGAGCTTGGCAAAACCTACTTTAAGGCTGGATTTTTGCGAAGAAGCGCTGAGGTTTTTTTAGAAGCTTTGCGTCTTTACCCAAGAAACCAAGAGGCATTAAAATATTTAACTGTAAGTTATGAAAAATTAAAAGAGTATGACCGCTCGCTTGAAGCTTTAGATGCCCTTGAAGAGATGGGAGTAGATACAGCTATCCAAAAAGATTATCTCAAAGCTCGAAAAGTGCTTAGTGACGAGAGTGCTACTTTTAGCCAAAAAGAGTCAGTGCTAAAAGAGTTATCAAAGAGGTTTTCTCCCGCAAAACGGATGCTTTTGGAGTTGTGGATTGAGCATGCAAGAGCGATTCCTTGGGATGAAGTTGCCCAGTTTGACCCTATGGAAGTTATGGATTTGATTTGGTATATGGACCCATCAGCAATAAATGTAAAAGCCTTTAAAAATCCAATATTTTTAGCTCTTTTAAAAGCTAAGGGCTTAAATGTAAAAAGTTCTAATAAAAGCCTTTTTGAGCTTGATGTTTTGGGAATTTTAAGAGATAATAACTACAAAGAAGCTGGACTAAGTTTTGAATTTACCTGCCAAAACTGTAAGCAGACGTTTCCAATCCATTTTTATCGCTGTCCAGTGTGCCATACTTTAGGATCTGGTAAAATAGAGCCAATTATTACGAAAGAGCGCCTTGAAACAAGTTTACCTTTTTAGTGACGGTTCGGCACTAGGAAATCCAGGACCTGGCGGTTTTGGAACAATACTTCGATATGGCAATAAAGAAAAAGAGATTGTAGGAAGCGAGCCTTATACAACCAATAATCGAATGGAACTTCGAGGGGTTATTGAAGGATTGCGTGCACTTAAAAAACCTTGTCATGTGATTATTGTAAGTGATTCAAGCTATGTTGTAAATGCCATCAATCAGTGGCTTGAAAATTGGGTAAAAAAGGAGTTTAAAAAAGTAAAAAATGTGGATTTGTGGCAAGAGTATTTAGAGGTTTCCAAGCCTCATAAAATTGAGGCAAGATGGGTTCGAGGTCACGATGGGCATGTGGAGAATGAAAGGTGCGATTTACTCGCTAAAGCTCAAGCTCAAAAAGCAAAGGAAGGGTGATGCAACAGCGTACAGTGGCGGCAGTTGAGGAGCGTTTGGGTTATCAGTTTCGCGATAAAAATCTGATAATCGAGGCTCTCACACACAAAAGTTTTAAAAAACCGTACAATAATGAGCGTTTAGAGTTCTTAGGGGATGCGGTTTTGGATTTGGTAGTTGGTGAATATCTTTACCGAAAATTTCCGGATGTTGCTGAAGGCGAGCTTTCAAAGATGCGTGCATCTTTGGTGAGTGAAAAGGGTTTTGAAAAATTAGCCCTAAGTCTTGGTTTGGGAGAATTTATTTTTATCTCTGCAGCCGAAGAGAATAATAAGGGTCGCATAAAAGCTTCACTGCTTTCAAACGCTTTTGAAGCTGTTATGGGCGCTGTTTATTTGGAGGCTGGACTTGAATGGGTGCGGGAATTTGTAGAAAAACTTCTTGAGAGAGTCTATCCGCAAATTGATAT
>DDHL01000074.1:1113-1465 GCA_002352945.1 Campylobacteraceae bacterium UBA1877 | reverse complement strand
CAAAGATTATAAAACGACCCTCCAAGAGTTGACTCAAGCCCGTTTTGGAGTAACTCCTGAGTATGTATTGGTTCGAGCTTTCGGGCCAGATCACAAAAAAGAATTTGAGGTTGCAGTTAAGGTGCATGATAGGGAGTTTGCTCACGCTAGAGGAAAAAGCAAAAAAGAGGCTCAGCAAAAGGCTGCGCAAATTGCACTTAAAATCCTATCCAAGGAGGATGGATGAACCATTTTGGAAGGCGGCTTTGTGTAAGTACCTTTGGAGAATCCCATGGCGCTGGAATTGGCTGCGTGATTGAAGGAATGCCAGCAAATACACCTTTACATGTAAAGAGCATCCAAAAGTGGCTAG
>DDHL01000074.1:0-883 GCA_002352945.1 Campylobacteraceae bacterium UBA1877 | reverse complement strand
ACATGTAAAGAGCGTCCAAGAGTGGCTAGATCGGCGAAGACCGGGTAAAAGCCCATATGCCACAGCAAGAAAAGAGAGCGATAACGTTCAAATTTTAAGTGGGGTTTTTGAGGGTAAAACCACAGGCACACCAATAGCCCTTTTTATTCCAAATGAGAACCAAAAATCGAGTGATTATAGCAATATAAAAGATCTCTTTCGCCCAGGTCATGCTGATTTGACGTATTGGAAAAAGTATGGAATAAGGGATTACCGGGGCGGTGGAAGAAGTAGCGCTAGAGAGACTGCTGCTCGCGTAGCAGCTGCTGGGGTTGCAAGTGCGCTTTTAGATGAGCTTCATATTCAAGTTCAAAGCGGAATCTACTCCATTGGAGAAGTGCAGGGGCGAAAACTTGATTTTTCTTTTGCAAAAAAGAGTGAAATCTTTTCATTGGATCCCGATTTTGAACCCTTGCAAAAAGAGGCAATCTTAGAGGCAAAAAATAGCCACGATTCAATTGGTGGGTGTGCGTTTGTAAAAATTACCAACACTCCTGCTGGTTTGGGTGAGCCACTTTATGATAAACTTGATGCAAGATTGGCCGAAGCGATGATGGGAATTAACGGCGTAAAAGCGGTTGAAATTGGACAAGGAGTAAATGCTTCTCGATTAAAAGGGAGCCAAAATAATGACCTTATGGATGAAAATGGATTTTTAACAAATAATTCTGGCGGGATTTTAGGAGGTATGAGCTCATCTGCTCCTATTGAGCTAAAAATTCATTTTAAACCAACACCATCAATTTTTCACGAACAAAGCACCCAAAATATTTATGGACAAAAGGTTACATGTAAACTAAAAGGACGACACGATCCATGCATTGCTGTGCGAGGAAGCGTAGTA
>DDHL01000058.1:15110-20649 GCA_002352945.1 Campylobacteraceae bacterium UBA1877 | reverse complement strand
AAGCTGCAACGCCTTCAAGGACGCATCTTGGGCAATAAGCATCTCTCCTGAGCCATCAAATACAAACGAATGGCCTATATTGACTTTGCGCGGGGCATTGATTGTCTCATCCAACATAGCCAGTAAAACATTCTCCCTACACCGCAACTCTAAAGCCAATGTGTCGATGCTAACCTCCGCACCTACATACAGTTGTTTAGCAGGAACATAGCGTAAATACGCAAGGTGTGCATGCGGCGCTTCTTCTGCTTGGTAGTCAAATTGCACAAAACCCTCTTTGGGCAACGTGTCGCGCTTAAGCGGTAGGGTTAATGCGCGCCCTCTAGCAGTGCCACTCTCCTCGCTGGCACTGTGCCACAAAAGAGTTCCCTTAGCATTTGCAAGAAAAAAATAAGGCTCTTGCGCCGTTTCTTCTGTTGTTAATTTTTTGAAAACCTCTTCTGGATGCTTTGTGTTGGCTTCTGTATTTAGCAGATAAAGGGGAAGCTTTACTGCCTCTTTTAATTGCTTTTCATAGCCGATGAGCGAGAGGCTCTCGTACTCTTCGATATGTGCATACCCTTGCTTGCCAATGGCGACTACTTTACTCAGTACTTCTTGGACGTTGATTTTTTCTAATGCGGTGACTTTGGTGTTGATTTTTGGAAACGCATGCACTAAGATAGCACCAATATAACTACCAATAAGTACTGCCATCAACAGCATGGTTTTTTGTAAGATTTTAGACTGAATCATGCGCTACTCTTTGAGCAATTAGGCGTCATAAATCATCCGATAGCCCAGTCCATATGTGTTTTCAATCATCACGCTTGGAATTTTTTTACGGAGCCGTGAAATGATAGACTTGAGCGTTTCTGCTGAGGCAAGGTGAGGCTCATGGGGCCAAAGCAGTGCAAAAATCTCTTCAAACGTGGAAATTTTAAAACGGTTTTTTACAAAAAGTGTCACCAAAAGGGTTTCGTTTTTTGTCAGCTTCACTGCCTCTTCCGCTTTTAACAACAGTGATTTTTCCGCATCCCACCAATAGCCTTCTCCTAGTGAAATACGCGTATTTTCTGGGAGGTGTTTTTGCTCGGTCATAATCTTTTTGGCACTTTGATGCAAGACGTGAAGCATGGTGTCGTAGTTGTTTGGTTTAAGCAAAAACTGCTCGATGCCCATATTGACAAGTTCAAGCAAATACTCAGATTCATTGTGAGCAGAGATCACAATGATAGATTGCGCAGGCTCTTGTTCATAGATTTTTTTAATAAGCGAAATCCCATCCATTTTGGGCATATTGATATCTGTAATCACCAAATCATAAGGTCTACCGGTTCTGTTTTTGTAATCTAGGTAAGAAGTCAGTGCCTCCTCGCCATTTGTAGCGGTGTCTACATGTAAAAAAAGCTCCTCAAAAACCTCGCGCGTCTCTTCCAAGAAAGCGGGGTCATCTTCGGCATACAACAAGGTTAAATGTTTGGTTAGCGACACAACAGCATGATAGTCAATCTGCATGCTTGCTCCTTATGCGCACAATATCAAAGAAAGCATTATAACAATTTTAGAGGAGTTAGCACATGGTGTCCCCAGCGCGATTCGAACGCACGGCCTCAGGATTAGGAATCCTGCGCTCTATCCAGCTGAGCTATGGGGACTATGAAGCCAAAAATCTTGCTGCGCTTTCATGCGCAGCAAGATACTAAAATTTAACCGTTACGTTTTTTAATAATCTCTTCTGCAACATTCTTTGGAACTTCTGCGTAGTGATCAAATTCCATAGAGTAGCTTGCACGGCCTTGAGTTTGACTTCTAAGGTCTGTTGAATAGCCAAACATTTCAGATAGCGGACAAAAGGCATTAACAATCTTATTGCCACCCCTTTCATCCATTGAGTTTACCTGTCCACGACGGCGGTTAAGGTCACCAATAACCTCACCCATAAACTCTTCTGGTGTTTCAACTTCCACTTTCATCATAGGTTCTAAAATTACAGCACCAGCTTTTTTAGCACCCTCTTTGAAGCCCATTGATGCAGCTAGTTTAAAAGCCATCTCTGAAGAGTCAACTTCATGGTAAGAACCATCAAAAACTGTAACTTTTACATCTTCAACTGGATATCCGGCCAAAACACCGCTTTGCATAGCTTCTTGGCATCCTTTATCAACAGCAGGAATATATTCACGTGGAATTACACCACCTTTAATTTCGTTTACAAACTCATATCCAGTTCCTGGCTCTTTTGGCTCAAGTCGTAAAAAGACGTGACCATATTGACCGCGACCACCAGACTGTTTTGCATATTTATACTCTTGTTCTACTGTTTTTCGAATAGTTTCACGATAAGCAACTTGAGGTTGTCCAACCTCGGCGTCAACTTTAAATTCGCGTAGCATTCTATCAACAATAATTTCAAGGTGCAATTCACCCATTCCAGAAATAATTGTCTGTCCACTCTCTTCATCTGTTTTAACTCTAAATGAAGGATCTTCTTGGGCAAGTTTTTGTAATGCAATACCCATTTTTTCTTGGTCAGCTTTTGTTTTAGGCTCAACTGCTACAGAGATAACTGGATCTGGGAAATCCATTCGCTCTAAAATAACCTTATCTTTTTCACTTGCTAAAGTTTCACCTGTAAGTGTATCTTTTAGACCTACAACGGCACCAATTTCGCCAGCATATAAGGTCTTAATCTCTTCACGTTTGTTCGCATGCATTTTAAGCAATCGACCAACACGCTCTTTTTTATTTTTAACAGTATTGTACACATAACTTCCGCTATCAAGAGAGCCTCTATAAACGCGGACAAATGCCAACTGTCCAACAAATGGGTCAGTCATGATTTTAAACGCTAGGGCTGCAAATTCACCATCATCTGTTGATTCAACAACTGTCTCAGTACCATCTTCATACTCGCCTCGGATTGCAGCAACCTCAGTTGGAGCTGGCATGTACTCAACCACAGCATCAAGCAATGGCTGAACACCTTTATTTTTAAATGATGTTCCGCAAATCATTGGAACCAGTGACATATCTAGACATCCTGCTTTGATTCCAGCTTTTATCTCTTCAATTGTAAGCTCTTCACCAGCTAAATATTTTTCCATCAATTCATCACTGGTTTCAGAGATAGACTCAATCATCTTTTCTCTATACTCTTCTGCCTTTTCAACCAAGTCTTCTGGAATATCAACTATTTTATAGTTTGAGCCCATAGCAGCTTCATCATCCCAAATGTACGCTTGCATAGTAACAAGGTCTACTACACCCTTGAAGTTATCTTCAGCACCAATTGGGATTTGGATAGGAACTGGATTGGCTTTTAGTCTATCTTTGATTTGTTGTTCAACTGTGTAAAAATCTGCACCCACACGGTCCATTTTGTTCACATAAACCATTCGAGGCACATGGTATCTGTTGGCTTGTCGCCAAACAGTTTCAGATTGAGGCTGGACGCCGCCAACGGCACAAAATACTGCAACAGCACCATCCAAAACACGCATGGAGCGCTCAACTTCAATCGTAAAATCAACGTGGCCCGGAGTGTCGATAATGTTGATTTGGTGATCTTTCCAAAAACATGTTGTGGCAGCTGATGTAATTGTAATGCCGCGCTCTTTTTCTTGCTCCATCCAGTCCATTGTTGCTGCACCATCGTGCACCTCACCAATCTTATGAGAAATACCTGTATAGAACAAAATTCGCTCAGTTGTAGTTGTTTTACCAGCATCAATATGAGCTGCTATACCTATATTTCGAACGCGATTAATTGGAGTTTTTCGTGACATGTAAGTTTCCTTGTTATCTTAACTCTTAATAATTAAGAGTGGCCAAGAGGCCACCTAAACCATTTTTTACCAACGGTAATGTGCAAACGCTTTATTTGCTTCAGCCATTTTGTAAGTATCTTCTTTCTTCTTAAACGCTGCACCTCTGCTGTTAGCCGCGTCCATGAGTTCATTGGCTAAACGCTCAATCATTGTGCGTTCACTTCGTTTTCGCGCAAATGCAATTATCCATCGAATTGCAAGAGCCTGTTGGCGCACAGGTCGAACTTCCACAGGAACCTGATAAGTAGCACCGCCAACTCGACGGCTTTTTACTTCCATCACTGGCTTTACATTTTCAATGGCTGCATTAAATACATCAATCCCTTTTTCTTCACCGCGAGAATCGATTAAATTGATTGCACCATACATAATTTTTGTAGCAACGCTCTTTTTTCCATCAAGCATCAAAGCGTTTATAAACTTAGTGATAACTTTACTATTGTAGATTGGGTCTGGCAAAACCTCTCGGACTTGCGCTCTTCTTCTTCGCATATACTTTCCTTCAAATTGTGACAATTTTACTCAAATGTTACCTACATCCAGAGGGTAACACCTGTTTCAATTGTTATTTTTTAGGTCGCTTAGTACCATACTTACTTCTAGCTACTTTTCGGTTTGCCACTCCAGCTGTATCAAGTGCACCACGAACAATGTGATACTTAACACCTGGAAGGTCTTTTACACGTCCGCCACGCACAAGCACAATAGAGTGTTCTTGCAAGTTGTGGCCCTCGCCACCAATGTAGCTAATTACTTCAAAGCCACTTGTGAGTCTCACTTTGGCAACTTTTCGCAACGCTGAGTTTGGTTTTTTAGGTGTAGTTGTATACACCCTAGTACAAACACCACGTCGTTGTGGACATTCTACTAGCGCAGGTGATTTAGACTTTTTAATCACTTTTTTGCGCTCATTTCTTACCAATTGGTTAATGGTAGGCACATTAATTCCTTCATAAAATTAAAGTTGTGTATCGATAAAAATACGCGCTATTTTATTTAAAATACACTTAAAGACAGGTTAATTTAAGCAGAAATAAAGCCTATTGGGGTTTTAAGCCAATAGGCTTTATGTGAGAATTTATTTCTCTTCTAATTGAATTGAGTGTTCTTTGTACAATCCAGTACCTACTGGAATCATTCTACCTAAAATTACATTCTCTTTCAAATCTTCCAAGAAATCAAATTTAGCAGCAATACTTGCCTCTGTTAAAACTTTGGTTGTCTCTTGGAATGATGCAGCAGAAATGATACTATCACTTGCAATCGCCGCTCTAGTAACACCCAAAAGAACAGGTTCGGCAATTGCAGGTTCACCACCCATTGCAACGATACGTTTATTTTCCTCATTAAACTTACGTCGTGAGATTAAATCCCCAACAATAAAGTTTGTATCGCCACTATCAACAATCTTGATTTGACGCAGCATTTGAGAAACAATAACTTCAATATGCTTATCCGAAATGGAAACACCTTGGCTTCGATATACTTTTTGAATCTCACTGATAAGATAGTAGTGCAAAGCTTTTTCGCCCAAAATTCGTAAAATATCGTGACTTGAAATTACTCCATCAGTCAAGCGCTCGCCAGCATGAACAAATTCACCTGGTCGAACATGAATTTGACGATTTTTGTCTACTAAATACTCGCTTGTATTTCCATCTTCAGCTTCGATAATAATTCTCTCTTTTGAGCGTAGTGGTTTTCCAAAACGCACAGTTCCATCAATTTTA
>DDHL01000058.1:0-14869 GCA_002352945.1 Campylobacteraceae bacterium UBA1877 | reverse complement strand
TTAGCAATAATGGCTGCATTTTTTGGCCTGCGCGCCTCAAATAGTTCACTAACTCGCGGCAAACCACCCGTAATATCTTTAGACTTTGCAACGGCTTTTGGTGTTCTACCCAAAATTTCAGCCACCTCTACCTTTGCACCATCATTAACGTAAATACCAGTTTTTGGCTCAAGCTGATATTTGATTATTTTTCCACTATCTGTTGCAATAACCAAAGTTGGTTTCACGCCAGATGGCAAGTACTCATTAATTACCAATCTGCTTTGACCAGTTAGCTCATCATACTGCTCTGTTGCACTGTATCCTGGCTCAATCTGTTCAAAAGAGACTGTTCCGCTCTCTTCAGCAATAATTGGAGTTGAGTATGGATCCCATTCAGCAATAACAACATGCTCATTACCGCTAGGGCCTGCTATAACGCTTTTTGGACTCACTTCAGAGCGATCGCCAACTTCAATAATTGAATTTCGAGGTACATAGTGTCGAATCGCTTCTCGATCCTCTTTGTCAGCAATAACTGCAAAAAGACCTTTTTCAGTTACCACATGGCCTTTTTCAATATCATAGTTACGCTCAAGGTAATCTCCCTTAAGGATATAATATTTTACTTCACCTGCAGCCTCTGCAAAAATCTTTTGAACTATTGGATCTCCATTTTGAACGCGCAGCTCACTCGCAAATGGAATACGATTTGGAACATTCCAGCCCTCTTTTATAACCTCAACAATGCTCTCGTTTTCTTTAATTTCTTGATTATTATCATAAGGCATAAAGAATTTGCCCTCAACCTTGCCGCCAACGCCCGCTAACTCATTTGGTTTAGCAAAGTCATTACGTCGCAATACATATTTAGCGCTCTCTTTTTTGCCTTTTAATGTAATTACAATCTCTTCGTGAGCAATCTCTACATGTAAAGTACCATCATAAGGAGCTTTAATTTTTGGCTCAACCAATAAAACAGCTGCATTGCGTCTATTTGCTACGATAGTTTTATTCTCTTTTGTTGTATAAGTTTTAAGGTTATAATAGCGAATAAAACCCTCTTTTTGAGCAAGAACTTGTCGGTCTTGCTGTTCTGTTGATGCGGTTCCACCAATGTGGAATGTTCGCAATGTAAGCTGTGTTCCAGGCTCTCCAATGGATTGGGCTGAAATGATTCCAACTGCTTCTCCAGGCTTAACCATCTTGCCCTCGCCTAAGTTAATGCCATAGCATTTTGCACAAACTCCTTTTGGAGCTTTACATGTAATTGGTGTACGAATACTTACAGACTTAACTCCTGCTTCAACAAGAGCTTTTGCCTTCTCTTCATCTATAACTGCGCCTTCAGTGAAGAGAATTTCATTTGTAATTGAATCAATTACATCTTCGGCTAAAACACGGCCCATTAATCGCTCTTCAAGCGGTTCAATCATTTCGCCGCTATCTGTAATTTCAGTAATTTCTACACCCTCGTGGGTTCCACAATCTTCCATTGTAACTTTAACATTTTGTGCAACGTCAATGAGCTTACGTGTAAGGTAACCGGCATTTGCTGTTTTTAATGCGGTATCGGCCAAACCTTTTCTTGCACCATGGGTTGAGATAAAGTACTCAAGCACATTCAAACCTTCACGGAAGTTTGAAGTAATTGGTGTTTCAATAATTGAACCATCTGGTTTTGCCATAAGACCACGCATACCTGCAAGCTGTCTAATTTGGGCTGCACTACCACGAGCACCTGAATCTGCCATCATAAAGATTGAGTTAAATCCATCCTTGTCGCTTTGAACAAGTTTCATCATCTCTTCAGCAACTGAATTATTTGTATCAGTCCAAATATCTACAATCTTATTGTAGCGCTCACTATCTGTTAGCAAACCTGCTCCATATTGCTGCTGGATTTCACGAACCTTCTTTTTAGCATCATCAATATATTTTTTCTTTGACTTTGGCACTCGAATATCATCAATTGAGATTGAAATCCCAGCATCTGTTGCATATTTGAAGCCTAAATTTTTCAAATTATCCAAAAATTCTGCCGTGATTGAGTAGCCACCAACCTTATAAACATAATCAACAAGTGCACCAATATTTTTCTTTTTAAGAACTCTATTCCATAAATTTTCTGGAACAAAATCTGGCAAAATTGATTTTACAATCAAACGTCCAGCCGTTGTAAAGAGAGTTTTGCCATCAATAATTGTTTTAATTTTTGCATGAATATCAAGGGCTTTCATCTCCATGGCAATCATTACTTCATCAACATTAGCAAAAAGCTTGTTTGCCCCTTTGGCATCTGCTTTTTCTAACGAAAGGTAGTAGATTCCCAAAACCATATCTTGAGATGGAACAGTAATCGCCTTTCCAGATGCTGGCAAAAGAATATTCATTGAACTAAGCATCAGTACCTTGCATTCAGCAATCGCTTCTTGCGAAAGCGGAACATGCACAGCCATCTGGTCACCGTCAAAGTCCGCATTAAATGCAGAACATACCAATGGGTGCAGTTGAATCGCTTTTCCATCAATCAATACAGGATGGAAGGCTTGAATTGAGAGTTTATGCAATGTTGGTGCACGGTTTAGCATAACCGGATGGTCTTTTACAACCTCAGCTAAACACTCCCAAACCTCATTTGTTTTTTGCTCAATCATCTTCTTGGCTTGTTTTACTGTTGTTGCATAGCCTTTTTCTTCAAGACGTGCTAATAGATGTGGTTTGAAAAGCTCAAGTGCCATCTGCTTTGGCAAACCGCACTGATCCATTCTTAGTTTTGGACCTACAACAATAACCGATCGCCCTGAGAAGTCAACACGTTTTCCCAATAGATTTTGCCTAAAACGTCCTTGTTTGCCCTTAATAATTTCACTAAGAGATTTTAGTGGCCTTTTGTTTGCCCCTTTTACTGCATTTGCGCGACGCCCATTATCAAAAAGTGCATCAACAGACTCTTGAAGCATTCGCATCTCATTGCGAATAATAATTTCTGGGGCATCTAGTTCCATTAATCGCTTCAAACGAGCATTTCTATTAATTACTCGGCGATATAAATCATTCACATCTGAAACAGCAAATTTTCCACCATCCAATGAGACAAGAGGTCTTAAATCTGGCGGCAATACAGGTAGAATTGTTATCATCATCCACTCTGGTCGATTGCCGCTATTCAAGAAAGATTCAACTACTTTAAGACGTTTTACAATAGTCTTCTTTTTTGCCTCTGAATTGGTATTTTTAATCTCTTCTTTGAGCTGGTTTAAAATTTCTACCAAATCCAAATCGCGAAGCAAGTCACGAACAACCTCTCCGCCCATTCTTGCTTTAAAGCCGGTGCCCTCAAATCGCTGGACTAAAGATTGGTACTGCTCTTCATTTAAAACATCGTACTTCTCTACTTTTTTAGTATTCTCATTATCATAATAGGCTTCGCCAGATGACTCTACAATGTATGCTTCATAGTAAAGTACACGCTCTAAATCCTTCATTTTTACACCAAGCAGTGTTCCAATACGGCTAGGCAGTGAGTTTACATACCAAATATGAGCTACCGGGGTTACAAGCTCGATGTGTCCCATTCGTGAACGTCGAACCTTTGTGCTTGTAACTTCAACGCCACACTTTTCACATTTGATGCCTTTATAGCGCATCTTTTTATATTTTCCACACAGACACTCATAATCTCTAATAGGCCCAAAAATCTTAGCGCAAAATAGCCCATCTCGTTCAGGTTTAAGGGTACGATAATTGATCGTTTCTGGCTTTTTAACCTCCCCATAACTCCATGAGCGAATCTTCTCTGGACTTGCTAAGCGTAGTTGAAATGCACTAAAATCACGTGGTCTGCTCTCTTCGCTAATCTCAATGGGTTCAATTCGTTTCATCGTCTTCCACCTCGTCATAAATCTCAACATCCAATGCTAATGATTTGAGTTCATTGGTTAAAACATAAAATGTTTCTGGAATGCCAGTTTGCGGCACATTCTCTCCACGTGTCAGCGCTTTGTAAGCCGCTACACGGCCTTCAACGTCATCTGACTTCACTGTTAACATTTCTCGCAAGGTATGGGCTGCACCATAAGCTTCAAGTGCCCAAACCTCCATCTCTCCAAATCTTTGGCCACCAAAGAGTGCCTTTCCTCCAACAGGTTGCTGTGTAACTAAAGAGTAAGGTCCAGTACTTCTTGCGTGAACTTTTTCATCAACTAAATGGTGGAGTTTAAGCATATACATGTAACCTACATTTACACGCTCTTTCATCTTCTCGCCAGTACGGCCATCATAAAGCTCTACCTTGCCATCCATATCAATTTTTGCCATCTCAAAGAGCTTTTCAAACTCCTCTTTATTAACACCTTCAAATACTGGAGTAGCAAACTTAACACCCTTTGACCAATCTCTAGCATATTTTAAGAGCGTTTCATCATCTAAACTCTCTATAAACTCTTTTGAAACCATCAATTTGGCAACTGAGGCAATTTCAATCATTTTTTTGCGAAGCGCGGCTATCCAATCGCTTTGCTTTTGTTTAAATATTTCAGCAATCTGATCCCCAAGTCTTTTTCCAACTAAACCAAGATGAACCTCTAGAATCTGTCCAATATTCATCCTTGATGGAACGCCTAATGGATTTAAAACAACATCTACTGATTCACCATTTTTTAAGTATGGCATATCAACTTCTGGAACAATATTTGAAACAATACCTTTGTTACCATGGCGACCTGCCATCTTGTCACCAACTTTTATTTTACGTTTTGTGGCAATATATACTTTAACAAGCTTTACTACTCCGCTTGGCAAAATATCATCTTTTTCAATGATATTTAACTTCTCATCATGCTCTTCTTTTAGCTTTTTCTTCTCATTTTGGAAGTAGTTTTTAAGCTGCTCATACTCATTTTGCACATCTTCGTCAAAAGCCTTAACCAATACATTTAAAGCAAATCTATTGACGTTTGCAAGATCCTCTTTTTTAATCTTTTGGCCTTTTTTGTAAAGCTTTTTGTTTACCTCTTGATCCATTTGCAAGGTTGCTTTACTTAAAAGCGAGTTGATTCGTAGCATCTCTTCGCGATCTAGCATTAAAAGCTTATCATGATGCTCGCGGTCTAAAATCTCTTTTTCCTCTTCATAAGCTCTTACAGCCCTTGGATCTTTTTCGTACCCTTTTTTAGTAAAAATCTTAACATCTACAACAACCCCTTCCATGGATGGAGTTGCATAAAGGGATTTATTTACAACATGACCCGCTTTTTCACCAAAGATAGCACGAAGCAATCGCTCTTCTGGGGTTGGTTTGACTTCACCTTTTGGTGAAACTTTACCAACCAAAATCATGCCAGGCTTTATTTGTGTACCAATTTTTACGATACCACTATCATCTAGATGGGCTAAATCTTCCTCTTTTACATTTGGAATATCTTTAGTAATCTCTTCAACGCCATCTTTTAGTTCGCGAGCTTCAATCTCTTTTTCATATGTGTGAACACTTGTAAAGGTATCTTCTCGGATCAAGCGCTCACTTAAGATAATCGCATCCTCAAAGTTATACCCATTCCATGGCATAAAGGCAACTAAAACGTTTTTCCCAATTGCAAGCTCGCCCTGATCCATGCTTGGACCATCTGCAATAACTTGGCCCGCTTTTACGATTTGACCTTTTTTAACAATTGGTTTTTGAGAGTAAGTAGTATTTTGGTTTGTGCGAAGATTTTTTTCCATTGTATAGTGGTCAATAAATGCGCCATTTTCATCTTCACCTAATATATAGATATTTTTATTATCAACCTTCTCTACCATTCCCCCGCGCTTAGCCTTAATTGCTTCCCATGCATCTCGTGCTGCAACTTTTTCAACTCCAGTACCAACAATTGGCGCATCACTTACCAAAAGAGGAACTGCTTGACGCTGCATGTTTGAACCCATAAGTGCACGGTTGGCGTCATCATGCTCCAAAAATGGAATTAACGAGGCTGCAACACCTGAAATCATGGCTGAGCTAAGGTCAATGAGATTAACTTTATTTTTCTCTACTAAAACAATCTCACCATCTACACGTGCTTCAATTAAATCTTCTACAATCTCATTTTTCTCATTTACATGTGTAGAAGCAGGTGCAATAACAAGCCCCTCTTCTTGGGTAGCAGTTATATATACAATCTCATCTGTAATAACACCATTTTCAACCTTGCGATATGGAGCCTCAATAAAACCCAATTCATTAACTTTCGCATAAGTAGCTAACGTGTTAATCAAACCAATATTTTGACCCTCTGGAGTTTCAACTGGACAAATTCGACCATAGTGAGTTGGGTGTACGTCACGTACTTCAAAACCAGCCCGCTCTTTTACTAAACCACCCTCTCCAAGTGCAGACAGGCGTCGTTTATGGGTAATTTCACTTAGCGGATTGGTTTGGTCCATAAATTGGGACAACTGTCCACTTGTAAAAAACTCTAGTATTGAGCTTGTAATCATCTTAGAGTTAATTAAATCGTGAGGCATAAGCTCGTCTACATTTCCGCTAAGGGAAGAGAACTTATCACGAATCGCTTTTTGCATTTTTACTAGGCCAGTGTGGAGCTCATTTGCAAGTAGCTCCCCGATACTTCTAATTCTTCTATTACCTAAGTGGTCGCGGTCATCAATGTGGCCTTGGCCATTTTTAACTTTTATGAGATATTTTGCAGTCTTGATAATATCTTCATTTGTCATTACTGTAACAAACTCTGGAACATCCAAGGAGAGCTTGTGGTTCATCTTCATACGACCAACTTTAGTTAAATCATATCTTTCTGGGTTAAAAAAGAGATCATTCACAAACGCTTTTGCTGCCTCTTTAGTAACCGGTTCTCCTGGGCGCATAACCTTATAAATACGGATTGCTGCCAAATCATTTTCATCTTCAATATTCTCAGTTTGACGCAATAATTTAAGAGTTTCTGTATCTGCAATAAATGAGTTGATAATTGCATCATCAACTCCAGGAGCAAGGTCATTTGCAATTTCAATACTTTTGCAGCCATGCTCAATAATTTTAACCATTTTATTTTCATCGATTTGCGTAAGGGTTTCAAACAAAACCTCACCGCTTTCTTGGTCAATAATAGGCGAGGCTAAAAATCTATTTACTAAAACCTCTGTTGGATACTCAATCCATTTAACGCCATCTTCAATAAGTTTATCTGCTTTTTTCTTTGTTAAACGCTTTCCAGCACTCAATAGAAGGTTGCCTTGATCATCTTTTAGATCAAACTCAACCCGACCGACAAAATTATCTGGATCAAATTCCATTAAAAACTTATTGTCTCTAATTTGAATCTCAAGTACTGGGTAAAAGAGTTTTAAAATATCTTGTTTGCTATATCCTAAAGCCCTAAAAAGAATTGTAATTGGTACTTTTCTGCGCTTATTGATTCGTACAAAAAGTGTGTCTTTAGCATCATATTCAAAATAGAGCCATGAGCCTCTATCTGGAATAATTTGAGCTGTGTAGATTAGTTTATTAACAACAGTTGATGACTCTTCTTCTTTAAAAATAACACCAGGACTTCTGTGTAGTTGATTTACTACAACACGCTCAACACCGTTGATAACAAATGATGTTCGATTTGTCATCATTGGGATTTCACGAATAAAAATTGATTGTTCTTTTATATCTTTTACACCAGATTTTTCACCGGTTTTCTCATCTTTATCCCATAGGATTAATCGGATATTCATCTTTAAATTAACTGAGTACGTTAAGCCCCGCTCCATACACTCTCGAACAGTATATTTAGGCTTGCCTATTTCGCTTCCAGCATACTCTAAAGTTAATCTATTTTGCGGATCATGAATTGGAAAAATAGATTTAAATACTTTTTCTATTCCGCTTTCAATTTCTGAATTGGAAACATTTAAAAAGTGCTCGTAACTTTTTTCTTGCAACTGAAGGAGGTTAGGAACATCAATTTGCTGAGGAACCTTTGCAAAATCGACTCGGAGACGATTTCCGGATTGTAAGCTATTTAGCATGTGCGTCTACCCCGTAGTAATGGTTTGAAAGGAAAGTGGTTAAATTGCCAAAGGCAAGAATGATTCAAAATTTTAAATATTAATAATCCTTGGGAGCCTCTCCCAAGGATTAAAGACTTTACTTAAGCTCAACCGATGCGCCAGCTTCTTCAAGCTGTTTTTTTGCTTCTTCAGCATCTTCTTTACTGATGCCTTCTTTAATTGTTGATGGAGTGCTCTCAACAGCATCTTTAGCCTCTTTAAGACCAAGACCAGTAAGTGCACGTACAACTTTAATAACGTTAATTTTCTTAGCGCCAGCATCTTTTAAGATAACATCAAATTCAGTTTTCTCTTCTGCAGCTTCTGCAGCACCAGCACCAGCAGCGCCAGCAACCATAACAGGTGCAGCTGAAACGCCAAATTTCTCTTCAAACTCTTTTACAAGTTCGCTAAGTTCTAATACAGTTAGATTTGAAATGTACTCTAAAACGTCTTCTTTAGTAATTGCCATTGTAAATTCTCCTTATGGACTTATTATGCAGATTCTTCTTTTTTAGCGCGTAACGCATCCAAACCAATTGTAAAATTAGCAATTGGCGCTTTCCAAACTTGTAGCAACATTGCAAGTAGCTCATCGCGTGAAGGCATTTTAGACAATGCTTCAACTTTTGCTGCATCAGTAATTTCGCCATCCATATAGGCAGCTTTAACTGTAAATATATCGTTTGATTCAGCAAATTTGGAGACCACTTTAGCCACATTTAGTTGATCATCGCCCCACAAAAAGATATTGGTATCTTTTAGTTCGAAGCCTTCAATTCCTGCTTGCTTAAAAGCGATGTCTGCAAGTGTATTTTTAACAACACGAACTTGCACACCAACTTCACGTGCTTTATTGCGCAAGGCTTCAAGTTCTGAAACTTTTAAACCTTTGTATTCACATACAGCAACAGCGTCGGAGGACTTAAATGCTTCAGTTAATGTAGCAATGACTTGTGCTTTTTCTTCTCTTGTCAATTTTTCTCCTTTCCGACTGGTGATTTCAAGCAGAGCCGAGATAACTCGAATTAAGCAAAGCCTCTGCTATCTCCAATCAAAGATTAACTATTTTAAATCCATTAACTCTTGAGCATCAACATTGATTGATGGACTCATAGTTAATGATAGCGCAGCATTTTTAATATATTTTCCTTTTGATGTAGCAGGTTTATGTTTATTGATAGCTCTAATAAATGTTTCAAAATTTTCAGACAATTGCTCTACACTAAAGCTAGCTTTGCCAATTCCTGCATGAATATTACCTTGCTTATCAACACGGAAATTTACCTGGCCGCCCTTAGCATTTTCAACAGCTTTTGCTACATCCATAGTTACAGTACCAGTTTTTGGGTTTGGCATTAAACCTTTTGGGCCTAAAATTCTACCTACTTTACCTACCATGCCCATCATATTTGGAGTTGCTATTAGTACATCAAAGTTGATATTTCCAGCCTGAATATCTTCAATCAAATCTTCCGCACCAACGATTTCTGCACCAGCCTCTTTTGCCTCATCTGCCTTTACATCTTTTGCAATTACAGCTACTCGAACGCTTTTGCCAGTACCTGCTGGCAAAACAACTGAACCACGAACCATTTGATCAGCGTGACGAGGGTCAACATTTAGTTTTAATGCAATTTCAACTGTTTCATCAAATTTTGCTGAAGCAAGACCTTTTACTGTCTCAATTGCCTCACGGGCACCATAAGTTTTATTTAAATCAATTTTTTCTAGCAATGCAGCTAGACGTTTACTTTTTTTAGCCATATTTTACTCCGCAATAATGTGCTTCCGCCTTACCCTGGCGGTAGAGGTTCAAAATTAATCGACTATTTCGACACCCATACTTCGCGCGCTACCTTCTACAATGCGAGCAGCCGCTTCTTTATCGGTAGTATTCATGTCGACGATTTTTCGTTCCACAATCTCTTGAACTTGGGCTCTTGTTAGTTTCCCAACCTTATTTTTCAATGGATTATCTGTACCTTTTGAAATGCCTGCACTCTTTTTAATAAGATCAGTCATAGGAGGTTGCTTTGTTACAAATGTAAAGCTTCTGTCTGCATATACAGTAATGATAACAGGCACATTAAAGCCCATTAAATCTTTTGTTTTTTCATTAAAAGCTTTACAAAATTCCATAATATTCACGCCTTTTTGACCTAGAGCAGGTCCAACCGGTGGTGAAGGATTTGCTTTGCCAGCAGCAATTTGAAGCTTGATTTCGCCAATTACTTTCTTAGCCATATAATTTCCTTTTTTTATACAATTTTTTCAACTTGTGAATACAAAATCTCAACAGGTGTACTTCTACCAAAAATAGAGACATTTAAACGAAGTTTTCCATGTTCCATATCGTACTCTTCTACAATACCAGTAAAGTTTGCAAAAGGGCCCTCAGTAATCCGTACACTCTCACCTTCGTCAAAAAATATTTTTGGTTTTGGAGCACCTTTTTTCTGTGCCTTTTCTAAAATCAATTTAATATCATTTTCACTTAGGGGAGTTGGTTTTTTCGCTTCCCCAATAAAACGACCAACTTTTGGCAATGATTGAATACGATGCCATAGTGTAGTATCTAAATCTAAACAAGCAAAAGCATAGCCTGGATATAAACTTCTTTCACTTATTTTCTTTTTGCCATTTTTAACTTCAATAACATCTTCTGTGGGAACAATGATCTCTTTTAGCTGATCTTCAATTCCATAATCGCGCACGAGTGTTTCAATTGCTCGTTTTACGCTCATTTCGCTTCCCGCATAAGTCTGTATCGCATACCATTTATGTGCCATGTCTTATCCTAACTCATTAAATTAAAGAAAGTGTAAATGACATAATCACATCAATCAATGCCAAAAATAAAGAGATTACCGTAACAACTACAAAAACGGAAACAAATGCGTTACGAACTTGCTCTTTAATCGGGAAAATTACCTTGCTAAGTTCCGCACGTGAATGTCGAATATAACTGATTAGTTTTTCCATAAAAACCCATCCTTTTGGTGGCAGGGCAAGAGGGATTCGAACCCCCAACCATCGGATTTGGAATCCGGCGCTCTACCGTTGGAGCTATTGCCCTAAAGGGGTTAAATTCCAAACAATGCTGGAATTTAACTTTTTAACTTCACTTCTTTGTGTAACGTATGCCGTTTTAATCGAGGAGAGTACTTTTTTGTTTCGTACTTTTCTGTCATTGTTTTACTATTTTTGGTTGTTGTGTAATTAATGTCACCAGACTCTACACATTTTAAACCTATCTTGATTCTCATTAATTATCCTTAATAAAGGCTGGAGAGTTCCCTCTCCAGCTTACATACTTACTTAATTATTTTTGATACAACACCTGAACCAACAGTGCGTCCACCTTCACGAATCGCAAATCGAGTTCCCTCTTCTAGTGCGATTGGCGCAATCAAAGATACGTTGATTTTTAGGTTGTCACCAGGCATAACCATTTCAGTTCCCTCTGGAAGAGTGATTGATCCAGTTACGTCTGTTGTACGTACATAAAATTGTGGTCGATAGTTATTAAAGAATGGAGTATGGCGTCCACCTTCCTCTTTAGTAAGGATATAAACTTCTCCTTCAAATTCAGTATGTGGTGTAATAGATTTTGGTTTACAAAGTACCATACCACGTTCAACTTCATCTTTCTTAGTTCCGCGAAGTAAGATACCGCAGTTATCACCTGCTTCACCTTGCTCCATCTCTTTTCTAAACATTTCAACACCAGTTACAGTTGTTGTTTGAGTGTCACGAATACCAACAATCTCAACTGTATCGCCTACTTTTACAGTACCTTTTTCAATACGACCTGTTACAACTGTACCACGTCCTGGGATTGAAAAAACGTCCTCAACAGGCATCAAGAAATCTTTATCAGTATCACGAACTGGAGTTGGAATAAAGTTATCTACTGCATCCATTAGTTCAAGAATTTTTTCTGACCATTTACCGGTTTTTCCTGCTTTAGCCTCTTCAAGTGCTTCAAGTGCAGAACCAGCAATAATTGGAGTATCATCTCCTGGGAAGTCATACTCGTTTAGTAGTTCTCGGATTTCCATTTCTACAAGCTCTAGCAACTCTTCATCATCAACCATGTCGGCTTTGTTCATGAAAACAACAATGTAAGGTACACCAACTTGGCGAGAAAGAAGGATGTGCTCGCGAGTTTGAGGCATTGGACCATCTGCTGCAGAAACTACTAAGATTGCTCCGTCCATTTGCGCAGCACCTGTAATCATGTTTTTAACATAGTCAGCGTGGCCTGGGCAGTCTACGTGTGCATAGTGTCGAGTGTCTGTTTCATACTCAATGTGAGATGTTGCGATAGTAATTCCACGCTCACGCTCTTCTGGAGCATTATCGATTCCATCATAATCTTTAAATTCAGCAAACCCTTTAGTAGCTAGAACCGCTGAAATTGCAGCAGTAAGGGTTGTTTTACCGTGGTCAACGTGACCAATGGTACCAATGTTAACGTGCGGCTTGTTTCGTTCAAATTTCGCTTTAGCCATCTCTTCCTCCGTGTGGTTTTTGGATGTAATTTAAATTTTTAACATAACTTGACCTAGGCGACTAGGCATCTTAAAAGCATTTAGATAATCAGGTGGAGCTCATAGCGGGACTTGAACCCGCGACCTCTTCCTTACCAAGGAAGTGCTCTACCTCTGAGCCATATGAGCGCTATATTATCCAAACGCCGACATTAGCAATGCTCCTATATGGCATGACGAGTAGCAGGTTGTAGAATATACGAAGATACACATACACAGCTCCCAGTCGCAATACCGTTGGAGCGGGAAACGGGACTCGAACCCGCGACCCTCAGCTTGGAAGGCTGATGCTCTAGCCAACTGAGCTATTCCCGCATGTGGCAAAAAAAATGGTGGTGAGAGAAGGATTCGAACCTTCGAAGGTAAAAACCAGCAGATTTACAGTCTGCCCTCGTTGGCCGCTTGAGTATCTCACCGCAACGTTGCCACATTAATTTATCTGGTCAAACACTGTTACAAAATGGAGCCGGCAAAGGGACTTGAACCCCCGACCTACTGCTTACAAGGCAGTTGCTCTACCAGCTGAGCTACGCCGGCACCTGTTTTGTGAGGTGAAATTATATCTCAAATGACCCATCAAGTCAAGTGTTTTTGAAGGAATTTTCAAATAAACTGTTCTTATTGAAATTTTTTTCTACAAGGATAGCTTTATGGTAATACTTTTTTCTCCAAGTGAAGCTAAAGTATCACATAATGATTCAGCTTTTAAGCTTACTGATTTGCCTTATAATGAAACGCTTTTTCAACTGCGCCAAACACTCTTTGATAAATATAAAAATATACTCCATTCAGACAAAAGCAATCTTCGTGCACTTTCTGGCTTGAAAAAAGATTGTGAGCTAGATTTATTAATAAACACTCCTCTAAACCAAGGTATAAAAGCGCTTTTTCGATACTCTGGGGTTGGCTATAAATATCTATCTGCTAACACACTCAATCAAGATGCAACTAACTTTTTGTATAAACATATGATTATATTTTCTAACTTATTTGGACCAATCTATGCTGATTCAATCATTCCATACTATAAATTAAAACAAGGACAAAATTTGGATGGATTAAATATCCAAAACCATTACAAGAAGCTTTTAAGCCCTTTGCTTGATGAAGTTTTAAAGGGCAAATTTGTTCTAGATTTACGAGCTGGCTTTTATGAGAAATTTTATACCCCAAAAATCCCATATGCCACAATGCAGTTTTTTAAAAATGGTAAAAAAGTTAGCCACTGGGCAAAGGCGTATCGAGGCAAAGTAGCAAGAGCGCTTGCTCAATACCAACCAAGCAGCCAAAAAGAGTTTGAAGATATCTCTTTTGAGGGATTGCAAATTAAAGAGATTTTACACCAAAAGAACGCTACTCACTACTGTTTTGATATAAAAGATTCGCTATAATATCAATTATCTTTACATGTAAAGGAAAATGCTATGCTTGAGTGGGTAATTGTAGCGATATTGGTCTATTTGGTTTACTATCTTATTAATAAGTATGAAAAACGTATTGAAGTTCTCCAAGAATTGATTGAACTTAATCGTGAAGCCATCAAAAGCAATAAAGATGGTATCGAAGAAAATCGATCAAAAATCAATAAAAATGCTCAAGGCGTACGAAAAAATCGCAAAGACCTTGAGCTTAATCAGACACTTTTAGAAAAACTAAAAGATTAAAAGAGGGCCTTTAAAGCCCTCTTACTCCTAAATTTCCATAGCGATGGTAGCTATGAGAGATGCTCTGTTCTTGAAAGTAGTTTAACAGCTCCAATCGCCCCTCCATCATCGGCTTTTGTCTAACAATATATTTTACGCTGCTTGCGGCTGCTTCAAAAACCTCACGAGGCACTCTTGATACATCTGCATATATAATTCGTTCAAATGCATTAAACTGAGCAATAAACTCCTCTTGAGTTTCACGAACAAGATTATCATGCTTGTCAAAAATTTTGTCTCTATTTTCAAACAAAAAGGAAGCTACTGGTGTTTCAAGGGATGCTTCGATGCTTACATGTAAACCAACCTTGCTTACCTTTGCAGCTAAGATTCTGCTTACCACTTCAAACAAGCTATCCTCTTTAGCAACTCGGATTGCAACTTTAGAAAGAGGCAAATACCTAAAAATATTATCTTCACCTCTAATTTTAAAAAAGTCATGATCTTTACTAAACTCATTTTCATAATTTTCCACATAGCTGTAAATTGCGGCTTCCAATTTGTCAAAATCTGGCTCAAACTGCACATGAATTCCTTTAGCAGCATCCTTTTTCCACCCTTTTACAACATCAATAAGAGGATGGGTTTGAG
>DDHL01000050.1:7558-8677 GCA_002352945.1 Campylobacteraceae bacterium UBA1877 | reverse complement strand
AAAAGAGGGAAAGTTTGTATTAGATTATGATGAAGCCAAAGAAGCCATAAGCGAACTCAAAAATGCTCTTATAGCAAAAGGAGAAGCGACAGAGCTTTTTGGGCAAGAAAAAGCGAATGAACTAAAAGGAAACCTGCTCAATATCTACCAAAGTTTTGATGGAGTTGACCTTTTGCCTTCCCTTGAAAGTAAAGCAGCAAATCTTCTTTACTACATCATCAAAGGGCATCCTTTTACTGATGGAAATAAACGAATAGGAGCATATCTTTTTGTGCTGTTTTTACATAAAAACGGCATACTTTACAAACCAAACGGAGAAGCAAAAATCAATGACAATGCCTTAGCTTCCATAGCTTTACTCGTAGCACAGTCACACCCAGATCAAAAAGAGATAATCATAAAACTTGTGATGAACATCCTTTATGAGGGGGTGTTTGATGGGTGAGTGGAGAGAATATAAAATTTCTGATATTGCTGATGTAATTGGTGGAGGAACTCCTAAAACTTCAATTGAGGAATATTGGAATGGAGATATTCCTTGGTTATCTGTGGTAGATTTTAATTCAGGTAAAAAATACGTTTCTAATACTGAAAAAACTATTACCAAATTGGGATTAGAAAAAAGTAGTACAAAATTATTAAAAAAAGATGACATTATTATTTCAGCCAGAGGAACAGTAGGGGCTTTAGCCATGTTAGATAAACCTATGACATTTAATCAATCTTGTTATGGGATAAGAGCAAAAAAAGATAAATCAATTAATGATTATTTATTTTATCTTTTGAAAGATACCGTGAAGCAATTACAACAAGTTTCTTACGGTGCTGTATTTGATACGATTACTAGAAATACTTTTGATGAAATTTATATTTCACTTCCACCAATAGAACAACAAAAAGCAATAGCAGAAGTTTTAAGTAGCCTTGATGACAAAATCGACCTTCTTCACCGCCAAAACAAAACCCTAGAAGAGTTAACACAAACACTTTTTAGACAATGGTTTATCGAAGAGGCTAAGGATGAGTGGGAGGAAAAGCCATTAAGTGATTTTGGAGATGTAGTTTGTGGTAAAACTCCATCTAAAAAGAAAACTGAATATTATGGTGGAGATATACCAT
>DDHL01000050.1:1215-7277 GCA_002352945.1 Campylobacteraceae bacterium UBA1877 | reverse complement strand
GAAACACTTTCATTTTTAATACAACTGAAACACTATCTGAGGAGGGAAGTGACTCTCAAAAGAATAAATTGTTACCGCCAAAGTCAATCTGTGTAAGCTGTATTGCGACTGTTGGGTTAGTGTCTATGAATATTATTAAAAGTCAAACTAACCAACAAATAAATTCAATAGTGCCTAAAAAAGAATACTATAGATACTTTTTATATCTGTTTATGCAATCATCATATGATTTATTACATGCAATGGCTAGTGGTGGAACGGCAACACTTAATCTTAATACTGGAAATTTCCAAAAAATGAATATTATAAAGCCTAATAATAATATATTAAAAGACTTTCATAATCTAGTTGAACCAAAATTTAATAAAATATTTGCAAATCAACAACAAATCAAAACTCTTGAAAATATGAGAAATATACTACTTCCAAAACTTATGAATGGGGAAGTGAGGGTGAAGTTATGACAGAAGAAAAATTTAAAAAACTCATAGAAGTTAAAAATGATGGAAGATTAAAACATCGTGAAAGTAAAAAGCTTGAATTTAAAGCTAACTTTAATTTTAATTCAATGAATCAATACTCTAAAACTTTTGCATCTTTTGCTAATAGTTCAGGAGGCGTAATTATATTTGGCATAAAGGACAGTCCAAGAGAACCTATTGGAATGACGAATGAAAATTTTGAAAATATAGATGCTGAGCAAATATCAAATTTTTTAAACACTCATTTTGCACCTGAGATTAGATGGGAAATGTATAGCTTTTCTATCAATGAAAAAAAGTTTGGTATTTTCATTATTGAAGAATCCAAAAATAAGCCAGTTATGTGTATTAAGGAGACAAAAAAACAAGTAACAAACGAGGGTGAAATATATTATCGTTATAGTGGAAGAAGCGAAAAAATAAAATATGCAGATTTAAAAAATATTTTTGATGAAAATAAAGCAATAGAACAAAAAAAATGGATGGAACACATTGAAAATATTGCTAAGGTAGGACCGCAGAATATTGCATTGATAGATCTTTTAAGAGGTAATATTAAGAATACAAAAGACAAACAAATTGTTATTGATAAGAAGTTATTAAAAGAAATAAATTTAATTCAAGAAGGAAAATTTGTTGAAAAAGATGGTGCACCAGCTTTAAAGCTAATTGGAGATGTTGAAGGAGTAGAAACTTATACACCAGACTTTAATTTACAAGATGATTTTTATACTACTAAAGAGTTGGGTGAAAAATTAAATTTATTATCTGATAAAGGGAGTACCGCTTACATGACAGCTGTTATTTGGAAATATGATATTCAAAGTAACTCTTCCTATTATCAACACAAACATAACCAAAAACTATATAGCAAAATATGCTACGAATTTTTACTTTCTAAAGAAATAGATTTAGATAAAGCAAAAGAGATACATAAAGAATATTTACTCAGAGATAAAACATGAACAAAATAACTGAAAATAAAATAGAACTTTTTGCAATAGAGCTATTAGAAAAACAGGGCTTTAAATATATCTATGCTCCAAATGTAGCACCTGATAGTGAAAATCCTATGAGAGAATCTTTTGAAGATGTGATACTAAAAGAAAAACTCACAAACTCTCTTACCGCCATCAACCCCACTTTAGAATATGACCAAATAGAATATGCTGCAAAACAGATTGAAAGACTAAAGAGTACAGAACTTTTAACAGATAATGAAACTTTTCATAAAATGCTTACAGAAGGTATAACTGTGGAAGTTCAAAAAGATGGTATAACACGAGGTGAGATAGTAAAGCTTATCGATTTTGATTGTTTTTCTAACAATGATTTTGTAGTATCAAACCAATTTACCATCATAGAAAACGGTACCAACAAACGACCAGATTTGATCCTTTTTGTAAATGGTATGCCATTGATAGTGATTGAGCTTAAAAATGCGGTTGATGAAACTACCACTATAAAATCTGCATTTAATCAAATACAAACTTACAAATCAACAATCCCTAGTCTTTTTATTTACAACGCTTTTTGCATCATTAGTGATGGTTTAGAAGCAAAAGCTGGAACCATAAGTGCTGGTTTTACAAGATTTATGAGCTGGAAAAGTAGCGATGGACAAAATGAAGCTTCAAAAACTATTTCACAACTTGAAACTATGATTTTAGGGATGCTAAACCCTACAACTCTTTTAGATTTGATAAGAAATTTTATAGTATTTGAAAAAGATAAAAAAGAAGATAAAAATAAAATCGTAACCATCCATACTGTTAAAAAACTAGCAGCTTACCACCAATACTATGCAGTCAATAAAGCAGTAAATAGAACTATACAAGCAAGCAGTGAAGATGGGGATAGAAAAGGTGGTGTAGTTTGGCATACTCAAGGAAGCGGTAAATCTCTTTCTATGGTATTTTACACAGGTAAAATCGTACTTGCCTTAAATAACCCAACTGTACTGGTTATCACTGATAGAAATGATTTAGATGATCAATTGTTTGATACCTTTGCATCAAGTCAAAGTTTATTAAGACAAGAGCCTATCCAAGCTAACGATAGAGACCATCTAAAAAAACTTCTAAAAGTAGCTTCTGGTGGAGTAATCTTTACCACCATCCAAAAATTTCAACCCCAAGAGGGAAATATTTACGATGAACTCTCATCAAGAAGAAATATAATTGTCATAGCAGATGAAGCACATAGAACACAGTATGGCTTTAAGCCAAAAACAGTCGATGAAAAAGATAAAGATGGAAATGTAATCGGTAAAAAAATAGTTTACGGTTTTGCAAAATATCTAAGAGATGCTTTACCAAATGCTACTTATATTGGATTTACTGGAACTCCAATTGAAAGTACCGATGTAAATACACCTGCAGTGTTTGGAAACTATGTGGATATATACGATATTGCACAAGCTGTTGAAGATGGCGCAACTGTGAAAATCTATTATGAAAGTAGACTTGCCAAAATACAACTAAGTGATGAGGGGAAAGAATTAATAAAAGAGTTAGATAATGAAATCAAAAATGATGGTTTAACCGAGACTCAAAAAGCCAAAGCTAAATGGACTCAACTTGAAGCACTTATAGGAAGTCAAAATCGTATCAAAGAAGTAGCAAAAGATATAGTTACCCACTTTGAAAAACGACAAGAGGTGTTTGATGGTAAAGGTATGATTGTATCTATGAGCAGAAGAATAGCAAGTGAGCTTTACAAAGAGATAATAGCACTTCGTCCTTCATGGCATAGTGATGATTTAGATAAAGGAGTTATCAAAGTTATCATGACAGCAAGCTCACATGATGGTCCAGAATTAGCAAAACACCATACAAGCAAACAACAAAGACGTTCTTTAGCTAATCGTATGAAAGATGTAAATGATAAACTTAAACTTGTGATTGTAAGAGATATGTGGCTTACTGGTTTTGATGCACCATCTATGCATACACTTTATATAGATAAACCGATGAAAGGTCACAACCTTATGCAAGCCATTGCAAGGGTAAATAGAGTATATAAAGATAAACCTGCTGGACTTGTAGTTGATTATCTTGGAATTGCAAGCGACTTGAAAAAAGCACTATCTTTTTATAGTGATAGTGGAGGAAAAGGCGATCCAGCACTTGCACAAGAACAAGCCATAGCTTTGATGCTTGAAAAACTAGAAGTTGTTTCACAAATGTATCATGGATTTGCTTATGAAGAGTATTTTGAAGCTGATACGAGTAGAAAACTTTCAATCATACTTGAAGCAGAAGATCATATTCTTGGACTTGAAGATGGTAAAAAAAGGTATATCAATGAAGTAACAGCTCTTTCTCAAGCATTTGCTATTGCTGTTCCATCAGAACAAGCAATGGACGCAAAAGATGAGATCTCATTTTTTCAAGCAGTAAAAGCAAGACTTGTAAAATTTAATAGTACTGGCACTAGTAAAACTGATGAAGAGATGGAAACTACTATTAGACAAGTGATAGACAAAGCACTTATTACAGAGCAAGTAATAGATATATTTGATGCAGGTGGAATAAAAAAACCAGATATATCTGTATTAGATGAGGAGTTTTTATTAGAAGTTAAAAATATGGAACATAAAAATGTGGCACTTGAAGTTTTGAAAAAATTACTTAATGATGAAATAAAAAGTCGAATAAAAACAAATCTTGTACAAAGTAAAACTCTTATGGAGATGTTAGAAAACTCTATCAAAAAGTATCATAACAAAATCATCACAGCAGTTGAAGTGATAGAGGAGCTTATAAACTTAGCAAAAAATATAAAAGACATGGACAGTGAAGCTTCAAAACTTGGGCTTACGGACTTTGAATATGCTTTTTATACAGCAGTTGCCAATAATAAGAGCGCAAAAGAGCTAATGCAACAAGAAAAACTTAGAGAATTGGCAGTTGTTTTAACTCAAAAAGTAAAAGCAAATGCTTCAATAGATTGGACAATCAAAGAGAGCGTACGCGCAAAATTAAAAGTAATTGTAAAAAGAACTCTTAGACAATTCGGTTATCCGCCTGATATGCAATTATTAGCAACCCAAACAGTGCTAAAACAAGCTGAGATGATAGCGGAAGAATTAAATAACTAAACAATCTTTTCTGCGCCGTCAAAAATACTCTAATCGCAAAACCATATTTACAACAAATAGTAGGCGTAAAGACTAAAAAGATTATCCAAACATATCTTTTATACCTCCACAACCCTCTCAAACATCTCTTTTATCTCCATCTCATGGCTTATCAAAAATATCTGGCGATACTGCTCTTTTATCGTATGAAACGCTTCTAAAATCTGCATGCGTCTTGCTTCATCCTGACTTCCAAAGACCTCATCAAAAGCCAAAAATCCCACGCTTCCAGCCCCGCTAAGTTCTGCTAAAGTTTTTGAAATAGCAATGCGAAGCACGAGATTTGCAAGGTCACCCTCCCCTCCACTAAAACGCTCTATTGGGTAGCGCTTACCATCATCAAATATAAAAAAGTCAAAGTCATCACTTACTTCAATGTATTGATACTTCCCTTTTGTAATGGTTGAAAACATGTTTGAAGCAACTTGAGAAATTCGTGGTGCAACCTTTGCATTGAGCCTTGTTTTAAACTCTTTAAAACTCACCTTTATCTTCTCAAAATCTTCCAAATCATCCCTCTTTTTTTGCACCTTTTCTATTTTGGCTTGGTTTGATTTTAAACTCTCTTGCAAACTATTTATCTGTCCAACATACCTTGCAACCTGCTCTTTTAACTGTCCAATCTCATTAAAATAGCCCTCTTTTTGAGCCTTTATCTTTTTAAACTCAGCCTCCTTGGCCTCATGCAAACTCTTATCATAAACTACTTTATCCACCTCTTGGCTTTTTTGCTTGAGTTTCATTTTTAGCGCTTCACTCTGCTTATCAACAAGAGTCAACTCCTTTTGCACCATCGGCTCTCTTTTTAACTCAGTTTCAAGCTCAAGTGTTCGCAAATATTTGGGTTTTAATTTTTCAAACTGCTCTTGAAGTTTTACATGTAAAGCTTCGTCATATGTAAAGGTTGATAATTTTTCTATCTCCTCTTTGTTTTTTACTCCCTGTTTTTTTATCTTTTCAAACTCTTCTTGATAGTTTTTTAAATCTTTTTGCTTACTTTGAACAACTTTGAGTTCTGATTCTTTTACATGTAAAGCTTTTTGAAACTCTTCTTTTTGCTTTTGCGCTTGTGCTATCAAAGCTTCTTTCTTACCCAACTTAATTTTTATCTTTTTTATTTTTTGATCTTGGCTCTCATTGACTATATTTTGTAAGCTTTGTATGACATTATCATACTCATCAAGGAGTTTTCTTGTACAAGTTGGACAATTAGAATCTGGCCCAAGAGCTTTTATCTTTGCTATTTTTTGCTTAGTATCTTTTACTATCCTCTCTTCGGCTGAGAGTTGCTGCTCAAGCAATGCTTGCTCTTTTTGCAAGCCCTCAAACTCCTTTGTAAGTTTGGCAAGCTGGATCTGCTCTTGCTCGATCTGTTTTTTTAACTTATCTTCTTTTTCACACTCAGTCACAAGGGCTTTGATTTTATTTTTTAAGCTGAC
>DDHL01000050.1:612-1010 GCA_002352945.1 Campylobacteraceae bacterium UBA1877 | reverse complement strand
TTGATTTTATTTTTTAAGCTGACAAATTGGGCTCTTAGTTGAACTTGCTCCTTTTGCAAACCCTCTTTTTTTAAATGGCTATCTTTTAGCTTTTGTAACTTCTCTAACTCTTTTTGTAACGATTCATACTCGCTTTTTATCTCTTTGTATTTTTTTAACTCATTTGATTTTTGCTTTAAATTTTGCAGCTCTTGCTCAAGTTTTAGCCTATTTTGAGCAGTTGAATTTATCTCATTTTTTATAAGCCCAAACTCGCTTAAAAGTTTTTGTTTTTTCTCTTTTGCCTTAACAAAAACGCTTAAATCAGCCTCAACTTTCTCCTCTTGGCTTTTGCATTTTTGCAATAACTCTTGACTAGATTTTAGCTTTTTTTCCAAATCAACTTTTAAACTCTCAAT
>DDHL01000050.1:0-447 GCA_002352945.1 Campylobacteraceae bacterium UBA1877 | reverse complement strand
AAATCAACTTTTAAACTCTCAATCTTTTTTATTTCGCTATTTTTTGCCTCAATATCCTCATCGCTTAGAAGATATTGAGCCGATAAATTAATCTCACGCTTAAGCTCTCTAATCTTTTCAACAAGCACACTTTCGATAAAATCAATCTTCTCTAAGCCTAAAAGTCGGCGTATCATCTTTTTTCTATCTTCATTATTCAACCCACTCAAACTTGTAAGCTCCTTTTGGCTCGCAAAAAGAGTGTGCAAAAAAGCATCCTTGCTCATCTTTGTCAATTTAGCAACTGCTGCGCTTACCTCCCTTGCTCCACTAACGATAAGTTGACCATTTTTATACAATTTCGCACTCGCACTCAGGGCTTTGCCACGAAACTGACGCTCAATCTTATACTCAATATTTTCAAACTCAAAATCAAGCTCAACAAGCACATTTTCACTGGACTTGGCA
>DDHL01000114.1:5168-5544 GCA_002352945.1 Campylobacteraceae bacterium UBA1877 | reverse complement strand
GGTTGCCATACTTTTTTGTAGAGCCAAAGCCTCCTCGAGAGATTTTAGCTGATGATTTGGCTATGCAAAATAGGATTGGAATCGGAGTAGTTTTTTATTTCTTGCTCTTAAGCGGATTAATATATATAAAAATTCTTTTGCAGCGCAAGCAAAAATAGTATTACTACCTTTGCTTGCGCATTTTGAAGTTAAATCTCTTCTATTTCAAATCTCCATGTAGGATTGATAATCTCTTCTTGGGCATCAATAAGCACCATTTCGCGCGAAGCTGCCATTTCGGTTCTTTTTAGCAATCCATAAATTGATGCACTTACTTCACTAAGAGCCACTTTTACACTTCGAGATCGCAAATAGTGAGCATAAAATAAAGCTGCCG
>DDHL01000114.1:3521-4939 GCA_002352945.1 Campylobacteraceae bacterium UBA1877 | reverse complement strand
AAAATAAAGCTGCCGTTACATCACCTGATCCGCTAAGTGTTAAATTCAATCTTGGCGTACGTACTCTCCAAAATTTACCATCAATGGATGCAACTAAATCTAGCGAATCATTTGGGGTCTCTTTTACATCAACTGAGGTTACTAAAATAATCTTTGGACCCTTTGATTGGACTTTTAAAACAGCCTCTTTTAAAGCACTAATATCTTCTACTTTTTGGTTTGATAAATACTCAAGCTCAAAATGATTTGGAGTGATAATATCAGCCACCTCTAAAGCGTGTTCGACCATAAATTCAGGCACTCCTGGCCTTACAAAGATTCCTCGGCCCACATCGCCAATTACAGTATCACAGCAATAAAGCGCATTTGGATTTGCCTCTTTAACATCTTTGACTGCATTTAATATAGCAAAACCTAAATCGGGCGAGCCCATATAGCCAGATAAAACTCCATCGCATTTTGATAAAACGTCGCGCTCTTTAATGCCTTGCATCAACTCATCAATTGAATGTCCATCAAAAACGCGCCCCTTCCATGAGCCGTATCCGGTATGGTTGGAAAATTGAACTGTATGTAGTGGCCAAACTTCAACACCCAATCGCTGCAATGGAAAAACAGCTGCTGCATTTCCAACATGGCCGTAAACAACGTGGGACTGGATAGAAAGAATATGCATTGTAATCTTTTCCTTGAAATTTAGTATTAGAAGCAAAGGGTGCTTAAATAAACACCCTTTGTTACTTTAAGCAGTTTATGAGATTTTTTTATTCATTTTTTTAGCAAGCTTCTTTGCTAACTTTTTAGCTCGGGATTTTTTAGAAACACCCTCTTTAGTTAGCTTTTTAGCAACCTTTCTTGCAACCTTTTTACAATCATCCCCTTTGGCGACTTTTCTTGAAGCTTTTCGCGAGATCTTTTTGATCTTCTTTGGTGAAAGAACCATGGCAACTCCTTTTTAAGTTTGGATTCATTGTACACTTTTACCAAAGTATTGTCAAAGCTTTTTTACATGTAAAAACTTTAACACTCAAACTTAAATTTGTCGCAGTTTAAAAGTCTTTACATGTAAAGATTATACACTCTTTTTTGAGTCTAAAATCAAATCGGCAATAATTGCTAAAACTCCCAACGTTATGAGAGTAAAAAGCCATGAAAAAGTTTTAAAAACTACATATCCTACAATCAAAACTGCCAAAGCAGTAGGAACTTCATTGTAAGCTCTAAAAAATTTTCCACTCTTTTTACAAGTTCCATTTGCCAAAGCAATTCGGTACTTTTCTAACGAAAATGAGTACCAAATAAGCACAGCTAAAACAGTAAACTTAGCATAAATCCAAGGTCCACTTGAAAGAAGTTGCGGGTCTAAAATAATCATTGTTATCCCGCTTGCTAAACTTGCCCAAAAAGCCGGCAATCCG
>DDHL01000114.1:2980-3303 GCA_002352945.1 Campylobacteraceae bacterium UBA1877 | reverse complement strand
GCCGGCAATCCAATATATTTATAAAGTTTGTACTCTTGAATCTTTACAACCTCTTCAAAACCTTCATTTCCACTATGCTCCACATGGTACACAAAAAGCCTTGGCAGATAAAAAAGCATCGCCATCCACGACATTACAGCCATGATGTGAAAAGTTAAAACTCCATTGTAAAGCGCCAAGTACAATCCTTTTAAAATATATTTACCATTATACAAAATTAATAATTTTCTTAATCTTTATTTTTAATTTCCACTGCATAATTTTTAATAAAACATTTAAAATCTAAGATACCGTCAAAATTTTTCTGTAAATTCCTCATCAAC
>DDHL01000114.1:0-2724 GCA_002352945.1 Campylobacteraceae bacterium UBA1877 | reverse complement strand
TCTTCCCAAGAAACATATTTTCTATCCAGCCATTTCGCGTTAGTATCAACAGCTAGTGGCACCAGTAGTCTCAGAACCGAGCCTTCACTTGGAAAAGCACCTACAACTTTTGTTCTGCGCTTAACCTCTTTATTGAGCCACTCCAACACATTGGTTGAGTGTATCTTTCTGTGATGTCGTTTCGGAAACGCTAGGAATGTCATTACATCCCCAAGATTAGCCTTTGGCAAGCTTGGGTAGCTTTATCTCATAAGTGGCGATCATGGCATGTCCGGCACTATGAGCATCCCCAATATCTTTAGCTTTGAGTACATCGTTTAGATCATCGAGTACCGAATTTAAATATTTTTTCGGTACAATCTTCATCAGGTTACGCTTAAAGTGTACACTGCAAAGCTGCCAAGAGGATCCGCTAAAACTCTCTTGCGCAGCTCTTTTAATCCCTTTATGACCATCACTGATTATCAGATCCACTTTTTTCATCCCTCGCTCTTTTAAGGTATCAAAGAAACCCTTGTAGCTTGCATACGATTCCTCATAGGCTATATCAATATCAAGAACCTCTCTGTATCCATCTTCATTAACGCCAATTGCTATGATCACCGCTTGCGATACAAACCTTGAACCGTTAAATACTTTGAGATATACTGCATCAACATAGAGATAGGGATAATACTCTCTAAGTGGAGATGTACGGATCAGTGATAAGTTCATCAAGTTCATGGCTTAGATTACTTACTGTGGCATGTGAGAGTTCAATATCAAGCTCTGAAATAACCGATTCCACTTTTCTGGTTGATACCCCCTTAAGATAGCTCTCCACAATGATTGAAGCCAGTGCTTTATCAATCCTAGAGTAGTTCTCAAACAGCTTTGTTTCAAACTTGCCGCTTCTGGCATAAGGACGAAGAAGATTCAACTCTCCAAGTGTGGTCTTTAACTGTCTCTGTTTGTGACCGTTACGATAATCAACTCTCTCACTACTACGTTCATGTTTCTCTGCTCCGATGAATGCTTCAAACTCTTTTTCCATCACTGCATTTAAAAAGCGCTCACCTATTAAACGAAAGCCCTCTTGTTTGTTACTCAAGAGCAGTGGTACAAACTCCTCTAAATCAAACTCTATCTTTTTTCCATTTTTCAATTCCATCTCTATGATCCTTTTTTTATTCTTATCATAGTCAATTTGGAATTTACAGAAATTATTTTACACTACCAACTATCATTATCTTTGTTAACATTGTAAAATTACTTCACAAACACAGAATTACTATGGTATTTTTGAAGAAAATGTGCTATAATGGAAAAAACATATATAAAGAGGTGACCAAGATGACCGTTAGCTATAAAAAGCTTTGGAAATTACTGATAGACCGCGATATGAAGAAGAAAGATTTACAAGCTGCTGCGGGAATAAGTCCATCGTCAATTTCAAAGCTTTCTAAAAACGAATATGTCAGTATGGACGTTCTTGTAAAGGTTTGTACGGCGCTTGGCGTTGATTTTAAAGATATCATGGAATTAGTGCCAAATATGGTTGAAGAAAGGGAGTAGAGTTATGGAAAATAACAGAAAAGAACAGGAACGGGCGGAATTACACCGCACGATATGGAATATGGCAAATGATTTAAGAGGCAGTGTAGACGGCTGGGACTTTAAACAATATGTCCTTGGTATACTCTTTTATCGTTACATATCTGAAAATATTACTGCCTATATTAACGCCGGAGAATGGGAAGCTGGCAATACGGAATTTGATTATGCTAAGTTATCAGACGAGGAAGCTGAACAGGCACGAGAAGATTTAGTCAAAACAAAAGGCTTTTTTATTTTGCCTAGTGAGCTTTTTGAAAATGTCCGAGCTCGTGCAAAGGACGATGAAAACTTAAATGAAACACTGGAACGTATTTTTAAAAATATTGAAGCATCTGCGCAAGGAACAGAAAGCGAAGATAATTTCAAAGGCCTGTTTGACGATATTGATGTTAACAGCAATAAGCTAGGAAACACTGTAGTAAAGCGTAATGAAAAGCTGGTTAAGCTAATGAATTCTGTTGGAGAAATGAAACTGGGAGACTACAAAGATAATACCATAGATGCATTTGGTGATGCTTATGAATTTTTAATGGGTATGTATGCCTCCAATGCAGGAAAAAGTGGTGGTGAATACTATACGCCGCAGGAGGTTTCTGAACTCCTTACCCACTTAACATTAGTAGGAAAAACTGAAGTCAACAAGGTATATGACCCCGCTTGCGGTTCTGGCTCTCTACTGCTAAAGTTTGCAAAAATCTTAGGAAAAGAAAATGTACGTCAAGGTTTTTTTGGTCAAGAAATCAATATTACAACCTACAACCTGTGCAGAATTAATATGTTCCTGCACGATATTGATTATGATAAGTTTGATATTGTACTGGGAGATACACTTACTGACCCACTGCATTGGGATGATGAGCCTTTTGAAGCTATTGTTTCCAATCCACCTTACTCAATTAAGTGGAAGGGCGATAGTGATCCTATTTTGATTAACGATCCCCGTTTTTCTCCAGCGGGAGTACTGGCGCCTAAATCCAAGGCAGACCTTGCTTTTATTATGCATAGTCTCTCATGGCTTGCAACAAACGGAACAGCGGCTATCGTTTGTTTCCCTGGTGTCATGTACCGTGGTGGAGCTGAAAAGAAAATCAGGCAGTACCTGATTGATAATAACTATATCGACTGTAT
>DDHL01000113.1:10573-18336 GCA_002352945.1 Campylobacteraceae bacterium UBA1877 | reverse complement strand
TTCTTTATAGTTGACTCCTTAAACCATTTGTCCAAGATGGACAATTAAATTTTTCAAAACAAAGCTTCCTATAAGCAACAAGAGTGCAGTTGGAATTGCCACTGCTTTTAAAGACGCTTTTTTCATTAAAACCATAGTAAATAGAACAAGAGAAGCTGCTAATGCGATAATTACTACAGAAAGCTCCATTCCAAAGTGAGAAAAGAGTGCATTATAAAAAGCTTTTGTTTCGCTTGTTGCAAGGGCTAAAGAGTAAATCCAGCCTAAAACTATTGCAAGGTTTAGGGTGATAATACTATTAGCAACAATGGGAACTTCGAAATTTTGAGCAATTGCATCAAACTCTTGGCTTCCATAAGAGAGTAAAAATGCCAACATTGCTCCGCTTACAATAGATGAAGAGAAGAACATAACAGGGATTGCACCATTCCAAGGTTCAATACCAATACCAGTTAGGAGCATTCCATGGTAAAATCCAACTAAACCAGCTAGGGTTGCTCCAACATACATTAGTGTTCCAGAGATTTTCTCCACACCTTTAGTAAGAGCAATAAGTGCAACTAATAGGCTGATAGCAACAAAGATACCTTGTAAAAAGATACCAACTGACATCACTGAGGTTGGATTAATGGCAATGATAGTTTTAATAACATTCATTGGCCTTCCAATTTCAGTAAGCAGCAGTATTAAACCAGCAATTACCAAAAGGGGTGCAATAACCATCGCTTTTTTGATAGTTGCTGCGTAAGTTTGCGATCCCATATAGTATAAAATCGCACCAAAGATAAAGGCACCAATGCCCAATCCTCCTAGAAACAGATCGAGAGAAACTCGAACATCCCACAATAGTTCCATCGTGGACTCCTTTTAAAGAAAGATAAACACAATCTCATGTACAATCTTCTTAGGCAATAAATGTTCCAAAATAGAAAACCCCTAAATTTGGGCATTTAAATTTTTTTCTTAAGGAAAGTACCATGAAAATCGGTAATTTTTTAACCACTATGTGTAAAATTTTTACCACTGCTGTGATGGTTATTGGTCTTATTAGTCCCCTTGGGGCGAAAGAGAAAATTACTCTTGGTTTGACTGGAACTGTCTTTAAGGATGATTTAGAAAACTTTATGCGCTTAGAGGCATATTTAGAGCATAATACTCCATTAGAAGTGAGTATTATATTTTCTAAAACCTATGCCCAAATGGTTTCACATATTGAGAATAAAACTGTAGATGTTGCTTATGTGTGCAACTCGACTTTTACTAAGCTACACAATAATGGAACTGGACAACTTTTGGCAATTCCCATTGTTAATGGGAGTGATCAATATTATGCGTATATCATAACTAGAAAAGATGCGCCATACACAAAGCTTGAAGATTTTGAAGATAAGATATTTGCTTTTACTGATCCAGACTCCAACTCGGGCTCAATTGCTCCTAAATACTATCTTAATCAACTAGGATTAAAAGATGAGAGTTTTTTCCATCGCTCAATCTATACGTTTGAGCATGGCGAATCTATAAAAGCAGTTTTAGAAGGTTTTGTCGATGGAGCGAGCGTAGATAGTATAGTTTACCAAACCTTTATGCAAAAGTATCCAGAGGCAAAAGATAAATTAAAAATTATCCAAACCTTAGGACCTTTTGCAAATTCCCCAATAGTTGTTCGAAGCGGCTTAGATGAGCATCTTTTTCAAATACTCCAAGATGCTTTTGTGAATATGCACCTTAACGATGAAGGAAAGGCGATATTAAAAAAGCTCTCTTTAGATCGGTTTGATCTTCCAGGCGATCAAAACTATGATGAGGTATTTAAAATGATTGAGGCTATTGAGAGGCGTTAATGAAAAAATTTTTAAAATTTTTACAAAGTTTTTCACTGAAAGTTAAATTAGCTTTTTTAATCACATTTTTAGTTGGGTGTATTTCAACAATTTCAGTTGTCCTCTCATTGGATATGGCAAAAAATCAAGCAAATCAAATGATGGATGATTTGGTTAAAACAACTATCCACTCTAGTGCGGATCATTTAAGCGATTTTATTTTAGAAGATAATCGATGGGAGTTGTACAAATTTCTAAAAAATTTAACTAGTGCAGCCTTTATTGAAGAAGCGGGATTTATACAACCAGATGATGTAATAGTTGCTCACACAAATACGTCCGAATTTAGAATGGGAAGCCTGTTTAATAACAAAGCCGATTATGAAAAGGTTCCCTTTTTTAAAGATGGAGTGCTTTTGGGTAGTTTTATTTTAAAAGTAAAAAAGCAATCTTTATGGGATTTGCTTATTGATATGTTTATTGTCCAAATCCTTTTGATGGTTGGATTTGCCATAGTCTCTTTAGTTATAGCGCGCTATTTTGTTAATAAGACAATAGACCGATTAAATTTGCTTGTTCGAAATACCGAAGCAATGGCAGCAAAAGCGTGGGATAAGATACTTCCTTATGAAAGCGATGAGCGTGATGAGATTGCAACTGTGGTAGATAATACAACGAAATTGATGCACGAGATTCGAAATGCTCTTGAGCATGAAGAGAGATTAAAAGAGTTTTACCACTCAATTCTTTCTCAAGTAGACACTCTTATTATTATTTTTGATCAAAATATGCAGATTCAATTTCACAATGGCCATGCTTTACATGTAAACATCTTAGATGAGAAAAAGAGGGAGTTTTTGCCAAACGTGCTAGCAAAGATGAAAGAGGTTTTGCAAACTCCAAGCCAAACAGTTGCAATCCCTACATACAATAATGAAAAAACGCTCTCTTTGCTACTAAGGATTGAAAAGATTCAAAATAATTATGTAGCTTCAATTATCGATATAACCACTCTTAAAAAAGAGGAGCAAAATGCAAGAATTTCTCACTCACTAAATGTAATTGGAGAAATAAGCGCTTCTTTTGCCCATGAAATTAAAAATCTTTTACAGCCTTTAAAACTGCTTTTGCCAAAAGATGCTTTGCCTGACATGGAAGACTTGGGTGTTATTCACACAACACTTGCGCGAATGGATAGCCAGGTAAATGACTTTTTAGCCATTGGTAAACCAAGAATTAGCAGCAATGTTGTATCTGCGGTAAATCCAATTTTGCAAGAAGTTGTAGATAGGCTGGATAAAAAATCAAAAGAGAAAGATTTAAAAATTTTAGTTGATCCAAAAGAGTCATTTTGTGTAACTTTAGATGCTGATGCCTTGCATTTGATTTGTGTCAACCTTTTATCAAATGCGATTGAGGCAGCTACTAAAAATAGTTTAATTGTTGTAAAAATAGAACGCTATGAAGAGAAGATGGTTCATTTTAGTTTTACAAATCAAGGCGAACCCGTTCCAGAGCACATTAGAGCCAATTTTTTCAAACCATTTTTTACCACAAAACCAGCTGGGTCTGGTCTTGGTCTATTTACTGTTTATAAGATAGTCTACCTTAATGACGGATTTTTAGAAGTTACACAAAATGGTAAAAGCATCACCTTTCATATCTATTTGCCTCTTGAGGAGTGTACATGCGCATAGCCATCGTTGAAGATCAGGCTGACATTCGATACTCGGTTACAAAAATTTTAAAACGTCATGGCCATGAGGTAATCGGTTTTAATGGTAGTGAGAGTGAGCTAGCTCAAACAATTATACACGCAAAAGTGCAGCTACTTATTTTAGACGTGCAGCTTGGAGTAAATTATAATGGAATAGATTTAGCAAAAGAGCTAAAAGAGCAAAACAGCGACTTGCCGATAATCTTAATGACAGCGTATACAACAGCACAAAATATGATTGAGGCTTCAAAACTGGGGATTCAAGATATTTTAAAAAAACCTTTTGATGAAGAGTCTTTGCTTGAACTAGTTAACCCATATTCTCAAAGCAAATCAAAGCAAAAGGATGCAGAAGAGATAGAAGATGATGGCGAAGAGTTTGTAGGCTCATTTGAGACTATGAAAGAGATTTATCGTAGAATCGGATTAGCTGCTAATAATGATTTAAGCGTTTTGATTCATGGTGAAACCGGTACTGGAAAAGAGCTCATTGCAGCTTTAATTCATAAAAACTCACATCGTGCAAAACACCCCTTTATTGCAGTAAATTGTGCTGCTATTCCCATTGAACTTTTTGAGAGTCAGCTTTTTGGCCATGAAAAAGGCGCTTTTACAGACGCTGGAAGCCAGCATATCGGATATGCAGAGCAGGTTGGAGAAGGAACGCTTTTTTTAGATGAGATTGGCGAACTTGAACCCTTAGCTCAAAGCAAGCTTTTGCGTTTTTTAGAAACAAGGGAGTTTCGCCGTGTTGGAGGGTTAAAAGAGAAGCCTTTTTTGGGTCGGATTGTAAGTGCAACCAATATCGATTTAGAGTCTAAAATAGCAGCAAAACAGTTTAGAGAAGACCTATACTTCCGCCTTGCAATGTTAAGTATTGAGGCTCCATCACTACGTGAAAGAATCCAAGATATTCCTATCTTAACAAAACATTTTATCTCTCAGGCAAATGAGCGTTTACATGTAGAGATTACAGGAGCCGATGCAGCAACCCTTGATGCTCTTGCAAAAAAGAGATGGAGTGGAAATATTAGACAGCTAAGAAATGCGATATTTGGTGCCTGCCTTAATCGCCAAAAAGGAGTTTTAAGAGCCGAAGATTTTGCCATTCAAGAGTTGTCCCAAAAAAAGACTCTCTCATGGGAGGATCAGCTTGAAGATGTCTTAAAAGAGGCGATTGATAGTAAAACAAATTTAGCAGATATTCAAGAGCGATTAAATCAGATTTGGCTTAAAGTTGCATGGGATGCGCAACCTAATGTTACCCGTCTTGCAGAATCTTTAAAAACATCTCGGCTAACACTTAGAAAACGGTTAAAAGAGGCCAAAATTTATAAAGAGGATTCATGAGCTTTTGACATTTTCAATTTAAAAGCTCTTTTCATCTCCCTTTCCCATGCCAAAAATCTTTCATCTTTATTTGGATAAGTAACCATTGAGAGTGTGCGAAAAAACTTTAAATTTATAAGTGGTACTTGAAAAAGAGTTTTTTGTTCTAGCTCATTTTTAACAACAAATGAAGATAAACAAGAGAGTGCTTTGCGATTTTTTAACGCCTCTTTTATAGCTTCATTTGTATTGATTTGAAGTGCAACATTTAAAGAGATATCTTTTGGAAGAGCATTTTCAAATACCTCTTTTGTGCCAGATCCATCCTCTCTTAAGATCCATGGTAAAGTTGCAATACTATCGATAAAATGGGGTTCTTTAGCTAAATTTTTATCGCCGCTTACAACAATAAGCTCATCGGTTGCCAAAGATTGGGTTAAAAAATCTCCTTTTGGAATTTCACCCTCTACAAATCCCACATCAATTTGATGATTCTGGAGCATATTGATGATATTTTCAGAATTTTCAATTAAAAGCTCAAAATGAAAATTTGGGTTTTTAGCTGAGAAATCAAGCAAAATTGACGGAAGTAAGTAGGTTCCAATGCTTTGACTTACAGCAATGCGCAAATGAAAAAAGTTTCCCTCTTTTAGTGAGTTTTGTAACTCAAAGAGTTTTTCATAAATTAAACTTGTCTCCTCGTAAAAAAGCCGGCCTCTATCGTTTAAAAAGAGCTGTTTGCCTTGACGATTAAAAAGTGGGCCATTAAGACTTTGTTCTAACTCCTTTAATGAGAGCGAAAGGGCTGATTGGGAAATGCCAAGAATTTTTGCACTCTTTGTTACATGTTTGAACTTCGCAAGTGTTAAAAAGTGGTGAATCTGTTTGAGTGTCATCGTCCAACCATTAGTTTTTTTAATTATTTTAACAAAATAAATATATTTTACTTATAAAATTTTAAGTGATACAATCACTCTCATTTTAAAGTAGCTACAAATTTAGGAGTTAAGGGATTTAAATGTTTTTTCAAGGATTTGTAATCTTAATTTTACTGAGTGCTTTTTGGGGAGGAGCCGCATATTTTCTTGGCCATTTTGGTTTACATGTAAGCCCACTTATTACAGCAGTTCTTGGAGGAATGGCTACAAGTGCCCTTTTTCCAAACCTTGGCCATTTCTTAGCAAAAACGGGTGCTTTAAAGTTTGGAACAAAAGAGATTTTGCGCCTTGGCATCGTTTTGTATGGATTAAAAATTGGCTTAGAGCAGGTTTGGCATGTTGGACTTACAGGAGTGGGATTAGCTCTTTTTGTGGTTGGAACAACCATAACTTTAGGCTATTTTTTAGGTCAAAAAATCGGCCTTGATAAAGATAGCTCTCTTTTGATTGGAGCAGGAAGCGCTATTTGTGGCGCTGCAGCTGTTTTGGCAGTCCAGTCTGTAAGCAAAAGTGAGAGTGAAAAGGTTGTGGCTGCTGTGGCAACTGTGGTACTGTTTGGAACATTAGGAATGCTCATCTATCCTTGGGCTCTTTCAAGTTTAGATTATCCATTTGTTCAAGGACTTATTACAGGTGGAACACTTCATGAGGTTGCCCATGTTGTAGGGGCAGGAGCTAGACTTCCAAAAGAGGCAGCCGATGTTGCAATCATTGTAAAAATGATACGGGTAATCTTTTTAGTACCGGTGCTTTTTATCCTCCTTTTTATATCAAGCTCTGAAGACAAAGGGAGTGTTCGGGGAGCTTTTCCATGGTTTGCAATCTTCTTTTTATGTATGATTGGATTAAACTCTTTTGTGCAAATTCCTTTTAAAAAGGAGCTTTTAGCCTTTGATACAATGCTTTTAAGTACAGCTATGTGTGCATTAGGGTTAAATACTCACATGAAAACTTTAAAACAGATGGGCTCAAAACCCTTTGTTTTAGCTACTTTTTTAATGCTTTGGCTTGTTACAATAGCCACCCTTTTAGCCCTTTTTTTGTAAAGGGCTAAAAGGGTATAAAGATAACAAAAAGTCCTAAAACTGCTAAAACAAATCGAAGCCACACTCTTTTTAAAGAGCCTACAATTGCATTAGAGATTAAAAGCAATCCAATAGCAATTTTTAAAAAGGCCACCAAAGAGCCTAAAAAGTTTAGTTGCGGATAGATGAGTTGGTCATTTACAATAAAAGCCATTGGGATTATGTAGAGTCCAACTCCAAGCTTCATGGCCTTCATAGCAACTTCAAACCATGGAGTTTGAGCCATTCCTGATGCGATAAAAACAGTTCCGCAAACCGGAGGAGTTATGGTTGAAAGTAGAGCAAACCAAAATATAAAAAGATGGGCTTGCAAAGGCGCGAGTCCAAAATCTTCTAAAATAGGTCCTGCAACAGATACGCAAATGATATAAGCAGCAGTTGTAGGCACTTCCATACCCAAAATCAAACATGCTAAAGCAGTTAATACAAGGGCAAGCCAAATCTCTCCTCCAGAGAGAAAGAGAATTGCTGAAGTGATTTTAACTCCAACGCCAGTAATATTTAAAACTCCAATGATTATTCCAGCACAGATGATAACAGATGCGATAGTTGCAATCTGTCTTGATGCTGTAATGCACGCTTGAATAAATTTTTCAAAAAGAGCTTTTAGAGAAAATTTCCATTTTCTATCAACTCCAAGAAGAGCCATGCTTATAAAAATAGCTAGCGCTGCTGAAAATTGGGGAGTTTTGCCCAAAACTATTAATGTATACAATAAAACACTAAACGGAAGGATAAAAAATGGACTAAGCCTTAACACCTCTTGCAAAGAGGGTATATCATTTGCTCCAAGGGGAGTAAGGTTGTATCGTTTTGCAAATATGTCAATTCCTATCCAGACTGTAAAGAAAAAGAGTATGGCTGGGAAGAT
>DDHL01000113.1:8056-10329 GCA_002352945.1 Campylobacteraceae bacterium UBA1877 | reverse complement strand
AGGCCCCCAGCCATAATATTTGAGTAATTAGTTCCCAAAAGTTCAGCCATAATAAATGCCCCAGCTCCCATAAGTGGAGGCATAATTTGACCGCCAGTGGATGCGACAGCCTCAACTGCTGCTGCAAGGGATGGCGGGTACGATAGCCTTTTCATAGTTGGAATAGTAAAAGCTCCAGTAGAAGCGACATTTGCAGAAGCCGAGCCAGAAATGGAGCCAAAAAATCCAGATGCAAGAACTGAAACCTTTGCAGCTCCCCCGCGCAAGCGTCCTGCTATCTTTGTTGAAATACTCATAAACGCATTACCGCCCTCGCCAACTCCAACAAATGCACCAAGGATTACAAAAATTGCAACCACATTTACTGAAACTCCAGTAAGTGCTCCATAGATACCGCCTTCAGCTATGGTAAGAGTTCCTAAAAAGCTCTCAAGGGGAATTTCTTGATGCCCAAACCGCCCTGGAAGAAAATGTCCAAAGATGCCATAAATAAGAGCAATTGCGGCAGTGAGCGGCAGGGCAAGCCTTATTGCCCTTCTTGCCATTTCAAGAACAGCTAAAAGCAAAATAATTGCAACTGCGTATTGAAGCGGTCCTTCTAATGATCCATATTGATCGCTTAATTGACTATGAAAAAAGATAATATAAAAAGAGGCTAGCAGGGCTAAAAGCATCAAGACATAACCACTATATCGCAAAAAAGAAGAAGTGGTCTTTTCTTTATGGAGCATAAAAACCCAGGGTAGAACAAGGGCTAAATGCAATGGTCTGCTTACTAAATTTGGCATAAGCCCGGTAAAGATAAGGTAGAGATGAAATCCAACTGTCACTAAAGCCAAGAGGGCAATAGTGACAGATTTAAATGAAAACTCTATTTTTTGCATTTACAATTTAACGTAAATTATCTGGAATAGTTACGCCAATTTCGTCATAATATTTTAATGCGCCCGGATGGAAAGGAGTTTTAAAAATCTCTAAACTTTTGGGTGTAATTGCTTTCCACCAGCTATTTTGTTTTTCAAGATTTGGTTTAGATTCCCAAAAGGCTTTAACCAGCTTATAGGCAGTCTCTTCGCTCATTTGGGTTGTTGTATAAAGACCCACAGGAAGCGTTGTTGTTACAATATCTTCATCAACGCCAGCATAAGTTCCAGCTGGAATAATAAGCTTATCTCGTTTGGTTTTAGCAACCATCTCATCGCTCATTGATAAAAGAACTATATCCAAACTTGCAGCTGCTTCAATAACATTTGGTGCAGGATAGGAGCCTGAAGTTGCAAACGCATCAATTTGTCCATTTTTTAAAGCACTAACTGCTCCTGAGAGCTCAGCATCAACAAGCTTAACTTTATCAAGCCCAAAGAGTTTTACATATTTTTTAGCCTCATTTGCTCCAAATGTGCCCTTGCCTGTAAGTAGAGATTTGCCATTTAAATCTTCAAAAGTTTTAATGCCAGAATCTTTTGTGGTAACAAAGTGCATTGTCAAAAATGGGATTGGAAAAAGAGCGCGAACTGAGGCGTAATCTTTTGGGTTGTCGTTTTTAAACATCGCTTTAGCGCTTTTTGCAAGACCAATAAGACCCGGAGGTGTAGTAAAGATGTAATTTCCTTTACGTTTGCGAGCCTCTTTGACATTTTGCACTGAACCTTGAGACTCTTCGATTGTAACGCTAAGATCTCCATTGGTTGCTTGAGCGATATTCTCGCCAACTTGAACAGCCATTTGGTAGTATGAAGAGGAAGATTTGGCTGCTTTGTATGTGATACGCTCGCTTGCCGTGAGTGTTAATGCACTAAGCATAAGAAGTGCTATAAGTTTTTGTAGTTGCACACAAACTCCTTTTAGAAAATGTTTAAAATTATAACCAACAAATAATAATTGGCGCTTAGAGCCTTACATGTAAAGCTAGACTGGAACAATTTTATGTTTTTCTGAGAGTCCAAAATTTTTAGGTTTAACCATATTTTTTGGCTGAATAATTTCATCTAAATGCTCTTTTTCCAAAAGCTTTTTTTCAAGAACTATCTCATAGACTGAGCGTCCTGTTTTAAGGGCTTCTTTTGCAACAATGGTTGAATTTTCATAACCCAAATATGGATTTAAGGCAGTTACCAAACCGATGCTATTTAAAACCGTATCTTCACAATGGGTTTGATTTGCGCTAATGCCTTTAACGCATTTATAAGCTAAAGTTTCTACAGCATTTTTCATCATATTAATGGAGTTAAATAGGTTGTATGCAATTACTGGTTCAAAAACATTTAACTGCT
>DDHL01000113.1:6873-7856 GCA_002352945.1 Campylobacteraceae bacterium UBA1877 | reverse complement strand
GCAATTGCCCCCCTTCTGCTGCCATAGTAATGGTTACATCAGAGCCAATAACTTGATAGCATACTTGGTTGACAACTTCTGGAATTACGGGATTTACCTTGCCTGGCATGATTGAACTTCCAGGCTGCATTGCGGGTAGATTAATCTCATTAAGTCCTGCTCGCGGCCCTGAGCTTAAAAGTCGTAAATCGTTGCAAATTTTAGACAATTTTACGGCAACTCGTTTTAATACGCCAGAGATTTGTACATAAGCACCTGTATCTTGTGTTGCTTCAACTAAATCTTTTGCTGTTACAAATGGTCTTCCAGTTACTTCTTGTAATCTTTGTTCTACTTCATGTGCATATTCTGGGTGAGAGATAATACCAGTACCAATTGCAGTTGCACCTAAATTCATCTCTCTTACAAGTTGTTGTGCTCCAATTAATCTTTCAATATCTTCATCAATCATAGTTACATATGTATGAAACTCTTGCCCTAATGTCATAGGAACAGCATCTTGAAGTTGTGTTCTTCCCATTTTAATAACATCTTTAAATTCATCTGCTTTTTTCATGCAAGATTTTCTTAAAACTTTCNNAAGCACCTGTATCTTGAGTGGCCTCAACAAGGTCATTTGCTGTAATAAAAGGTCTTCCGGTAACTTCTTGGAGTTTGCTTTCAACAAGTTTAGTATAGTGTGGATGGGCGTTAATGCCTGTTCCAATGGCCGTTGCTCCCATATTCATCTCTCTTACAAGCTGCCTTGCTTCATAGAGCCGCTCTATATCTTCGCCAATCATAACTGCATATGTGCGAAACTCTTGCCCTAAAGTCATCGGGACAGCATCTTGAAGTTGGGTGCGACCCATTTTAATAATATCTTTAAACTCCTTGGCCTTGGCATCAAAGGCATCGTGGATGATTTTCATCGAATCAGCCAACTCAATGAGCTTTTCATACAAAGATACTCGCAAAGCTGTTGGATAAGCATCATTTGTAGA
>DDHL01000113.1:0-6651 GCA_002352945.1 Campylobacteraceae bacterium UBA1877 | reverse complement strand
TAGATTTACATCATTGTTTGGGTGCAAATACTTATACTCGCCCTTTTTATATCCCATATACTCTAATCCAATATTAGCAATTACTTCATTTACGTTCATATTTGTAGAAGTTCCAGCCCCTCCTTGGATCATATCAATGACAAATTGGTCGTGAAACTTGCCGTCAATGATGGCATCGCAAGCATAACAGATGGCAGCTCTTTTTTTCTCGCTAAGCAATCCCAATTCATAATTTGCCAGTGCAGCGGCTTTTTTAACCTTTGCAAGAGCAGAAATAAATGTAGAAAAGTGGCTAAGCGTTACGCCAGTAATATTAAAGTTTTCAATTGCTCTGGCTGTTTGAACCCCGTAGTAGCAATCGTCTGGAATCTCAAAATCGCCGATTAAATCGTGTTCTATTCGGGTGTGCATGTGTGCTCCTCAGTAATATTGGCGTCATTGTAGCCCTAAGCATTTAAAAGGGGGCTGAGAATCTACTAGTTGCTAAAGTTTTAAGGCTTTTTTGTGTTACAATTTCGCTAAATTTTACATGTAAAGGCAAATATGCAAAAAATCTTATCACTTTTGGCTTTACTTGTATTAGCAAGCTGGGCTTGTACTTCAGATTGTACCTCGTGTCATCCTAGTCTTGATACTAAAAATGATAAAAGACATGCACCTTTGGCAAGCTGCATTACCTGCCATCCGCCAGAGCAGTTGGAGCAAACTACGCCTATGGCAGGGTGCGGAACCGACTGTTTTAAGTGCCATGATGCAAATAAGCTTACTAATACATCCCAGCATAGAGTTATTAAAGAGTGTATCGCTTGTCATAAAGGAATGGTAGAGCCAAACTTCATTTCACCTCCCGATTTTACACCGCAAAATTTTGGTCTTAAAAATATGCTAACAGACCCAAAATAGTAGAGTTTAAATAAATTCGGGAAAGAGTTTACATGTACGCATTTTTTTCAGGATTTTGGTTAGGACTTTCGCTTATTTTGGCGATTGGTACTCAAAACGCTTTTGTGTTAAAACAGGGCATTAAAAAAGAGCATGTTTTGTTAATTGTTTTACTTTGCGCACTCTCTGATGCAATTCTTATTTGGATTGGAGTTGGCGGTTTTGGATATTTAATCACCTCTTTTCCATCCTTGCAAACCTTTGCAAAATATGGCGGATTTATCTTTTTGCTTGCTTATGGAATAAAAAGTTTTTGGTCTGCATGGACGATGAATCATAATTTAAAGCCCCAAAGCCAAAGTGTAAGCTCAGTTAAAAAGATTATTCTTTTAACCCTTGCTTTTACATGGCTCAATCCCCATGTTTACTTAGATACTGTGGTTTTACTAGGTTCGGTATCTACAAAATTTCAAGAAGACTCTGCCTTTTTTGGTTTAGGTGCAACTTTAGCATCTTTTATCTTCTTTTTTGCGCTTGGATTTGGAGCCAGACTTTTAGCCCCTCTTTTTAGCAAGCCAAATTCATGGAAGGTTTTGGAATTTTTTATTGGCATTGTCATGATTTGGCTTGCATTTGTGGTTGTTAATGGATAGTTAAGCCTTTTTGGACACATCAAGCCCGCTTAGCGCTGCTCCAAGGGCACCTAAAAGTTGCGGATGGGGCGGAGTGTAGATGGGTTTTTGCAAAATTTCTCCAAGAAGGTGAACTAAAAAAGGGTTGCGTGCTCCGCCACCACTAAAGGTGATGTGGTTGCTTGTGCTTGCAAATTTTCTAGCCATACTTGCCAAACGGTTTGCTATGGCATCATGAACTCCATAGCATATATTTGCAACTTTCTCTTTTTGGGCAATTAATGAGATGAGTTCAGATTCGGCAAAAACTGCGCACATGCTAGAGATGCTCAAGCGTTTATCGGCTTTGAACCCTTCGGTTGAAAACTCACTTAAATCCATTCCTAAACGTGCAGCTGCAATTTCAAGAAACTTTCCCGTTCCTGCTGCACACTTATCATTCATTTTAAAATCTACAAATCCCCCAGATTTGTCTAATTTGATAACCTTGCTGTCTTGTCCGCCTAAATCTATAACCATATCGCTATTTTTATTTGCATGGTATGCGCCTCTTGCGTGGGCTTTAATTTCGCTTATTACCGGGCAATGAAAAGCCTTTTCTAGCAAGTAGCGCCCGTAACCTGTTGCAACCACCATTGTTACAGGATGCTCTTTTAGAGTATTTTTAACTATTTCATCTTGGTTAATAATTGTTGGAATAGTGTGTGTTTGACACACTATTCCTTTGGAATCAACACCTACTATTTTTGTATATGTTGAGCCAATATCCACTCCCCAGTACATTTTTATAAACCTTTAAAAGAGTTAGCTTTTTTTTGAAAAGCGATACTTTCTAAGAAGGCTTCTACGCGGGTTTTTATCTGTCCAGCATCCTCTGGAGAGTAATCTGATTCAATTGCAAGAGCAGGCACATTTGCTTTTTGCATAGCATCAAGCACGAGTTTGGATTCAACATTGTATGTGTGGCAAAATGAGAGAGTGTAGTAAATAACACCATCAGCTTTGCGCTCTTTAATCATGCGTAAAATCTTTTCAATCCGCCCCTCATTTGGAGTAAAACAGGCACAATCAATCTTACTGTAGCGCTCCATTAATGCTCTATAAAGATCCTCTTCGCTTTTAATGTTTTCAATTTCTACATTATCTTTGTAGTAGCGGTGCCCAATGCAGGACTCTTCATTGATAATGACTCCGCCGGTTGATTCAACTGCATTGTGTAGTTTCCAGTTTGGCGGGGCAAACGGGGTTCCAAGCACAATGAGTCTTGGGGTTTTATCAGGATAGAGTGAAACTTTTTTATTCACTCGCTCTTCAAGTTCATCACACAATTCATTAACTTTTTTAGTGTATCTTACAGGATCATCTAAAAAGCCCATTTGGACTACAAAAAGGGCATCTTTGCCACTAATTGGCACAACTTCTGGATCTAATCCGCGAAGTCTATCTAAGCGTTGCAACGCGGCTCGCTTTTCATTGACGATTCTAATTCCTTCTTTCATCTCATCTAAGCTAAGTGGCTCCCCCCCGACCTCTTCAATATGCTCTTTAAACTCCCTAATCTCATCTTGCCACAAGGATAGATCTTTTTGACGTTTCATGTGGGGAATATTCATTACATGTACAGGGTGGTGTTTGTTGAGAATTTCCCATGTTTTTTTCTTGGCCTCACAGGTTGTTTCACCATAGATGAAGTCAGATGATTGGGTATATGCACAAGTTCTTTGAAGTTTAAAGCCGTGAGCAGACTTAATAAGTGGGCAAATGTTGCGAGGAAGCTCGGTTTCCGCATCGGCAATTGTTGCCGGAGAGCCACCGCAAAGTCCATAGCACGCCCCTTTAGCGCCTACAACAATCTCTTCTGGAACAAAGATGCAAAATGTTCCAACAGCTGGTCTTTTTTGGGCACGTAAAGCGTTAATTTCAGCAATACGTTCCCCTTGGATTTCGCTCATAAACCAGTCAAAATACTCCATTGTCTTTGGACGATTTTTTTGAGACATAAATTGATTCTTATAGGCTTCATAGCCCATATTCATCATTTTAGCATGGCGCTCTACATCGACATTGATGCTTTCAAGTAGTGGTTTGTGTGCTTCAACTCCCATGGTAATCCTTTGTAGATAAATTTGGAGCAAGGGAGAGTAACAGTGCAGTTTGAAGAGCTCAACTGATGTTTGCCTAAACTTAGGCCAATTTGCTCGGTAAGTATTGTAGGGCAACTTGCTTTAAAGGTAAATAAAACTTTACTAGCTTTTAAATTACTAAAAAAGTCACTATTTGGTTAAATGCCCTAAAATATGGGAAAAAATAGAAACTTTTATAATATATTAAGATATCTTGATATATAGTTTCGTAAACATTTGAAAGGATGAATATATGAGCGCAGAGGTAGACTCAAGGGAGGGGATGGATCTTTTTGGACGCTACTTGAGTGTATGGGTAGCGCTTTGTATTATTGTTGGAGTTGCAATTGGGGAGTTTATTCCAGCAGTGCCTCAGACACTAAGCAGGTTTGAGTATGCAAATGTATCTATTCCCGTTGCTGTTTTGATATGGCTTATGATATATCCAATGATGTTAAAGATCGACTTTTCTAGCATTGTAGAAGCGAGTAAAAAACCAAAAGGACTCATTGTTACTTGCAGTGTAAATTGGTTGATTAAGCCCTTTAGTATGTATCTTATTGCTGGATTTTTCTTTAAATTTCTATTCCAGTCAATTTTGCCAGCAGACTTGGCCGATGAGTATTTGGCTGGAGCTATTTTATTGGGAGCTGCACCTTGTACAGCTATGGTTTTTGTATGGAGTCATCTAACAAAAGGAGATCCGTCATATACGCTTATTCAAGTGGCGGTAAATGATTTAATTTTACTTGTTGCATTTACTCCTATAGTAGCCTTTTTATTAGGAGTAAGCGATGTTTTTGTACCTTATGACACCCTCTTTTTATCGGTAGTTCTTTTTGTAGTAACGCCTTTATTGGCTGCTAGCTTAACACGCAAATATGTTATATCTAGCAGGGGACTTGATTATTTTGAAAATGTTTTTCTAAAAAAGTTTGATACTACAACAGTAATTGGATTGTTGCTTACTTTGATAATTATTTTTACATTTCAAGGAGATGTGATTTTAAACAATCCTTTACATGTAATCTTAATAGCAATCCCATTGATTTTGCAAACATTTTTTATTTTTTACATCGCCTATGGATGGGCAAAGTGGTGGAAATTGCCTCATTGCATAGCTGCGCCAGCGGCAATGATTGGGGCGAGCAACTTTTTTGAATTAGCAGTTGCAGTAGCAATTATGCTTTTTGGATTGGATTCTGGAGCAACTTTAGCTACTGTTGTTGGGGTACTTGTGGAAGTGCCTTTAATGTTAACACTAGTTAAAATTGCAAATAGTACAAAGGAGCAGTTTTTAAAGGAGTAGGTATGGATGATTTTATTGAGACAGTTGCGGCTGTGAGCAATGAGACAAGGGTTCAAATCCTTGCCTTTTTGCTAGAACATGGCAAGAGTTGTGTGTGTGAACTTGAACATAGCCTTAAGATGGGTCAAGCAAGACTCTCGACGAATTTGGCAATTTTAAAAAAGGCCGGCTTTTTAACAGTAAGCCGTGAGGGTAAGTGGGCTTACTATGCACTTGCACCTAAAAGCCTTTTGCACAAGAATCTTTTAGAAGCAATCAAAGCTTTACATGTAAAGGTTCCGTGCAAAATTGAAGCTTGTAGGATTAAGAGTGGTTAAAAATGAAAAAGATATTGGTTTTGTGTACTGGCAATTCATGCAGAAGCATAATTGCTGAGGCTTTGATAAATGAGTTTTTAGATGGATTTGAAGCTAAAAGCGCTGGCGTAAAAGCAAATAATAAAGTAAATGCTTACGCAAAACAGATTTTGGAGCAAAAGGGCATTTGGGATGAGAGGTATCACTCAAAAATGGTAGATGAGGTTATGGATAGTAAGTTTGATTTGGTTGTAACTGTGTGCGACCATGCCAAAGAAACCTGTCCAATGTTTCCTAAGCCAACCCCTCGTTTACATGTAAGTTTTGAGGACCCAGATGGCAAAGGCCCAGAAGCTTTTGAGGTGCTATATGAAGATATTTATAAAAGACTATTGCCTCAAATTGAAAATTTTTTTAAAGCAAAGGATAAATGATGTTTAGTTGGTGGGAGAGTATAAGTTCATGGATAATTTTTGATATTTTCGGTTTTACCAAAGGAAGCCATTTAGGAGATGCAGTCCACTTTTTTCTCTATGATACGATAAAGATTTTTATTCTATTAGTAAGTATCATTTACATAGTGAGCATCCTTCGCAGTTACTTTCCTGTGGAAAAAGCAAGAGAGTATATTGCTGGCAAAAATAGGCTCCTAGGTCACGTTTTGGCTGCATTTTTTGGAGTATTAACCCCATTTTGTTCATGTTCGGCAATACCTCTGTTTTTGGGATTTTTGCAAGCTAGAATTCCCCTTGGAGTAACTTTTAGCTATCTTATAAGCGCTCCCATGAGTGATGCGGTTGTTATTGCTTTATTGCTTTCACTTTTTGGGTGGAAGATAGCTTTACTTTATGTTGGATTTGGGCTTTTTGTAGCAATTGTAGCAGGCCTTATTATTGGTTATATGAATTTAGAAAAAGAGATTTTAATCGAAATTAAGCCTGTTGGAACTGAGTATGAAGAACAAAAAATCCCTTTTAAAACACGTGCGTTTGAAGCGTGGGAGTTTACAAGAGATCTGTTTAAAAAGATTTACATATATATTATAATCGGTGTTGGAATTGGAGCCTTTATCCACGGTTACGTTCCACAAGATTTCATCACAAAATATGCAGGTGGTGATGCATGGTATGCAGTGCCAATTGCTGTATTGATGGGTATTCCAATGTATGCAAGTGCTGCTGGAATTTTACCATTAGTTGAAGCTCTTACCGCAAAGGGCATGCTCATGGGAACTGCAATCTCATTTATGATGGCAGTGGTCGCTTTAAGCCTTCCAGAAGCAATGATACTAAAGCGTGTACTTTCAATGAAGCTCATTGGAATATTTTTTGGAACCGTAGGGTTAGGAATATTTTTGGTTGGAATTTCATTTAATATCATCTTATAAGGAGTGTGTGAATGAAGATTGA
>DDHL01000103.1 GCA_002352945.1 Campylobacteraceae bacterium UBA1877 | reverse complement strand
AGAGGCTAAAAAACGTCTACCCTACCACATAGTAGATCGAAATGGAGCGTGCGCTATTGAGATTGATGGCAAGGTTTATACACCTCAAGAGATAAGTGCAAAAGTTCTCATGAAACTTAAAGAAGATGCAGAAGCATTTTTGGGCGAGAGTGTAACTGATGCGGTAATTACAGTACCTGCATACTTCAATGATGCTCAGCGTAAAGCTACAAAAGAGGCGGGAACAATCGCAGGACTTAACGTTTTAAGAATTATTAATGAGCCAACTGCAGCGGCTTTGGCGTATGGACTTGATAAAAAAGATGCTGAAAAGATTGTAGTTTATGATCTTGGTGGTGGTACATTTGACGTAACTGTACTAGAAACTGGTGATAATGTTGTTGAAGTTTTAGCAACTGGCGGTAACGCATTTTTAGGTGGGGATGACTTTGATAACCGCTTGATTGATTGGCTTGTAAAAGAGTTTAAAGAAGAAAATGGAATCGATTTGAAAAATGATGTCATGGCTCTTCAACGTCTTAAAGAGGCGGCTGAAAATGCAAAAAAAGAGCTCTCAAGCGCTTCAGAAACTGAGATTAACCTGCCATTTATCACAGCAGATGCTAGTGGTCCAAAACACTTGGTTAAAAAGCTAACTCGCTCTAAATTTGAGGGTATGATTGAAGATTTAGTTCAAGAGACAATCGATAAAATTAATTCTGTTGTTAAAGAGTCTGATTTGGACAAGAGCGAAATTCAAGAGGTTGTAATGGTTGGTGGTTCAACCCGTGTTCCACTAGTACAGCAACGCGTAAAAGAGGCTTTTGGAAAAGAGCTTAATAAGTCTGTAAACCCAGATGAAGTTGTTGCTATTGGTGCCTCAATCCAAGGTGCGGTTATTAAGGGTGATGTAAAAGATGTATTGCTTCTTGATGTGACACCTCTAAGTTTGGGTATTGAAACATTGGGAGGAGTGCTTACTCGAATTATTGAAAAGGGTACAACCATCCCAGTTAGAAAAACACAAACTTTCTCAACAGCTGAGGATAACCAACCTGCAGTTACAATCCATGTTCTTCAAGGAGAGCGTGAATTTGCAAAAGATAATAAATCTCTAGGTCAATTTAACCTAGAAGGAATCCCGCCAGCTCCTCGCGGTGTGCCTCAAATTGAAGTTGTATTTGATATTGACGCAAACGGTATCTTAACAGTTTCTGCAAGCGATAAGGCTACTGGTAAAGCTCAAGAGATTAAAATTACTGGAAGCTCAGGGCTTGATGAGAGTGAAATCGAAAGAATGATAAAAGATGCTGAGCTTAACAAAGAGGCAGATAAGCAGCGAAAAGCCTTAGTTGAAGCTCGAAACCAAGCAGATGCTTTGGCGCATCAAACTGAAAAATCTTTAAGCGAGATTGGCGATGCAATCACTCAAGATGACAAAGCCTCTATCCAAAGTGCATTAGATGCTCTTAAAGAGACGCTCAAAAATGAAAATGCAACCAAAGAGGAGATTGATGAAAAAGTAAAAGCTTTGACTGCTGCAAGCCATAAGCTAGCTGAAGCTATGTATAAAAAAGATGGAGCAAATCCTCAAGCAGGTGGAGCTGACCAAAGTGCAAAGAAAAAAGATGATGATGTAATCGACGCAGAAGTCGAATAAGTTTAAGGCTTACATGTAAGCATGGTCTTGCATGTAGGCCATTTTAATTTATAAAGCTTTTTTAGCAGTTACCCAAAAGCCTTTCCTTTGCTGATTTGTTGAAATTTAAAGTTTTTTTCCATCATAATCGCTTCATCACGGCCATAAATGACAATATCTCTATCGACTTTAATCTTATCTGCATCAATTTTATCTGGGTAATCTACAAAATTTAAAATGTGTTTAATGCAGTTAATCCTAGCCTTTTTCTTATCATCACTTCTTATAACCGTCCAGGGCGCCTCTTCGGTATGGGTATAGTTTAGCATTAAATATTTTGCCAAGGAGTACTCGTCCCATAAATTTTGTGAAGCTTTATCAACTGGAGAGAGTTTATACCTTTTTAAAGGGTCGGTTTCTCGAGCTTTAAATCGTCTTGCTTGCTCTTTTCTTGATACTGAAAAATAGAATTTGAAAATTTGAATCCCATTATCTACTAGCAACGATTCAAAGATGGGGGCATCTTTTAAAAATTTGTGGTGCTCACGCTCTGTACAAAAACCCATGACAGGTTCAACCATTGCCCGATTGTACCAGCTTCTATCAAAAAGCACTATCTCGCCAGCACTTGGCAACTGTTGCACGTATCGTTGAAAATACCATTGAGAGCGCTCTACATCAGAGGGTTTTTCTAAAGCAACTACTCTAGCACCTCTTGGGTTTAGGTGTTCGGTTATTCGTTTTATTGTTCCGCCTTTGCCAGCTGCGTCTCTGCCTTCAAAAAGCATAACAACTTTTAAGCCTTGCTCTTTAACATGGTATTGGAATTTTAGTAACTCAATTTGGAGCATTCGTAACTCTTCACTATATTTTAACTCTTGCTCTTTTTTGGATTCAGCACTATCTTTGGCCATCAATACCCCTTTTTGTGATAATTTCATTCTTTTATAATACAACCTTAAGAATGAAAGTTCCTTAAAATGTTAAAAAATTTTTTTGATTTAGTCTTGATTTACGTTTTTTTTGTACAATTGCGATAAAAAAGGCTTGGCTGTGCGATTAATCACCCTTTTGTTTGTAACTGTTTTTACCCTGTTTGCTCAGGTTTTAACTCCCGAAGAGGCCTTTAATGTACAAATTTTTCAAGGCGATGAGGGTGTTGAGGTAAAGATAGATTTAGGAGAAGATATCTATCTTTACAAAGATGAGCTAAAATTCAATCTTCACCTTCCTGAAACAATTCTTTTAAATCCCCATTTAGATTTACCAGAGGCTGTTAGTCATGATGGATATCAAATATATCCAGATTCTTTACATGTAAAGATTCCATGGCAGGTTTTAAATCAATTTGATGTTACTAAAGATAGTGCCTTTGCTCTTGAAGTGGCTTGGCAGGGGTGTTCAAAACTTGGTTTATGTTCCCAGCCTATGACAAAAAAGGTTGAGTTTGCAGATGCAAAAGGCTCAAGTCAAAATCTTTCAAACCAAGATATATCCGAACACGATGCTATTGCGCAAGCTTTTAAAAGCAAAAGTGCGTTATGGGTGCTTGCAAGCTTTTTTGGGTTTGGACTTTTGCTCTCTTTGACCCCTTGTGTTTTTCCAATGATTCCAATCCTCTCATCAATAATTGTCGCTCAAGGCGGAGAGAGTTTAGGCTCAAAAAAGGGGTTTTTCTTAGCCCTTGTGTATGTTTTGGCAATGGCAGTAACATACAGTATCGCTGGAGTTTTAGCTGGACTTTTTGGGGCAAACATTCAAGCATATATGCAAACTCCTTGGGTTATTTGGCTCTTTAGCGGACTTTTTGTGCTTTTATCTCTTTCAATGTTTGGGCTTTATGAATTGCAGCTTCCTTATTTCATACGAAAAAGATTTTCTGCAGTAGATAGCCCTAAAAAAGGCATTGTAGGAGTTGCTCTTATGGGCTTGCTTTCAGCTTTGATTGTAGGTCCGTGTGTTGCCGCACCGCTAGCTGGTGCTCTTTTGTATATTGGTCAAAGTGCAGATGCGCTTTTAGGAGGAGCAGCTTTATTTGTAATGAGCTTAGGAATGGGCGTTCCTTTGCTTCTAATTGGAGCTTCAGCAGGTAAGCTTTTGCCTAAACCTGGTCCGTGGATGGATGGAACAAAGGCTTTTTTTGGAATTACCCTTTTAGCTTTGGCAATATGGATGCTAGATAGGGTTATTCCAAGTCATATAAGCGTCATTTTATATGGAATTTTAGCCATAGCAACTGCTATCTATATGGGGGCGCTTGAGCCTTCAAAAGTAGGTGGATGGTGGCGGTTGTATAAAAGCTTAGCTGTTATTATTTTACTATATGGTGCTATGCTTTTTGTTGGAGGAGTTGCAAAAGCAACAAATCCTTTAAATCCCCTAGAGCCTTTTTTAGGCGCTAAAGAGTTTGCAAGTAAAGGGGGTTTGCAATTTAGCACTATCAAAACCCTACAAGAGCTTGAAGATAGTATAAATAAGAGCACTAAACCCGTAATGATTGACTTTTATGCTGATTGGTGTGTAAATTGCAAAGAGTTAGAAGAGATTACATTTAAAGACCCAGCCGTTAGGGATATTTTAAAAACAATGACACTTTTAAGAGTTGATGTGACCAAAAACAGTGATGAAGATAGAAAGCTTTTAAAAAAATATAACCTCTTTGGTCCTCCAGCGCTCATCTTTTACCGTGATAAAAAAGAGTTAAAATCTTTGCAAATTGTCGGCTTTGTTGAGCCAAGAGAGTTTGAAAAACATTTACAAAAAGTACTCCAATGAGACGGGTAGTTTTTATTTTATTTCTTTTAATGAGTTCTCTTTTTAGTAGTGAAATTACTTGGGCTAACTCTTTTGATGAAGCACTAAAACAGGCTAAAAAAGAGCAAAAGAGAGTGCTTTTTTTAGTTCATAAACCAAAATGTCCATGCTGTGAAAAATTTGAATCTAAAATTTTACCAAACCCAGAAGTTCAAAAGATAATTTCAAAAAATTACATCCTTGCAAAAGCACTCAATAAAGATGGAACGTACTCGGTTAAAGAGTTTAGTATTTTAGGCTCATTTACACTCTTTTTTGTAAATAGCGATGGAAAGAAGTATCGATATCCAGTGGTACAGTACATGGAGCCAAAGCAGTTTATAGATGAATTAAAAAAGGGATTAATGTAAGATGGAAGTTGTAGTAATGCTTGATATTGATGGACTCAAAGATGAAGATAGTTTTATTAAATACCTAAAAAAAGAGGGCTTAGAATACCTAAAAGAGGAAGAGGGCTTTGTTTTTGTGGGAACTAGCTCAACTACTACTATGCAAACAAGGGCTTTTATACTTGAAATTTTTAGTAAAGCATTAAAAGAGCAACCGATAAAATATTGCAATATGGTCTTTTTGATTGGTCAAAACCCCATGGAAAGTTACCGTTTTGATCAAAATGAATCATTTTTTGTGGAGGTTAAGGGGTGAGTGAATTAAAACTTTTATTAAAAGAAGCAGGTGAGATTTTAAAAGAGGGATTTTACGGAAAGTTTGACACAAACTATAAAGGCAAAGCCGATTTAGTTACTACTTATGATGTAAAAATTGAGCAGTTTTTGATCCCAAGATTACAAAAAATGTATCCAAATGATCAAATTATTGGCGAAGAGAGTTTTAAAAATGAAGTTTTTCCAGAAAGCGGGATTTTTGTAGACCCGATTGATGGAACTACAAATTTTGTTCACCACCTTCCTTATGTTGGCATTTCAGTTGGAGTTTGGCGCAATAATGAGCCAGTTGAAGCAGGGGTTTACAACCCAATCTTAGATGAGATGTATTACGCAAAAAAGGGCATGGGAGCGTTTTTAAATGATTTGCCTTTGCAAGTAAGCCACACAACAAAATTGCAAAATGCACTCTTAGCTACTGGCTTTCCCTATACAAAAAATAGCTCAAAAGAGGATTTGGGTTTTGTTTTAAACTCTCTTTCAAACTTGCTTCCAAAGATTCGCGATATTCGACGATACGGTGCTGCTAGCCTTGATTTGTGTATGGTTGCACGAGGAATTTTTGATGGCTTTTATGAAATCAATCTCAAGCCTTGGGATGTGGCAGCTGGGATTTTGATTCTAAAAGAAGCTAATGGCAAAATCTCAACTCACGATGGATTAAAATATTCAATGAATAAAAGAACCATCGTTGCAAGCAATAATAAAATCCACAAAGAGTTGATAGAAAATATTGACTTTGAGTCTTAAGCCCTTTTTATCATTGAGCGTAGCTTAAGAAGTCCTAGCTTCATTCCGCTATGGCGCATAATGCGGGCTAATAACTTCCATTCTGGCTTATCATAGCAGGGTTTTGGGCATTTGCGGCAACTTGGTTTATCTTCATGGGGGCAGTTTTGGAGTCTCTCAAGTGAATATTTTAAGGTTTCATGACACACGTCGCAAAGATTTAGCGTTATTGGGCAAAAATTTTGATTGTCATACTTTAGGGCGTAACTTCTTTTCTCTTTTTTATCCTTATGCTTATCATCGCAATAGATTGATATAAATTTGGCCACTGTTTTGGCATCATGGTAAAATTTTTCTGGTTTCATCTTCTTCTCCAAGAGTAAACATCTTGTTTAACTGGGATATAAATTAAACTATCCTTATCTCTCCATGCGTCCAAAACCACACCTTTGTCAATTTCGCAACCTTTGCAAGTAAGCACTAAAGCGCTATGTTCACGAAGCCATGAGCCTAAGTTTGCAACAACAATTACTGCATCTAAGTTCACAACAAGAGGTGCAAGAGCATCGTACAAATCATGAGCATAGTGCCAGCAAAGTCCTCGGGATTTTAATCCTAAATTTACAAGTGTATTGTGTAAAATAGGATGTAAATTCACCCCGTATTTAGTTTTTAAAATTTTAGTCTGCATATAAGCATTTTGGCTAATTAAGCTCGCCTCTTGTTTTGATGCGCCAAGTTCAACGAGTAACTCCTCTAAAGTTTTAGAGGGTTTTTGAATTTTTGCGCAACCTAAAAATAATAGTGCCACAATAAAAAGAACAATGCCTTGACGCAAGTCAAGCTTCAATCCGCTTGCCCTCTAAGATAAAAAATTTCCCAACGCGCCCGAGAGATTGCATGTTTACATGTAAATTTTCATCAATCACGCTATCATCAAAATAGGCTCGCTCTAAATTTAAAAATATTGGAGTTGTACTGCTTCCTTCGATTGGATAAACCTCTCTTAGCGATGCAAAGAATGCTCCATGAACTCCTGAGATAATTGGAGGAAAGTCATCATAAATTTTCATTGTTGGAATATTGAATTTTTCACACTCACTCTCCTCTTTTGGAAGAGGGGTCGCGCTTTGACTTACATGTTCAAATTGGCTTGGGTGAGGAATACAAATTGTAGCCTTTTTGGTTGCACTTATATTAGCTAGTGTGTCTTTTGGCTGGCCGTTTTGCTTCTTGCCTATAGAGACAATTGCAACAGGCGGCTTGGATGTAAGAGGAGCAAAATAGCTAAAAGGAGCAAGATTTACAACCTCTTTATTTTCAGTTACTATCCATGCGATGGGACGTGGATAGATTGAGTAGCTAATAAGCTTGTAAATATCATTTTGGCTTAGTGAAGAAAAATCAAGCTGCATTTAAACTCCTTTACATGTAAATCAATCTTTAAGTCTCTTTTCAAGGCGATTTGCCATTAAAGAGATGGGGTATGTGAGCATTAAGTATCCAATTGCCAAAGGAATGTAACTCTCAAGGGTTGAGTATGTGTAAGCATTTACCTCTTGGGCATTCATAGTAAATTCGCTTATTGAGATAATCGAAAGCAAAGATGAGTCTTTGATAATGGAAGCAAATTGGCCAGTAAGAGGAGGAATAATGCGCTTGTAGGCTTGAGGAAAAATAATATACCTATAGGTTTGAAAAGGAGTAAAGCCTAAGCTTTTAGCGCTCTCATACTGTTCAATATCAATGCTTTGCAAACCTGAGCGGATCATTTCAGTCACATATGCTCCTGCAAAAAGAGCTAAAATTACCGTCCCAACAACATAGCGGTTATCAAAGCCTAAGTTATTAGCAAAGACATAAAAAAAGATAAGAATTTGAACAAGCAAAGGGGTGCCGCGAATCACTTCAATATAAAACCGACTGAAAAATCGCAGCAATATGATGCGTGAACTTTGGCCATAGGCAAAAAAGAGTCCAATTAAAAGGCTTAAAAACAAAGCGCCGGCTGAAATGATGATAGTCATTATAAAACCATCTATAAATTTTTGCCGATACTCCCACACGCTATCCCAATGAAAGTCGTAGCTGACATTGGCAAACATGGCATAAAAAATGGCACTTATTCCAATTAAAAGCAAGAGAGCATTTGTCCAGTAAACTGATTTAGGGAGGCTGGAGTTGTCTTTAAACTCCAGCGGATCTATAAAAAAACGTCGTAAAGAAATGGGAAATCCTTAGAAGAAAAAGGGGATGCCAAGTTTGTCAAAAGTCTCTCTTGCTTCAGACAGATACCGTCTTGAGAATTCATCAAAGGTTCCATCAGCTTTAGCCTTTTTGATAAAAGCATCAACTTGTTCCTTTAGCTTAGTATCATCTTTTCGCAAAGCAACTCCCCAATATTCGGGCTCTTTTTGAAATGGTTTTAAGAGGGCAACGGTTTTATCTTTGTGGTTTGCCCAATTTTTATAAATTGTAAGCTGGTCGTATAAAAATCCATCAGCCTTTTGTTGAATCACCTCTAAAACGGCAGCATTTTCCTTATCAAAAACAAGCACTTGGGCATTTTTTAGGTTTTTAGATGCAAAAATATGGCCGGTTGTACCTTTTTTGACAGCAACTCTTTTGCCTTTTTGATCCAAATCCTCAATGCTTTTTACGCCCGAATTCGGATGGGTAAGGATTGCAAGGTTTGATTGAGCGTAAGGAATGGAAAAAGCGATACTCTTTTTTCTCTCTTGAGTTATGGTCATAGATGAGATGATGATATCAACCTTGCCTGTTTTAAGCGAGGGAATCAAACCGTCCCATGCAATATTTTCAATGATAACCTCACGATTTAAGTACTCTCCTAAAGCCTTTGCAAAATCCACACTCACACCGCTTGGAGTTCCATCTTTTAAGCTCATTTCAAAAGGGGGATATGCAAGTTCCATCCCAACTTTTAAGGGCTCATTAGCAAAAAGTGCTAAAAAAGAAAATAGCAACGATAATATTATTTTTTTCATTTTTGTCTCCTTGATTTAAGACAATTATACCCTTAATTTTTTTGATAAAGCTTTAGTGCGCGATTTAAATCTTGTGGTGTATCTATTCCTATGCTTTGGGATTGAACCTCTATCATTTCTATGGCAAGATCGTTTGATAGTGCGCGTAGCTGCTCTAGCTTTTCGCATTTTTCTAGCCATGATTGAGGAAGCTTGCAAAACTTTTTAAGGCTTCTTACATTAAAACCATAAAGTCCCAAATGACCAAAATAGACCCCGCTATCACTATCTCTTTGGTAGGGAATTGGTGCGCGAGAAAAGTAGATGGCTTTTGAGGTTTTGCTTAAGATTACTTTTACTAAATTGGGATCGTTGATTGCATCTTTTGAAATCTTTTTGCAACAACTTGCCATTACCCATGAAGCATCTTTTTGTTTTGATACAAACTCATGCAAGGCTTGGACAATATTTGGCTCAATAAAAGGCTCATCTGCTTGGACATTGATAACAACATCATCATCACTTAGGCCAAGATTTAAAGCAGCCTCATAAATCCTATCTGTTCCGCTTTGGTGCGATTTATCGGTTAAAACCCCTTTAAATCCATACTCTTTAGCAATATTTACAACTTCGTTTGAGTCGGTAGCAATAGCAACTTCATCTATGGCGCAAACCTGTTTTGCAGTGGCTATAACCATGGGTATGCCATTGATTGGAGCTAAGATTTTTCGCGGAAATCTTGTTGATTCTAAACGTGCTGGAATGATAATCATGGCTTAATCTTTCTTGATGAAATTTAAAACTGACTCTTGAATATCCTCTTTTGCTATGACAGTACTGTGTAAAATTGGTCTATTAAAAAGAGATTGGATGCTTTTTGGAATCTTTACATGTAAAGCATTACTTACTCCCTCAAGGGCAGTTTTATCCCCATGAACTCGGCTATTTCCTTGAAGAGCGCTAAAAAGTGTTGGGGCAAATTTTGTCCACTCGGCAGTTGAGCAAAGAATGTTTTTAAGAGGTTTTTGCATAAGCCCAATCGCTTTAAAACAAGTTGCTGTGTGAGGGTCTAAAATATACCCGCTTTTTGCAACTCTTGCCATAGTCTCCTTTGCAAAATCATCATCTGCATAAGCGGCACTAAAATCTTCTTGGAGGATTTTAAGCTCATCTTGTGTGAGGGTATATTTTTTATCTTTATTTAGCGAATCCATCAACTCTTTTGTGCGCTTGTCTCCAAAGCGATCAAATAAAACCCTCTCCACATTTGAAGAGATAAGAATATCCATAGCCGGTGAAGTGGTTTTTAAAAGGGTGCGCTCTGATATGTCATAAACCCCAGTAGTTAGAAGCTCGGTTAAGATATTATTGATATTTGATGTTATGAGAATCTTTTCAATCGGCAAGCCCATCTTTTTAGCGTAATATGCTCCAAGGGCATTTCCAAAATTTCCACTTGGAACTGTAAAATAGACTCTTTGTCCATTTTCAATTTCGCCCATTTTAAGCAGTCTTGTATAAGCGTAGATATGATAAATTATTTGAAAAATGATTCTGCCAAAGTTGACTGAGTTTGCAGCACTTAATTTAATATTTAAAGCTTCAAGATTTTGGCGGAACTCATCTGAGTTTAGCAAATCCTTTAGTGCTCTTTGGGCATCATCAAAATTTCCATGAATTCCTAAAACTTTTAAATTATCCCCTTTTGCAGTTACCATTTGCAAACGCTGCACATCGCTTGTACCGCCATCAGGATAGAGGCATACTACTTGAATATTCTCTTTATTGCTAAAGGATTCTAAAGTTGCCGGACCCGTATCGCCGCTCGTGGCTGCTAAGATAAGATAGCGCTCATTGCGCTTTTTGGCAAGGTAAGAAAGAATATGTCCAAAGGGCTGCAAAGCCATATCTTTAAAAGCTCTTGTGGGACCATGGTAGAGCTCATTTACAAAAAGCGTATCATCCAATTTACATAAAGGCGCTGGATCGTTTGGATCATCAAAGTTGCTATAAAGTGCTAAAGCCTCTTTAAGAATGGCATCTGGAATATCAATTTCAAAAGTTTTTAAAATTTCAAATGCCAACTCTTGGTAGCTCATTGTGGCTGCTTTTTGAAAAAATGCTTCATCTAATGCTGGAAGTGTTTGGGGAACATAAAGCCCGCCAAAGCTAGCTCTTGGAGAGAGGATAGCTTCTGAAAAGCTTACATGTAAAGCTTTTTTTCCATCATTTCCGCGAGTTTGGATAAAGTTCATTAAGATTCCTTTTTTACAGTTTGTCTAATCCATGACAAGTAGGGTTCATGGGCTTTTGAAATTTTAAGCGCAATGATTTCTGGAACATCGTATGGATGTAAAGATTTTATACGCTTTTTTAAGGGCTTGAAAGCCTTTTTAGTTGTTTTTATAAGAAGCAAACTCTCTTTTTGTTTATTGAGCTTATTATCCCAATAAAAAAAGGAGGTGAGTCTATTTTGTATACTCACACAAGCACATAACTTCTTTTTTAAAATAGCTTTAGCCAGCTTTTTTGCACTCTTTTTGTTTGGCATGGTAACAAGAACAAGATAGGCTCTCATTGGCTAAATACCGTCCCGACACCTTCGTCAGTAAAGAGTTCTAGCAAGATGGAGTGTTCAATGCGCCCGTCAATAATATGGGCTTGTTTTACCCCATTTGCCACAGCTTCTAAACAGGCATTGACTTTTGGAAGCATCCCTCCATGGATTGTGCCATCTTTTTTTAGTGCTTCAACTTCATCGGTATTTAAAGATGAGAGTAATTTGCCCTCTTTATCTAAAACCCCTGGAGTATCGGTTAAAAAGAGAATTTTTTCAGCCTTAAGGCTTACTGCTATTTTACTCGCAGCCCAATCAGCGTTTATATTGTATCCTGGATGGGTAAGGGTTTGGCCAGATGCAATTGGAGCAACTACTGGGATGAAGTTTTGGTTGATAATATTTTCTAAAACAGTTTCGTTAATCTCGCTAATATCTCCAACAAGCCCATACTTTCCATCATCTAAAGGTTTGGCTTTGATAAAATTGGCATCTTTTCCCGAAATTCCTATGGCTTTAGCCCCATGGTGATTTAAAAGGGTTGTAATCTCTTTATTAATACTTCCGCTTAGAACCATTTCAACAACTTCCATCACCTTTTCATCTGTAATGCGCATTCCGTCTTTAAATTCAGTTCCAAGATGCAGTTTATCCAAAAAAGTGTTGATACGCTTTCCGCCGCCATGGATAATAACTGGCTTGATTCCAACAAGGTATAAAAGCACCAAATCTTGCGCAAAGCGGTCTTTTAAATCAGGATTTATTTGAGCAGCTCCACCATATTTTATAACTATGGTTTTTTTAGTAAAACGCTTAATATAAGGCAAAGCTGTGAGAATTGTTTTGGCTGTGTGTAATTTTCGTTGCACAAAAACTCCTTCGCATAAAGAGTTATTTTATCAAACTAGCCCTAAAAATGGCTTTACATGTAAAAGTTGGCAGAGAATAAAAGTTTTACATGTAAGGATTGTTATGGGGTTTTTTGAGTGAATGAAAAAGGTAGGCTTCAAGCTCATGCATGGTTTTAAGAGGTTTTTTCTCAAGATCAATCTTTGTTACTTCAACACTTACTTTAGCATTTTTAACAGGCCAAAAAGATGCAAAATCAGCTTCACTAATAAGGGTGTGTGTTTTTTGCAAAATTAAAAAATCATCCCCATAGGCTCGAAATATCAAAGAGTTTGGAAATTTTCTTTCTAAAAACTGACTAAAGCTTCTTAAAAGTTCATCCCCTTCAAGCCAGCCATACTCTTTATTGTAAGCACTCATGCCTTTGATGCAAATTACATATAAGATTTTAAAATGAAGTTTTTGAGCCTTTTGGTTAAGTATAATATGAAAATAATCTTTATTAAAAAGGCCAGTGAGGTTATCTTTAAAAAAGTAAGCAAACCGTTTTGCTTCAGCCTCGTCACTAAAACTAGTAACATCTTGTTCGTAAGCATCAATCTTTTTGAGCGTTTGAAAATATCTTTTTGCATAAAAAACAATTGTAGGATCAAACTGTTTTTTTGACATCAAATCTAACTCTTTGATAGCCTCTTTGATACTTTTTCGAGGCTTATAAATGCGGTTTGTTGTCATTGCATCAAAGGCGTCAGCAATGCATAAAATCCTTGATAGCAAAGGAATATCAGGCCCTTTTAATCCATCAGGATAGCCATTGCCATTGAACCATTCATGGTGGTGCCTTACTATTTTTGCATGGGGTTTAAAGTGGCTGATTTTACTTATCATATCTGAGCCAACACTCGCATGCTGCTTCATAAGATCATACTCTTCATCACTAAGGTCACTTGGCTTTAAAAGAACATTTTCTGGTGTGATAATCTTTCCAATATCATGAATCAATCCAGCCTTATAGACAAGTTCAATTTCATCTTTTTTAAGCCCCATCTGCTTAGCAATCTCTCTTGCGTACTGGGCAACTCTCCTTGAGTGGCCTGCCGTGTAAGCATCTTTTTCTTCTATGAAGTTAGCAAAGGTAATGAGTGTCTCTTCATTTGCCTTTTCTTGGTTGTGCAGCAATGAGTCGGCTTGATTGAGTGTGGCACTAAGAGAGTAGCCGGCGGCATAGACAAAAAAGATAAAAATTTGCATCTGAATAACACTATAAGCAGAATGATCTTGCAAGGCTCCATTTTGCAAAACAATGGCATAAATTCCAACGCTAAAGAGGATAATGCCATTAATATGGATTCCAACCTCTCGGTATCTTAGCAAGATAACTAAAAGCGGAATAAGGATAAAAAATTCCACTCGATGAAGGTATGTGGTAGTTAAAAGAAAGAGTGTAAAAATGGTGCTTAAAAGTGTATTGAGCCAAAAAAATGGCTCTTTTAATTGGCTAAATTTTCTTTTGAAGTTTTTAGAAGCGTAAAAAAGATAAAAAGACGAAAGAATCACCATGCCAGAAAAATTGCCAGCCAAGAATCCAATAGTGTTTTGGGCTAAGTGATCAAAAGGCATTGCGCCAAAAAAGTAGAGTAAGCAGTTTTCAAAAACAGAAGCTATAGTTGCACCAATAATCATGTAGATGAGGTATTTTTGGGTTAAATCTACGCTATCAAAAATATCCTCTCCTACTAAAGGCTGGATTAACCGGTAGCTTATCCAACATGAAAGAGTAGTAAAAAACGTGATTAAAATAGCAATAACGAGGG
>DDHL01000101.1:13550-15612 GCA_002352945.1 Campylobacteraceae bacterium UBA1877 | reverse complement strand
CAGAAAATTTTTGACGCTATCTGTGAGCCTCAAGAGATTATTGATGCAATTAAAAAAGCTAAAGCAAGATAATCTTTACATGTAAACTTATATTTTGAGAGCTTAGGTGCATTTGGCGCCTAAGCTTTACATGTAAAATTTAGTTTATTGCTATACGGTTTCTACCTGTTGATTTTGCCTCATATAACGCTTTATCAGCCCTTCTTAAGATAGGCTCAATGCACTTTTCGTTTTCTTTTGCGCCAGCAATACCAATACTTACAGTTATATTTATACTTATATCATCAAATTTAAAAGCACTCTTTTCTACATGAGAGCGAATCTTTTCGGCAAGCTTTATTACACCATCTTTATTTGTATCAATGGTGCAAATTCCAAACTCTTCCCCGCCGATTCTTCCAAAAATGTCAGTTTTTCGCAGGCATTCAGCGACTTGTTCGCAAAAAAAGCTAAGAACCATATCTCCAACGTCATGTCCGTAAGTGTCATTAACTCTTTTGAAATAATCAATATCCAATGAAAGTATAAAAAATGGAACTCTATTTCGAAGGCTTAACTGCAAGTAGCTGCGGCTATGGTCAAAAAAGTACCGTCTACTTGCAATTCTTGTTAAATCATCAGTATCAACCAAGGTTTTTAAATACTCATTAACTCGCTTTAGTGCTCTAGTTTTTTCATGAACAATTCTATTTAAATTGGCATTTATATGGTTATATTTTTTATTTGTAATAATGAGTCTTATGAGCAAAATCAAAGTTAAAACAGAGCCAATCAACATAAAGATGATTTGGGTTTTATAAGTAGCTATAAAGCTTTTAAGAGAAATCGGAGCGTCATAAGGAGGAAGCTTTAAGAACTTATGAACTTTGTGAATAACATTATAATCAAGCGGTATTGTCCAAATGATCTCTGATTCACTTTTATTAAGATCCAAAAGATAAACAAGAGTCTTTTTTGCAAGCTCTAAAGAGGTAGCAGGCATGGCCGCAAAAGCCCATTCCGGGTAGAGTTCAGTGCTAATTATAAAAGGAAAACAAGGATAATCTTTTGAGATAAGCGGCCGAATCTGCTCAATGTCAAAAGTACCTTTGTCGGCCATCTGTTCAATAATATCTGTTCGAACAATTCCAATATCATTTGGATGAAATAGCACATGTCGAACCACCTCATCGTGATTTCCCAAAAACTCAACCCGGCTTTGTATATCGATGCCATACTTTTTTAGTAGCTCATAGCGTAAGGCAATGTATCCACCCAAAGAGTTTTTATCAACTGCAACAATTTTAGAATCTTTTGCTTTTTTAATATCTTCAATGTCATAGATAAAATCATTTTTTGAAGAGGTAAAGATAACACCGCCAAATTTTGATATTGAGCGGTCTTCGCAGTGAAAATTTTGGAGAGTTGCTATTCGCATGATTCCTAGCTGAGCTTCAAACATGACATATAAAGATGGATTGGCAATGAGAAAATCAATCTTTTCTTGCTTGATCTCATCTTCAATATCTTCAAAATCAATTATGGATATTTTATACTCGTATGGAGCCTTTTTGCTAAGAGCGTCTGCTAGCACTTTATACTTTTCATATTCAGCTAAATTATCCTTGTTTGCTAAAACGCCAATTATCAGTTCATCTTTTTGGGGTGTTGAAGCAAATAGTTCTGCCTTGAGGGGTGTGGAAGTAAAAAAAAAGAAGAATCAATGCTAAACAAAAATTATGCCAAGGCATAGCAACTCCTTTGCTACAATCTTAGCATAATTTTAATTAATTATTATAATGTTATCCTAAGATTGCTGATACATACCCCACGACTTGGCTCTTATCGCCACTTTGGTCATAGCTTGTTGTATACTCAATAACTTGCGAATTCCACTTATTCTTAAAAGCAGATAAAATCAAAGCGCTCATGCCAACTATTCCACACGCTTCGCAATTTTTTAATTTTTCAGTATTTACATTTTTTATCGCTTCAATACAGTTGCTATCTAGCTTGTTTGCCTCTTCAAGTGAGTAAAAATGACTCAAATCTGTACTAATTACAATAAGGGTGTTTTGAAATT
>DDHL01000101.1:11739-13346 GCA_002352945.1 Campylobacteraceae bacterium UBA1877 | reverse complement strand
ACAATAAGGGTGTTTTGAAATTTTAAGCAAGTTTCTATGAGGTTTGAGAGCGTTTTTGAATCAATTGAGCTATAAACAATCTCTGTTACACAAGCATTTGGGAAAAGCTTTTTGATAAATGGAAACTGTACCTCAGTTGAGTGCTCTTTGTGGGCAATTGGCAGATAATTTAGCCAAAAAAAGGAATCCAAAAGAGTTTTATTAGTGTGTTCATTGCACTCAATTTTCCCATAAGGAGTTTGGATTTGTTTAAACAAACCAACTGAAGCCCCTTCAAAAGCGATGCGATGGCTTGGCCCAATAACAATAACTTGCTCTATATTTTCTTGAACCTGTTTGTAAGCTTTATATGCGCACAGTCCGCTATACATGTAGCCTGCGTGAGGAACAATAAGAGCTTTTGGAGTGAAGTTTCGTTTTGGAATTGGCTCAGACTTCCAGCGATCAAACCAGTCATCAATTTGCTTGCTATTGTCTGGATAAAACTGTCCGGCTACTACCATCTCTCTTGTGCTCATGAAAAAACTCCTTCTAAAGGTCTTTTACATGTAAGGCAGCAAAAATTCTCATCTAAGCCTATTAATTCTGAATGAAAATAGTCTCTTTTAATAAGAATATTACCACATTCTGGACAGAAAGTATTGTTTGTTAAGCCACAGTTGCCAAGATAAACATAGTTTAATCCCGCATCTTTTCCAATCTTATAAGCTTCTTGAAGGCTTTGAATTGGAGTTGGATTTAAATCTAGCGCTTTGTAATCTGGATGAAAAGCGCTAATATGCCAAGGTACAGTTTTGCTAAGATTTTTTGCAATAAAATCGGCAATGGCTTCAAGCTCTTTTTTACTATCGTTTCGTCCTGGAATCAAAAGAGTTGTAACCTCTATCCAAACTCCAGCCTCATGAAGCTTGATTAAATTTTTACAAACAACATCCAAATCACCACCGATTTGCTTGTAAAAATCTTTGCTAAAAGCTTTTAAGTCAATATTTATTGCATCAACAAACTTTGGCAACTCTTTACATGTAAAGGGTGAATAAAAACCATTGCTTACCCAAATGTGTTTGAGTTTTTTATCGCTATTTGCAATATCTTTGGCATATGGAAAAAATATTGCAGGCTCATTATAAGTGCAAGAGATTGATTCACAATTGTTATCGTAGGCAATTTGGACGATTTTTTCGGGAGAAAGCAAGGGCGTTTTTTGACTAGGCTTTTTTTGAGAAAGCTGCCAGTTTTGGCAAAAATCACAGTGAAAATTACACCCAGCAGTTCCCAAGGATAGGGAGCTAGAGCCTGGCAAAACGTGATAGAGTGGTTTTTTTTCAATCGGATCAATATTAAGCGCTTCTGGATGTCCGTAAACTACACACTCAATGCCTTTTCCATGAAAATTTACTCCGCATTTTCCAAACTCATTTACCTCAAGTTTGCAAGCATGGGCGCAGTATGGACAGGTCATTGGCGAAATTTACGAACTTGATATCGGCGGATAAAAGGGTGGTTTTTTAAGCAATCAGCGCCCAATCCAGCCTTTTGACACAGGTGGCTAAAAAAGTGTTCAAAATCTGGTAATTGCTCCCAAACTTGAGGTAAAAAGGTGGCTT
>DDHL01000101.1:8744-11608 GCA_002352945.1 Campylobacteraceae bacterium UBA1877 | reverse complement strand
TCCATTGTATTCTAAAATTATTCCATCCTTAAAAGGAGTTATTTTGGATTTTAAATCTTCAACATCCTTGTAAGCAACCGGCTCGGATGGTGTTAGCAGCGAAACCTCAATATCCACTTTTTTAAATTCATCTTCACTAAGAGGATAAAAACGTGGATCTTCAAATGCGGCAGCTTTTGCATTGGCGATTAAATCATCCAAAAGTGGTCTATATGGCTCAAGCGAACCAATGCAGCCTCTAAGTTGTCCATCTAAATTGAGAGTAACAAAGGTTGCTGCATTTTGAGCTAGTGATGGATTTGAAGCTATAAGCGAGTTTCGATCAAGCAAGTGTTTTGAGTTAAAATGCTCTTGAATCGATTTTTTAGCGATTGCAACAAGGGGCAAATCCATAAAAACCTCCTTTATAAAAGCATGGTATAATCATAGCAAATTGGAGGTTAAACATGAAAACAAAAGTGCGCTCACAGATAAAAGTGGGCCAGCGTGTAGCAATTGTGCTCAAAGCCAACCAATTCACAGGCGAACTTACCGAAGGGATTGTGCAAAAATTACTCACTAAAAGTCCAACCCATCCCCATGGAATAAAAGTGCGTCTTAGTGATGGACAAATTGGAAGGGTTCAAAGAATTTTATCATGAAATATATTGAAGCAGTTGGGGCGGTTTTATATGACAATTGTGCCAGGGTCTTTTTGGCAAAGCGACCAAAAGGGAAAGTTTTGGCAAATAAGTGGGAGTTTCCAGGAGGAAAAATCGAGCAGGGCGAAAGCTTGGAAGATTGTTTGCGCCGCGAGATTAAAGAGGAGTTAAATATAAAAGTAACTCCTAAAGCTTATATTGGCAAACAGGTTTTTGAGTATGGGTATGGAACAGTCTGTTTGCATCTGTTTGCCTGCCCTTTTAATGATGGTTATGAAATTGAGTTAATTGAGCATCAAGATGGAAAATGGGTTGAGTTATCGCAAGTTTTAGAGTTTGATGTGCCACAAATCATATATCCATTTATGGATAGCATAAAAAAGACCTTTTTGCATTTAAAAGTTTTGCGCTAAAAGCAGCCCACTGTCATTGTCGCTAAGATTTTGGCGGGTAAGTTCAAATTGATGGATATGCTTTAAAAATATGTCGGTTAAATCAGGATCAAACTGTTTTGCTCTTTGCTTTTTGAAAAAATCGATAATCTTTTCAATAGGCCACGCTTTTTTATATACTCTATCGTGACCTAGCGCGTCAAATACATCAGCAATTGCAGTAATTCTGCCATATATGTGAATTTCATCGCCTTTTAAATTTCTTGGATATCCATTGCCATCCCAGTGTTCGTGGTGTTCGTGAGCAATAATCGCTGCTGCTTGAAAAAGTTCACGTTTAGAGTGTTTTAGCATTTCATAGCCGATAGACGAATGGGTTTTGATAATCTCCCACTCCTTTTCATCCAAAGGTCCTGGTTTTTGCAAAACTGAATCTGGAATAGCAATTTTTCCAATATCATGCATTGGGCTTGCTTGTTCAATGAGTCTAGCTTCTTTTTCATCTAAGCCATAAAGTCTAGCTAACATGTATGAGTAGCTTGCAACGCGCTTTACATGTAAACCAGTCTCTTTGCTGCGCTTTTCACTGATTGTTCCCATTGTATAAATAACTTCTTTTTGAGTTTTAATAATCTCATCTGTACTTTCGCGTAGCTTTTGTTCTAAATTTTCACGATAATTTTCAAGCTCGGTTATATCGTGTCTTATCGCAATATACTCTTCGATTTCTCCTTTTTCATTTAAAATGGGGCTTATATAAGCTTGCACACAATAGGTGCTACCATCTTTTTTACGATTTTTTACAATGCCTTGCCAGGGTTTTTTGTCTTTAATAGTCTCCCACATGCTTTTAAAAACTGAAGAGGGCATATCTGGATGGCGAATAACATTGTGGGGTTTTCCTAAAAGTTCATGGGGCTGGTATTGGCTGATTTTTACAAACTCTTCATTGATATAGGTAATGATTCCATTCGGGTCGGTTTTAGAAACGATCGCACTTCTATCTATTGCATCTTTATACTCTTTAAGAAGAGCGCTGTTGTGATATGATTGGGAGATAATTTTATGTTTTTTGACGACTTTTATTATTTGATTTTTTAAATTTTCACTCTCAATAGGTTTTCGAACATATCCTTCAATTCCAAGTTCCATAATTTGCGCAAGGAAGTTTGCGTCAGGCTCTGAAATAATAATAACAGGTATCAATAAAGATGCAGATTTAATTTTTTCAATTAATTCAATCTCTTTAGCAAAAGGTGAATCTGCATCGATAATTACAAAATCATACCTACTATTTTCAAACTCTTTTAGCCCATCATCGGTATTTTGTACAATTTTTACATGTATAAAATGAGCCTTTAGGACTTCTTCTAAAACAGACTGGATTTTTGACTTGCCTACTATACAGAGTGCTTGGTAATTTTGCATAAAATCCAATCCTTACCTTAATAATTTACACAATTGTGCAAATTGATTATAACAAAAATTTATTTCATTTTGTATCGAAATTGTATCAAAAATGGCGCAAAAAATAAATTTTTTTATACCCGTTTTAAATAGCCTAAAATTAATATAAAAGTGTAATTTTTTGTTAAGTAAAAGCGGGAAAAAAAATGAGTTTTTCTATCAGTGTAACTTAAAAATAGCTAAATTTTATTTTTTCATCCATATTTCATGGAGAGTTTGATACAATAAAATTATAAACTCATTTAGGAGTAATTATCATGAAAATTGGGCTTTTTATACCCTGTTATATGAATGAACTCTATCCTGGAGCTTCTATGGCCACTTTAGAGTTGCTTGAAAAACAGGGTTTGGATGTGGAGTATCC
>DDHL01000101.1:2301-8541 GCA_002352945.1 Campylobacteraceae bacterium UBA1877 | reverse complement strand
GGATGTGGAGTATCCACAAGAGCAAACTTGTTGTGGACAGCCCATGGCTAACACTGGCTGCACAAAAGATATGAAAGAGTTAGCTTTGCACTTTGTAGAGCTTTTTAAGGATTATGAGTACATTGTTGGGCCAAGTGGAAGTTGTGTGTCGATGGTGCGAAATGGGTATGCCCAATTTTTAGAAGGAAATCCTGATTTTGAATCTCTTAAAAACAAAACTTTTGAGGTTTGTGAGTTTTTGCATGATATTATAAAACCCCAATCTTTTAATGTAAGTTTTCCATATAAAGTAGGACTTCACAACAGCTGCCACTCTCACCGCGAAATTGGTCTTGGCTCGCCTAGTGAGCGCAACATTCCTTACTTTAATAAATTAGAAGCTCTTTTGTCAAAAGTTGATGGAATCGAGCTTGTAAAGCTCTCCCGTCCTGATGAGTGCTGCGGTTTTGGCGGAACTTTTGCGGTTACAGAGAGTGCTATCTCGGCTTTTATGGGCAAAGATCGCATTGCGGACCATTTAAATGCAGGTGCTGAAGTTATCACAGGTGCAGACATGTCTTGTTTGATGCACATGGACGGGCTCATACGCCGCGAAGGAAAGCCACTTCGTGTAATGCATATTGTTCAAATTCTCAATGGGGAGGATCCACATGGGACATCCAGAACTCGCAGCTAAATTTACAGCTGATATAGAGCGCACACATTGGCACGATAAAGCACTTTGGTTTGTTCGACAAAAACGCGATCTTGCAAGCAAGAGTGTGCCAGAGTGGGAGGAGCTGCGAAGAGCGGCCGAGCAGATAAAAACCCATACTATGGGAAATTTAGATACCTATTTAGAGCAGTTTGAAAAGAATGCAAAGGCTCGTGGAATTCAAGTACATTGGGCAAAAAATGCAGATGAACACAATAGAATCGTATTGCAGATTTTAAACCTGCACAATGCAAAAAAGGTTGTAAAAAGCAAATCGATGCTCACCGAAGAGTGCCATTTAAATCCATTTCTAGAAAGTAACGGCATTGAGATTGTCGACACAGATTTGGGTGAGAGAATTGTCCAATTTCGCAAAGAGCCGCCATCTCACATTGTTTTGCCAGCAATCCATTTAAAAAAAGAGGATGTTTCTAAAACTTTTGAAAAGCATCTTGGAACCCAAGCGGGCAATAATGACCCAACCTATCTTACAAGGGCAGCTAGAGCCCATTTAAGAGAGAAGTTTTTAGGCGCAGATGTTGGAATAACGGGAGTTAATTTTGGAATTTGCGAAACTGGTGGATTTGTTGTTTGTACTAATGAGGGCAATGCAGATTTGGGTGCAACTCTTCCAAAGGTGCATATTGCCTGCATGGGGATTGAAAAGCTTATTCCGCGGCTAAGTGATTTGGCTGTTTTTACACGTTTGTTAGCAAGGAGTGCAACAGGCCAACCAATTACTTCTTACACCTCTCATTATCATGCTCCACGAGAGGGTGGTGAACTTCATGTGATTATTGTAGATAATGGCCGTTCGCCAATTCTAGGCTCGCAAAAATTTCGCCGTTCACTTAATTGTATCCGATGTGGAGCTTGTATGAATACATGTCCAGTTTTTAGAAGAAGTGGAGGCTTTAGTTACGAGGCAACTATTCCAGGCCCAATTGGCTCAACCCTTGGGCCAAGTAGGGATTTAAAAGCCCACAAAACACTCCCTTATGCGTGTTCATTGTGTGCATCGTGCACACATGTGTGTCCAGTTAAAATCGATTTGCACCAACAGATCTATTTTCAGCGCCAAAGTGTGGTAAACGCAGGCTTGTTGGATCCTAAAAAAGAGCGGGCTTTAAATTTTGCAGCGTGGCTTTTTAAACATCCAAAAATTTTTAATCTAGCTGGTAAAATTGCTCGAAAAGTTGTGCCTTTACTTCCAGATAAACTTTTGTATAACAAAATGAATGTATGGGGAAAATACCGCCAAATGCCCCAATTTCCAAAAAAGAGTTTTCAAGAGCTTTACAATGAGCGCAAAAGGGGTGAAAAATGAGTTCAAAAGAGACAATTTTACAAAGTATTCGCCAATACAAATACTCAGATGTTCCAAATCTCCCAGATTTGAGCACTTTTGAGAGTATGCATTTTGAGAATAATCTTATACAGTTTAAAGAGGCTTTAAAAAGTGTTGGTGGCAAGAGCGTTGTTGTAGATGATATTAGCAAGCTTGATGAAAAGATTTTGGAAATTTTTGGCGATGCAAAAGTTATTGCCTCAAATGTGTCTGAGTGCAATTTAGGAAATGTGAACTTGCAATCCATAAAAGATCCACACGATTTAAACAATGTCGATTTGGCGATTGTAAAAGGGGAGTTTGGTGTAGCAGAAAATGGAGCAGTTTGGGTTAGTTCCAAGCATGACCATAGAGCGCTCTACTTTTTAGCCCAAAACATTGTCATGGTCGTACCAAAAGAGAATATAGTTCCAACCATGCATGAAGCTTACGAAAAGGTTAGCTTTGAAAATTGCGGATTTGGACTTTTTATCTCTGGACCATCAAAAACTGCAGATATTGAGCAATCTTTAGTTATTGGCGCCCATGGTCCAAAATCGGGATATGTCTTTTTTGTTTAACCTTTACATGTAAAGGTTACTCCCACTTGTTCTTTGGTGGAATATAGGTCTCTAAGCGCTCAAGCAGGCGCTTGGGATCTTGTTCGATTATAATCATTTCGCGGTGGATTGGTTGGATAAAACCCTCATGAGTCATATGGTCCATTTGGGCAAAAAGTTGGGCATAAAATCCATTCATTTCTAAAAATGCAACTGGCTTTTTGTGATAACCAAGCTGAGCCCAAGTCCACGCTTCAAAAATCTCTTCTAAGGTTCCAACGCCGCCGGGAAGTGCAACAAAGGCATCGGCTCGGTTTGCCATAAGGGCTTTTCTTTCGTGCATATTTTTTACAACGTGCAATTCGCTTATTTTATTGTGTGCCAACTCTTTTTGCTCTAAAGAGAGTGGAATTACACCAGTTACGTGACCATTTTCTTCTAAAACCGCATCAGCAACCACTCCCATCAAGCCAACATGTCCGCCGCCATAGACAAGATTGTGGCCGGCTCGTGCTAGCTCTTTTCCAAAAATTTCAGTTTTTGCGGCATACTCTGGGTCTGTGCCGCGACTAGAACCACAAAATACAGCTATATTCATCCTACCTTCCTACTTTTGGTTTGTGTTATAAAAACGCCAAGGAAAATTACCCCAGCGGCTAAAATTTGATTTACATTAAGGGTCTCTTTTAAAACGATAAAGGCTAAAATAACCGCAAATGCAGGGATAAGATTAACAAATACTGAGGCTTTAGAAGCGGGCAATTTAGATAGGGAAAAATTAAAAAGTCCATATCCTCCAAGGGTGACAAAAACTCCCAAATATAGCATTGCCAAAAAGCCCTCAAAAGTAATTGTTGGCATTGCGCCTTGCCACTCCCAAAGAGCCAATGGAAGATAAAAAATTGTTCCTGCAAAAGCTTGGATTGCAGTCAAAAAGATAGCATTAAATCGTTTTGTTAAATGTTTCATTATAATTGTATATCCAGCCCCGCAAAGCATGGCTAAAAATTCAAGTAAATTTCCTAAAATAGGATTTGGTGCATAATCTTGCACAGAGGCTTCAAGGCTTAGCCAAATTGCTCCAAAAATAGCTAAAATTGAGCCTAAAAGAAGCCTTTTTGTAATAGCTTCGCCCAAAAAGATTCCAGCTCCAATAGCAGCTAAAAGAGGCATGGTTGAAGTGATAACTCCAGCTTGTGAAGCGGAAGTAAATTGCAAAGCTTTTATTTCAAAAACAAAATATAAGCAAGGCTCTAAAAAAACCATGAGAAGAAGATACTTTATATCTTCTTTGCTAAAGTTTAAGCCTTTAAAATATTTCCAAAAAAAGCAAAAAACGATAGATGCAAACAGCATCCGTCCAAAAATTATACTCATTGGCTCCATAGTTTCGAGTGCAATTTTTAAGGCAATAAAAGAGCTAGCCCAAACAAGAGTTGCACTAATAACTGCAATAATTCCAATGGTTTGATTACTAAAGGGTAAATTCAAGTTGGTTCTTCCGTATTAAAATTGATAAAATAGAGGCGTATTATATTCCAAAGACTCTTACATGTAAAGGTTGACATGAAACTTATTGTAACCATTTTTTTACTTTTTGTTTTATTTTTGAGTTATTCAAAGTTTATAAAACCAAGTTCATTGGAGTACGATAAAAACATGCAAATACTAAAAGAGATAAAAATTGTAGCTTTTGGAGATAGTATCACAAAAGGAGTTGGTGCAAAAAAGAGCTATCCTGAAAGATTGGGCGAAATTTTAAAAACTGCAGTTATTAACGAGGGTGTACCTGGTGAAACAAGCGATGAAGGCTTGAAAAGATTGCCAAAAGTGCTTGAAAAATATAAGCCAGATATTGTTATTTTATGTCATGGCGGAAATGATATATTAAGGCGCTACAACTTAGCAGATACCAAAAAAAATTTGCAGCACATGATAGAGCTTATTCATGAAAATAACGCTAAAGTTTTACTCATTGGAGTGCCCAATTTTTCGGGTTTTAGCATGAGTGTGGAAAAATTTTATGAAGAGTTAGCAGATGAGTATGATCTTTTGTTTATCCCTGAAGCTCTTGCCCAAATTATTAATAATCCAGATTTAAAAAGCGATAGCGTCCACCCAAACGATAAGGGCTATGAGCTTTTAGCTTCAAAAGTTGCTGCTTTATTGCTTGAAGGTTTTTAAATCCTATTTACTTCCAAAAAACTTATCTGAAAAATTTTTGGCTACTTATGAAATCTATCTAAACTTTATTAGGACAAAACTGCTCTAACCATTTACATGTAAAGAATATGTATAAAATAGTAACTATTTATTTTTATTTATAAAGCTTAATATTTTATAAATAGCTAAGACTTCAAGAAAGTGTTTAATTTCTACTTTATATTTTTTAAAAAATGGAAAATATTTCAAAATAATGTTACTAATTTCTACAATAAATAAATAAAAAATAAAAATAAATCAAAATTTACTAAATGCTACGCTAATGCTATGTTTCTTTTTTACCATTTAAATGGAACGCATCTTTGTGCAAAGATCTGTTTAAATTCATTACAAAAGGAGCTAAGATGAATCAAGAAGCTGCCAATGCTTATTGGAAAGAGAATATTGCAACTATTTTAAAGCTACTTGCAATCTGGTTTATTGTCTCGTTTGGGTGTGGGATTATTTTTATGGAAGAACTCAATGCTATTGAGTTTGGCGGGTATAAGCTTGGCTTTTGGTTTGCTCAGCAAGGTTCCATGTATATTTTTGTGATTTTGATTTTTGTGTACGCCAAATTGATGGAACGCATTGAAGAAAAATATGATGTAAATGAATAGGGGATAAAAATGGAATTACAAACTTTAATTTATCTATTTGTAGGGCTCTCTTTTGCAATTTATATTGGCATAGCTATCTGGTCACGGGCTGGTTCTACAAAAGAGTTTTATGTAGCTGGCGGTGGTGTACATCCAGTTTTAAACGGGATGGCAACCGGTGCTGATTGGATGAGTGCAGCCTCTTTTATCTCATTGGCTGGTATAGTTGCTTTTGCAGGAAGCGACGGTTCTGCTTACTTGATGGGATGGACCGGAGGATACGTACTTCTTGCAATGCTTTTAGCTCCGTATCTACGAAAATTTGGAAAATTTACAGTTCCTGATTTTGTGGGCGATAGGTACTATTCAGATCTTGCAAGAACGGTTGCGGTAATTTGTGTAATTTTTATCTCATTTACCTATGTTGCAGGTCAAATGCGAGGAGTTGGGATTGTCTTTTCGCGTTTTTTACAAGTTGATATAAATACTGGTGTTATCATCGGTATGGCAATCGTTTTTGTCTATGCTGTACTTGGTGGAATGAAAGGGATTACCTATACTCAAGTTGCCCAGTATGTGGTGATGATTTTTGCCTTTACAATTCCAGCAATATTTCTCTCACTACAAGTTACAGACACCTTTTTGCCCCAGCTAGGACTTGGCGGAAAAATCGCTTTTGAATTTGATAATGGAATTGAAATGATTGATAAGGGAACCTATCTTTTACACGCTCTTGATCAATCCATACAAGATTTAGGCTTTGCAGCTTATACTTCAAGCATCTCTGGAACTTTGAATGTATTTATGTTAACGGCTGCTTTAATGTTAGGAACAGCGGGTCTACCTCATGTTATTGTT
>DDHL01000101.1:0-2081 GCA_002352945.1 Campylobacteraceae bacterium UBA1877 | reverse complement strand
GTTATTGTTCGTTTTTTTACAACTCCAACTGTTAAGGGTGCAAGAATTTCTGCCGGTTGGGCTTTGGTTTTTATTGCAATTATGTACACATCCATCCCAGCAGTTGCAGGATTTGCACGGATTAACCTCATTAAAAATATCCAAAATGTTGAGTATGAGGCATTTATCAATGGCGAGGCCAAACACTTAGATGGAAGCACAAACGATGGAGCGTGGTTTAAAACATGGGAAAATTCGGGACTTTTAGCTTGGAATGATAGAAATAACGATGGAAAAATTCAATACGCCAACGGAGCAGCTTTTGAAGGAAAGCCCCATTTTATAGATGGAGTTGGAGAGTATGGGCAGCGCTTAACATCCAATGCAGCAGCACCCCACACCCAAAGCGCCGATCAAATGCGCGCAAATGGTGAAATTATTAATGAGCTTTATGTAGATAGGGATATTATCGTTCTTGCTAACCCCGAAATTGCAGGATTGCCAAATTGGGTTATTGCCCTTATTGCAGCTGGAGGTTTAGCAGCAGCTCTTTCAACTGCAGCTGGTTTGCTTTTGGTAATTTCAACTTCAATTTCCCACGATCTACTAGGCAAGGTTTTAATGTATGATAAAAATACTGGCCGTTCTAAACTAAGCGATAAAGCTGAGCTTACCACAGCAAGAATTTCTGCGATTGTAGCCATTGTTGTTGCTGGGTATTTAGGTATTAATCCTCCTGGTTTTGTTGCTCAGGTTGTTGCTTTTGCTTTTGGTTTAGCAGCAGCATCATTTTTCCCCACTATTCTTATGGGAATATTTTATAAACGCATGAACAAAGAGGGTGCAATTGCCGGAATGTTAACCGGACTTATCTTCACTTTTAGTTATATAGTCTACTTTGTATTTATGGGCGGAGATAAGAGTGATTATCTTTTTGGAATTGCCCCAAGTGGAATTGGAACAGTTGGCATGGTTTTACACTTTATTGTTGCTTATGTTGTTTCAAATCTCACTCCGCCACCGCCAGCTCATATTCAAGGCTTGGTTGAAAATATTAGGGTGCCCCGCGGTGCTAAAGCTGCACACTCTCATTAAAAGTTACTTTTTGCAACCCCGGCTTGCTCTTTTGGTCGGGGTTTAGATGCAGCTTAGCAAAAGTGCGCCATAATTTATCCTCAAGGAGGTTGTATGAGCTTGCAAGATCATGGGGAATTTTTGCGCTCAATATACCCCTTTGGCCTTCTTAGCCAAAGGGAGATTGAAAAAGCTACAAAGGCTATGACAATAGCGTACTACCCAAAAGATAGTGTGCTTATTTCGCCAACAATTAAGCCCCAATTTTTATATATTATCATTAAAGGTGAGGTTGGAGAATACCATAACAATGAGCTCATTAAGGTCCACCACAGTCAAAGCTCTTTTGATGCAGATGCACTTATATATAATAAAAGTGAAGATACTTTTAGGGTGCATGAGGAGCTCATCTGTTTTGAGCTAAAAAAAGAGGACTTTAAAGCCCTTTTAAATAGTAATGAAGCTTTTAAATCTTACTTTTTAACAGATTTAGCTAACCGTATCCAATCAGCCAAACAAAAAGAGTATAGTACCCAATTATCTGGATTTATGATAGCAAAAATACACGATTCATACATTCATGAACCTTGCATTGTATCGGCAAAAACACCAGTTTTAGATGCCTTAAAAAAGATGGATAATATGACTACAAATTGCATCATTGTAGATGATCAAAAGGCTGGCAGTTATGGAATTGTAACCGATAGTGTTATAAGGCATCAGTTGATATATAAAAATTATGATAAGTTTGCCCCCATTGGACCAATCGCTCTTCGTCCAATTATTAGTATTGAAGAGGATGATTTTCTTTTTAATGCTCTATTAATTCTTACAAAAAATTCAATCAAACGCATTGTTGTAACAAAGCAGGGTAAGATTGTAGGAGTTTTAGAGCAGTTGGATTTGCTAAGCTACTTTGCAAATCATACCTATCTTGTCTCAGTGCAGGTTAGAAGGGCAAAGAGTATTGAAGAGTTAAAGCGTGCTAGTCAAGATTTTGTCAATATTATAAAAAAGCTTCATGCAAA
>DDHL01000056.1:2441-5620 GCA_002352945.1 Campylobacteraceae bacterium UBA1877 | reverse complement strand
GCCGGCCTTTACTCCACATACGATCCAGACCGTCCAAAATACCCAATGATTCGTACCGCAAAAAGGGGTGAAGGAAAATGGAAAAGAGTAAGCTGGGAAGAGGCATTTACATATGTACATGAGAAATTAACTGAGATTTTTGACCAATACGGTGAGGAGTCTTTAGCCACATTTTTACATGGAACCGGTGGAAAATACGCTAGAGCATTTACAAATGCTATTGGCTCACCAAACGTGGTTCAGCCTTCATACTCCCAATGTGTTGGCTCAAGAGAGATTGCTTGGTCAAAGACTTTTGGTTATGGAGTAAGTGGTCACGAAATTTATGATATGGCCAATACAAAATATATGATCTCTTTTGGACGAAATGTTGCCGGAGCTGTACACGTAGGTGAAGCTGAGCGCTTTGTTGAGGGCTTGGCACGGGGCGCAAAGCTTGTTTATGTAGACCCTAGATATAGCGAAAGTGCCGTAAGAGCAAGCCGATGGTTGCAAATTAACCCTGGAACCGACATGGCTCTAGCTCTAGCTTTAATCCATGTAATTATGCGAGATAATCTAGCCGACTTAGATTTTGTTCGAGAGTATTGCTATGGTTATAATGAGCTAAGAGAGCATGTAAAACAGTACTCTCCACAGTGGGCTGAGGCCAAAACAGGCATTAAGGCAAAAGAGATTGAAGAAATTGCATGGGAGTTTGCAGCAGCAGCACCGCATGTTCTTGCAATTCCTCCTAGAAGGATTTCTCGCTATGGAAATGATGTACAAACTGTACGCGCCATTGCAATTTTAAATGCACTTATGGGTAACGTGGGAGTGCCTGGAGGACAATTTATTAGAAGCAATGCGCCAATCAAAAAACCTCAATATCCACGTCCTGATGTACCATACATTGAAAGAGCCGATGGAGCTGGAACTAAATTCCCATTTGCCCCAACAAACCTTGGTATTGCAGATGCTCTTTATGAGGCAACAAGAACAGAAGATCCGTATCCAATTAAAGCGTGGTTGCTTTATGGAACCGATCCATTAGGCCATGGCGCTAGACAAACTGGCAAACTCTTTGAAGCAATGGATAAAGTAGATCTTATTGTTTCTATTGATACACAGTTAAATGATAGCGCTTTTTATGCTGATGTGGTCTTGCCTGAATCTACCTATCTTGAAAGGGATGATGAGCCTTATATCCAAAAAGATGCAATTCCTTTTGTAACACTTAGAAAAGCAGCTATTCCACCACTTTATGATACAAAATCTGCTTTTGATATATTCAAAGGACTTGCTGAAAAATTTGACGTACAAGAGTTTTTCTCTAAAAGCCCAGCTCAATGCACTGAAGAGCTGATTGCAAGCTTAGAACCAGAGCAGGCTCAAGAGTTATTAACCAAGGGTACATTAGTTTTTCATGATGTGGATATGTATCCTCGCGCATCTGGAAAAAAACTCCACTTTTTTACCCAAACTCAAAAAATTCAGCTTTATGTGCCAGATTTTGAGCCACTCTATAAAGAGCGTGGAGATGCTTATGCTCCAATGCCAGTTTATACAGATCCAAAAATGCCAAATGATGGCGAATTTAGGCTGCTTATGGGGAGAGCGCCAAATCACTCCCATGCCCGTTCACAAAATAACTGGGTATTGATGGAGGTGCATAGCAATAATCCAATATGGATAAATCCAAAAGATGCACAAAAATTGGGGCTTGAAAAAGGGGATAAGGTAATAGTAACCAATACTGTGACAAACTTTTCTTCAAAGCCACATGAGATTAAAATAACAAATAGAATAAAAGAGAATTGTGTCTTTATTCACCATGGCTTTGGACACTTAAGTAAAGCATGGTCTATAGGCTATAATGTGGGTATTAGTGATACAGACTTTTGTAGTCGCGATGTTGACCCACTAAGTGGAGCAGTTGGCTTCAATAATGGTTTTGTTACCATTAAAAAAGCGTAATGGGAGCATGGCAAATGAGTATCATTAATTCAAGAAAAAAAGAGAAAAATCTTGCAATGGTTATTGTTGCAGACCGCTGTATCGGTTGTGACGCATGCTATGTTGCGTGTAAAACTGAGTGGGATGTAGCACCAATTAAAGAAGCATACAGAACCCATGTTTTTGAGGTTGAAGATGAAGATCGCTTTGGCAAAGCAAAGGTAAACTTTTTGCCTGTACTTTGTAACCAGTGCGATAATGCTCCATGTGTAGATGTATGCCCAACAGGATCTAGCATTAAAAGAGAAGAGGATGGCATCGTATTAGTGCTTCCAGATTTATGTATAGGCTGTAAAGCCTGTATGGTAGCATGCCCATATAATGCAAGATACTATGATGAAGAGGCAAAAACAGTTGATAAATGCACCTTCTGTTTTCCTCGAATTACAGCTGGCTTGGAGCCTGCTTGTGTTACAACTTGCGTGGGCGAATCAAGGCTTTTTGGTGATCTTAATGATCCTGAAAGCAAGGTTTCAAAAGTGCTAAAAGATGCCACTTCCATCACAAGACTCAAAGAGTCTTCTGGTGCTGAACCTAATGTATATTATGTTACTGTAAACTATTAAGGAGAGATAGATGAAGAAGTATGGATTGTTAATCTTGGGGTCACTTTTTGCCTTAAGTATCGTTTTTATGAATCTTAACGCAACAGGCCAAGAGTACAAAATGGATAAAGCCCTTTGCGAAAAGTACATGAAGCTTTCTCGCGAGGCTGTTGAAAATGGAAATTTGGACCTTGCTCAAGCCTATGCTAAAAAAGCTATCTAAGCAAACAGCTGGGATATGCTTGCATGGGCAAATTATAATGATATAATACAGCAAATGGCCGACTATGGTGAGATTCCAGAGTTTGGAACTGTTGTAGAAGAGTCTCAAGCAAATGCTGGCCCAAGTCCATCTGAAGGAGCCCCTCAGCTTGAAGGATGTTGATACAAAACGTCGTTTTTTTGTTAGGAGTTTTGTTAAGTTCTTGCCCTACTTTGGGGCAGGAACTTTTATTTATCCCCTTGTTAAATATGCAAGATTTGAAGAGGTATCAAAAATCTCTTTAACAATTCCTCTATCGGATATCAATTCAGATATCTTTAAAATTGACAAGGTTTTGATTCAAAAAAAGGGGGATCAAATCGTAACTTACAGCGCTCACTGCACACATATGGGCTGCGTTTTAAATATTGATGAGA
>DDHL01000056.1:441-2207 GCA_002352945.1 Campylobacteraceae bacterium UBA1877 | reverse complement strand
CGTTTCGTCTGCCCCTGTCATAGTAGTGAATTCTCTTTTGACGGGAGGGTGCTTAAAGGTCCAGCTACAAGAGATCTTGATATTATTCCATCTCGGATTGAAGATAATATTTTATATATTGGATAACAATGGGCTATATGATTTCTTGGGTGTGTGTTGCACTATTTAATGTAAGTATCATAAGCGGACTAATTGTTGCTTTTGTATACAAGCCATCCGTAGCTTATGAGAGTGTGCAAAAACTGACCTATTTAATTCCCTATGGAGATATTTTTAGACAACTTCACTATTTTAGCTCAGAAGCATTTTTGATAATGTCTCTTGTTCATATTGTTTTTGAGCTAAGAAAGCGTGAGATTAGAATAGGTCAAAGTTCGTGGAACTACTCTATTTTGGCCTTAGCAGCACTCTTTTTTGTAATGTTTACTGGCTATATTTTAAAAGCAGACTTAAGTGGTCTTTCGGCTGGAGAAATTGCCATATCTTTATTAAAACAAACACCACTTTTAAACTACTTTGTACCTCTTTTTGAAGATTCTTCAATCTTTATTTGGAAATATTATATATGGCATATTCTCTTTTTACCTCTTATTTTAACTTATGGGCTATTAGTACATGTAAAAACCTTTAGGACAAAGTATTGGAGTATTGGGTTGGGACTAAGTCTTTTTTTAATGATGATTTTTACCATGCCAAAAGATGTTGCTCCGGATGCAACAAATATACATGTAACCGGTCCATGGTTTTTTAAAAGTGCAGAAAACCTTTTGATGTTAGGAGTTTCGCCCATTGTTGTAGATTTTGTAATATTTTTTCCATTTTTAACTCTTTTGGGCTATTTCTATTTAGAAAAACATAGAACTCTTTTGCGAGTTTTACTACTTTTATGGTGTATTGTCTATGCGGTATTCTCTTTTATTTAAAATAGTTGTTATAGCCTCATCCCTTGCGGTGATTTTTTATATGACACAAAGGCTACAAGTTCCTGTTGCAAAAGTAAGTACTCCAGACCAATGCGTAAGCTGCCATCAAGACTATAAGAGCTTAAGCAAATCCCACCCAGTTGAAGTTATGGGCTGTGCTTCTTGTCATAAAGGAAATAAGTATGCAACAAACCCAAGCGATGCGCATGAAGGAATTATTTTAAACCCATCAAGACTTGAATACGCAAAAGATGCATGCGGAGAGTGTCATGCTGAGATAATCAATAGAGTACTTCTTAGCCCAATGGAAACCCAAAAAGGAATTAAAGACGTGCTTTTAGAGCAGTGGGTTGAAAAATCGCAAGGATTTAAAGATAAACATTATGCAAAAGAGTTAGCCGAAAGCCATTTTAATAAAGCTTGCGCCTCATGCCATGTGAACCAAAAAGAGGAAGTCTTTCATGACCAAAGCCTTGCTAAAGGTGGAGGCTGTGCAGATTGCCATCGAGAGAGCGAAACTAAAAATGAGTTTCACACCCAATTTACTACAAGGATACAAACCGATACTTGTTTAAAGTGCCACAATAGATCAAACCGCATTGGAATCTCTTACATTGGTCAATTTGAGAGCGAAGGGTATGGAACTCCTTATAAGCATGGAGAACTCTCAAATAAGCTAGATTCTCACCGTTTCTATTATGAACTGCCAGCAGATATCCACCATGAAAAAGCCGGCTTAGATTGTATTGATTGCCATAGCGAAAAGGGAGTTATGGGAGATGGCAGAGAGCATGACCATATGGAGTATGCAGTAGATATTGCATGCAAAGATTGCCATACTCC
>DDHL01000056.1:0-212 GCA_002352945.1 Campylobacteraceae bacterium UBA1877 | reverse complement strand
ATAGAGAGTACTCTTTGTATGATAAAGCCCAAACGCTTATCGATTTAAATGGAAAGGTTCCAGCTCCAAAAGAGATTGCCTATACCCATAAGAAAAATAGTCCTCTTTATAATCTGCAAAAAAATGATGATAATATAACTTTTTATCGAAAAAGAGACGGCAAGGCCTTTGATCTTACCCTAATGAGTGATGCACCATACCACACTTTAGAA
>DDHL01000029.1:6467-11022 GCA_002352945.1 Campylobacteraceae bacterium UBA1877 | reverse complement strand
CAATTGGTCCCAAAAATTCAACAATAGCCATTTTCTATCCTTTTAATGAATAGCTAATTTTACTTAGTTATCCAAGTTTTTAAATGCTAGGTGATTATACCACAGCTGACTTGTTTCTGTCTTGATTTAAAATTGCCCACTAAAACCAATGGCTTTATGATAAAATGGCTGGTTTATCTTTACATGTAAAGGAAAATTGTGGCACTTGTTGACCTATTTGCCCTTGCTGGAGCGATGATGCTTTTAGCTATAAGCCCAGGACCTGGAGTCTTTGCAGTAACTGCAAGGGCGCTAGCAAATGGCTTTAGTCATGGTGCTCTTGTGGCTCTTGGATGTGTTTTGGGAGATTTAATCTTTTTACTGATGGCTATTTATGGGCTTAGCGCCATTGCTTTGCTTATGGGAAATGTTTTTATTATTATAAAGTATATTGGCGCTTTGTATCTTATCTATCTTGGAGTAAAAATTTTACACACAAACGAAGGTGAGCATAAAATAAAAAGCCCAGAAAAAGGCTCTTTTAAAGCAAGTTTTATGAGTGGGTTTTTTATTACCCTTGGAAACCCCAAAGTTATCTTGTTTTATCTTAGTTTTTTGCCAACTTTTGTAGATCTACAAAACCTAACTAACAAAGATCTCCTTATAGTTGTATCTATTGTCTCAATTGTGCTTGGAAGCGTTTTAATGACTTACGCATGGCTGGCTCATCGTGCTAAAAAACTTTTTACAAGCCCAAAGGCATTGCGCCGCGTAGATATTGCAGCAGGCAGCACCATGATAGGAGCTGGCGGATTCTTATTTGTCAAGTCTGCATAGTATGGAACTTGAACTTTTTACATATATCATCTTATTTGGTGTTAGCATTTTAGCAGGTTTTATTGATGCAATCGCTGGAGGTGGAGGGATAATTACAATCCCTGCACTTTTAGCAGCAGGCATCCCGCCCCATGAAGCCTTAGCAACCAATAAACTCCAAGGAACCTTTGGAAGCGGTATGGCATCACTAAATTTTATACGTAAAGGATTCATCTCATTAAATGAAGTTTGGGTAGGCATTTGCTACACTTTTTTGGGCGCTATTTTGGGAACTTATGCGGTTTTACTAATAGATCCGGACTTTTTAGCCAAACTCATTTTACTCATGCTTTTGGCAATCTTTCTTTATACGCTCTTTTCGCCAAATATGGGCGCAATTGACAAACGCGCACTGATAAGCAAAAATCTTTTTTTCCTAATTTTTGGATTAGCAATTGGATTTTATGATGGTTTTTTTGGGCCTGGAACTGGCTCTTTTTGGACAATTGCCTTTGTAGGACTCATGGGCTTTAACCTCAAAAAAGCCACTGCTCAAACAAAGGTGATGAATTTTACTAGCAATATCGTCTCCCTTGGCGTTTTTATACTAAACGGCCATCTGCTCTTTTTAATTGGCTTTTTAATGGGATTTGGTCAAATTATTGGCGCTTACATAGGCTCAAACATGGTCATTAAAAAAGAGGTAAAATTTATACGAACACTCTTTTTAATTATGGTTGGATTAACCCTTTTAAAAATAGCTTACGATAGCTATTTTTAGAGATTGTGGGCTTTTTTAAACTCCATTGCTTCATTTACAGCTTTTACCAATTGCTCACTCAAATTTGGCAATTTTGTATAATCATCCCACAATCTCTCTTCCACAATATCATGCACTTGCCCAGCTAGCTCAGTGGCAACACGCTTTAATTTAGCAAACTCTTTTCTAGCCTCTTTTTTCTCCATTTTGCACTCCTTTGTTTTTTCACTTAAAGTGCAAGAATGGTTCCATTTTCATCACCCTTTTATGCTAGCTACAATCTCTTTTGCTCTCTTTTTTGCCTCTTCAATCTCATCTAAAACCAAAGCTACTGCCATACGTCTGCCCTTATGGGAGATCGGTTTTCCAAAAACTCGCACGTAAGAGTTTTTGCTAAAAGCGCTTTTTGGAATTTCTAAAACCGGAACATTTGATTCAACCTCGCTTTTAAAAGCCCCGCTTGCACCCGAACCATAAAATGTAAAATCAAGCGGCAATCCCAAAACTGCCCTTACATGTAAAGCAAATTCACTCTGGCTTTGGGTAATTAAGGTTACCATTCCTGTATCATGTGGACGAGGACTTAACTCACTAAAATAGACTTCATCACCTTTAATAAAAAATTCAACTCCAAAAAGACCACGTCCTCCAAGTCCGTCAGTAACCTGCTTTGCCATCTCTTTTGCTTTTTGCAAAAGCGCCTCTTTCATCGGTGCTGGCTGCCAGCTAAGCACATAATCTCCATCTTTTTGAATATGACCTATTGGATTGCAAAATAGCGTCTCCTCTTCCGTACGAACAGTCAAGAGAGTAATTTCATAATCAAAGGGTATAAACTCTTCTACAATAAGTTCGCTTGCATCTCCTCTAGCCTCTTTTGCGCCTTCCCATGCTTTTTGAATCTCATCTTTAGTTTTAACTATGCTTTGACCATGACCCGAAGAGCTCATCACAGGCTTTACAACGCAAGGAATACCAATTTCATCTATTGCCTTTTCAAAAGCTTCAAATTCACTTACAAAGCGATATTTGCTCGTTTTTAAACCAAGCTCTTTGGCAGCAAATTGACGAATATGTTTTCGATTCATTGTAAGTTTTACTGCATTTGCATTGGGAATTACGTGAAAACCTTCATCTTCTGCTTCAATGAGTGCATCAATATTTAAAGCTTCAATCTCAGGCAAAATGAAATCTGGCCTTTCTCTGCGAATAACCTCTAAAAGCTCATCTTTATCTTTCATATTAATTACATAAGCGCGGTTTGCCACAAGATGTGCCGGTGCATTGGGGTATGAATCTACAGCAATAGTTTCAATACCTAAACGCTGAGCCTCTATGACAACTTCTTTGCCAAGCTCGCCGCTGCCTAGAAGCATTATTTTGGTGCTATTGCTTTTTAGTGGTGTGGTAAATTGCATAAAATATCCTTGAGATGGTATGGTTTAGAGTATTGTACAAAAAATTTTAAAAAAGGTATAAAGTTTTTTTGTAATAGTGCGATATAGTTTGTAACAGCAAGGATGCTGAAATATACTTAAAAGGATTTAAGATGAGTTTCCGTATTAACACAAACGTTGCGGCAATGAATGCCCACGTAGCTAGTACTGCTAACAACCGTAACCTTAGCAGCTCTTTGGAGAAACTTTCTACAGGTTTGAGAATCAACACCGCTGCTGATGACGCATCAGGTATGGCGATTGCTGATTCTTTGCGCTCACAAGCTAGTGCTCTTGGCCAAGCCATTAACAATGCAAACGATGCAATCTCAATGGCACAAACTGCTGACAAAGCGATGGATGAGCAAATTAAAATCCTCGATACCATCAAAGTTAAAGCTACTCAAGCAGCACAAGATGGCCAAAACACCCAATCTCGTAAAGCACTTCAAGCTGACATTAAACGTTTGACTGAACAACTTGACAATATTGCAAGTCAAACAACATTTAATGGTAAAAGCTTGCTTTCTGGCTCTTTTACAAATGCTGAATTCCAAATTGGAGCATACTCTGGACAAACTGTAAGTATGTCTATTGGCGCTACAAGTTCTGACAAAATTGGTCAGACGCGTTTTGAAACCAGTAACATGGGCGGCACTCTAACAAGTGCAGCTGTAGTAAGTTACACTGATGTTCGTGGCAATACAATCAATCTTGAAAGTGTTGTTATCTCTACAAGCGCAGGCACTGGTATTGGTGCATTAGCAGAAGTTATTAACAAAAACTCTGACCTTACTGGTGTAACAGCAAGCTGGAGTCTAACTCAAACAAGTTCTGCTGCTATTGTCTCTGGTACAGTTTCTAACCTTACAATCAATGGCATTATCGTTGCCTCTTCACTAGATGTTGAAGCAAACGATAGCTCTGGGGTACTTGTAGATGCAATCAATCAATACAAAGAGACAACAGGTGTTGTAGCAAGTGTTGATGCAAGAGGTCACTTAGAGCTTACTTCTACAGATGGTCGTGCAATTGTGGCTTCTGGATTTGGTGGTGTTGAAGGCGGTGACATTGAAGGAACCTTCACTGGACGTTTAACTCTTATGAGTGCAGGTGCGGCTGATATTCAAATGTCAATTACTGGAGCAGCTGACCTTGATACAAGTGGTGCTGCTGAAGCTAGTGTTAGCTTGCGCGATATGATGAGCGAGATTGACAATGCTACAGCTGAAGCAATGGGTGCATTTGCCAATAATAATGTTATCGGTGCAACTGATAACCTTGGAGCTGGTGTTACTACTTTTGCAGGTGCACAAGCGATGATGAAAATCGCCCAATCTGCTCAAGAAAAACTTGACACAATTCGTTCAGATATCGGTTCTGTTCAAAACCAGCTTACAGCAACAATTAACAACATTTCTGTTACTCAAGTAAATGTTGAGTCTGCTGAATCTCAAATCCGTGATGTTGACTTTGCTTCTGAATCAGCAAACTTCTCTAAATACAACATCCTTGCTCAATCTGGAGCATATGCGATGAGTCAAGCAAACTCTGTACAACAAAA
>DDHL01000029.1:2647-6199 GCA_002352945.1 Campylobacteraceae bacterium UBA1877 | reverse complement strand
GTACTAAGACTTCTTCAATAGTCTTTAGCCACGTTTACTATTTAAGCCGGTGGGAATTCTCTCATCGGCTTTTTTATTTTTGGCATAGGTTTTGCTTATCTTTGTAAACCTAAAATTAAAGGCACTTGATGGAGTTTTTTGAAACCAATTTATCTGCACTTGATAACCACAATCCACCACTAGCCAAACGCCTTCGCAATATTCAAGAGTTAAAACACTCCGAAGTTTTTATGAATGAGGGTGAAATTGCATCCTTAAATATTGTTAACACAACCAATTTTACACCATTATACGAAGGTACTCCCGCTAAAAGCGTTGATGAGAGTCTTTTTAGTTTTGCAAATTTTGATAATTATCCCTATCTTTACATGTATGGGCTTGGAAATGGGGTGCTTATCAAAAAATTGCTCTCAAACCACAAACATAAAAGAGTTGTCGTAGTTGAACCCGATGATGAGATCATCTTTATTGTGCTGCATCTAGTAGATTTTTCAGCCGAAATTAGTCAAAAAAGGCTAGCCCTTTTTAGCCAAGAAGAGATCAATTTTCCCAACGCCTTAGCCCTATTTGGTGATATTGGAGTGCAGCGCTACGCAAGAGTGTATGATTTACATGTAAATACAAATTACTATCTAAAATGCTATGAAGCAGCTCTAAAAAAAACAAATCAAATCTTTTTAGAAGCGCTCTATCATGGAATCAATTCGGCTGGAAACGATCCAACAGACAGCCTTATTGGCTTAAAGCACCATCTTATTAACCTTCCAAAAGTTATAAAAACCCCGCCCACTTTTGAACTTTTTAAAAAGCTTGGCACTACAAAAACGGCAGTGTTAGTATCTACTGGTCCCTCTTTAAACAAGCAGTTACCCCTTTTAAAAAAGATTGCTCCTTATGTGCGCATCATAGCAGTTGATGCAAGTTTTCCTCTGCTTTATAAAGCGGGAATAAAGCCCGATGTTGTTGTTTCGATTGAGCGAGTTGTAGAGAGTGCGAAATTTTTTACCCAAACTCCAAAAGAGGCTTTTAAAGATGTTATCTTTGCTCTAACATCCTTACAGCACAAAGAAGTTATTGAAAGCATTAAAGATGGAACTACCCAAATAAGCTTAAGACCACTTGGATATATGATGCTAACTGGTCCTGACGAGTGGGGATATTTGGGTCTTGGAATGAGCGCTGCTAATATGGCGTACGAGCTAATCTATCATAGCAAATTTCAAACTTGTATTTTGATTGGTCAAGATTTAGCTTATGGCGAAGATGGAGCAACCCATGCAGACGGACATGTTTTTGGCAAAAGCGATTCAAAAGAAAAGGGTGATATTTGGGTTAGTAAATGGGGCAATAAAGGCAGGGTTCGTACTAATCATACTTGGGATATGTTTAGAAAATTTTTTGAAAAAGATATTGCCGAGACAAAATCAAAAATGCTCACAATTAATGCAACCGAAGGCGGAGCAAGCATTTTTGGAGCACTTGAAATTCCTTTTGACCAAGCTATCGCTTTACATGTAAACCAAGATAGCATAAAAGCTCCTTTACATTTAAATTACGTAAGCCAAAAAGATTTAAAACCAATTAGCAAAAAAATTGATACTAAGATAGATGAAATAGCAAGTTATATTCAAAATTTACTTTATGAAACAAAGGAGCTTTTTTTAAATGTTGCCAAAGCATGCGAAAATAAGGATGCAAGCATAGATGAACTTGAACAGCTCCTAGCTCAGATTGATAAAAAAATCAAGGGGCGCTTTGAGGAGTCTATATTTAAAAATGTAGCTTGGCACATTGCCCAATCAATGATGCTCTCTCAAGAGATTGCCCTTGCTTTAATCGAGGTTAAAAAAGCCAAAAAATCTGAAAAAACGCGTGCACTTATAGAAGCTTATAAGCCATGGCTCTTTAGCTTTGCTGGCATTTTAGATGCTATTTTAAAAACCATTTTTTATGCAAAAGCTAGACAACTTATAGATAAAGTAAAAACGGTTGATGTTTACCTTGGAAATAAAAAGATAGATAGTTTTACATGTAAAGAGTTAAGGCCAAAACTAGGGCGCGTGTTTGATGTGGATATGCGTGGTCTTTTGTATGATGCACCAGATGAGTATCAAGAGGAGATTGAAAAGATTGTTTTTAAAGATGCTAAAACAGATAAACTTTTACCTCAAACTTTTGTGAGTACAATCAGACGCAATGATGAAAAGTTTAATGAGTTTAGTTTTATAAACAGTTTGAAAAATCCAATTAACGAGGCAGAAATAATAGACTTATACTCTCCAAATGTTATAGGATTTTTAGCAACCAAAGAGAATTTGCAAGACCAAAAGTTTGTAAAATATATAAAAGAAATTATGCATGATTTTTCTTCAGTCAAATTTAAAGCCTTAGTTTTTAATGGCAATTTAAATAACGACATAAAAGATAAATTTGAATGCACTAATCTCGAACTTATGGAAACTGCAAGCATACATGATATATATAAAAACCTAGAGGTCTATCTATCAAATAATGACCGCAATAAACTAGATACGCAGGTTCTTATGCACCTTCGGGCTCAATCTACAAATGTTTTTTGCATGGGTCTATATTTAAATCGTCTTTCAACTTCAATTATAGAGCACGAAAAGGCAGATCCGGCCTACTATGGCAAATTTTTTGACAACTTAGAGCTGCTAGGTTTTAGCAAAGAGGATATAAAAAGATATGGAAATACTTTTCATGAAATCTACTTCAAAAAAGCTGCTCAAAAATATGGAGTTGATATCGGATTTAATTTAAATGAATCTATATCAAAAGCTTATGTATACTGGAACTTGAAGTTGGGATTAGCAAATCATGAGTTTTTTAAAGATGCTTTATTATTTAGTAAAAAGTTTGCCAAACTACAACTATGAAAAAGGGTCAAATACTCCATGTAATGATACTTGACAAATTTCTTCCTCCATTTATAGATTTTGTTGATAAACATTTTGGCAGACAAAACCACCACTATGTGTTTATTACAAGTAAAAAATATGGCTTTGGCCTCACACCCAAACACAATGTAGAATTTTTACATACCAATGACGATATTTTTATAACTCTTTTAAAGTATATGAGAGATGCAAAAAAAATAATCCTTCATGGGCTCTGGAGGGATAAAGTTGATAGGCTTCTTTACTTTAATCAGGAGCTTTTAAAAAAATGTTATTGGGTGATGTGGGGTGGAGATTTTTACTTTCCAAAAACCAGGAGCAAAATACGGCACGAAGTGATTAAAAATATGGGGCACTTCATCACTTACATAAAAGGCGACTACGAACTAGCTCAAAAATGGTATGGAGCAAAAGGCAAATACCATGAGTGCTTTATGTATCCAAGCAATCTTTATAAAGAATATGACATAAAACAAAAAGAGCATACCACTACAAACATACAACTTGGTAATTCAGCAGACCCCACAAACAATCATATAGATGTGTTAAATCAGCTAATAAAATATAAAAATGAAGATATAAAGATATTTGCTCCACTTTCTTATGGAGATCAAAAGTACGCACAAGATGTGAT
>DDHL01000029.1:0-2345 GCA_002352945.1 Campylobacteraceae bacterium UBA1877 | reverse complement strand
GCCTTTTGAAAAGTATTTGGAATTTTTAGCCGATATAGATATAGCGCTATTTGCTCACAAAAGACAGCAAGCGATGGGGAATATAATTACACTTCTTGGACTTGGGAAGAAAGTGTATATGAGAAGCGATATAACTCCATGGCAACTTTTTGATAGTTTAGATGTGAAAGTTTATGATATAGCAAATATTGAGATGGATGTAGTGGATGAACGAATAAAAAAAGAAAATCAAAAAAGGATAAAAGAGTATTTTTCAGAAGAAAATTATCTTAAACAATTAAAAAAATTATTTGGGGATTAGATATGGCCTACTATACACAAGAACAGCTCAACAATATGGGATTTAAATATGTTGGTAAAAATGTCAAAATTAGCACTAAAGCAAGCATTTACAACTGCGATCAAATTGAAATTGATGACAACTCAAGAATAGATGATTTTTGTGTCGTTTCAGGCAAAATAAAAATCGGGAGAAATGTTCATATTGCACCATTTTGCTTAGTTGCAGGTGGAGAAAAAGGTATTATTTTTGAAGACTTTTCAGGACTTGCTTATCAAGTACAGGTTTTTACTCAATCGGATGATTATAGTGGGAAAACTTTAACAAACCCTACTGTTCCCGACAAATATAAAAAAGAGTTAAAAAAAAAGGTTGTTATCGGTAAGCATTCTATAGTGGGAGCTGGCTCAATTATAATGCCAGGAGTCACTTTGGCCGAGGGAACTTCCATTGGAGCACAGTCGCTTGTAAGAAAAAAAACTGAAGAGTGGAGCATATATCTAGGAAATCCTGCCAAAAAAATTATGAACAGAAAAAAAGATTTATTAGAGCTTGAAAAACAGTATTTAGAAAGTGAAGGCTAGTAATCAAAAAGACTATTTAGCAAGGCATATACATCCAGTAGTTAGCATTAACCAATTAAAAAAAGAGTTTTATAAGCAGGAATAGACAATGACCCCATTTAACCGCCCGCCATTAACAGGCAATGAAGAAAAATATATTTTAGAATCCATAAATAGTCCTAAAATCTCAGGAGATGGAGGGTTTACAAAAAAGTGTGCACAATGGTTTGAAGAGAAACTACAGTGCAAAAAAGCACTTTTGACTCCAAGTTGCACTCATGCGCTTGAGATGGCTGCAATACTCCTTGATATAAAAGAAGGTGATGAAATTATTATGCCTTCATATACTTTTGTAAGTACTGCAAATGCTTTTGTACTGCGAGGAGCTAAAATAGTCTTTGTAGATATTCGTCCAGATACTATGAACATAGATGAAACAAAAATTGAACAAGCCATCACAAATAAAACAAAAGCTATAGTTCCAGTTCATTATGCAGGCGTCGCATGCGAAATGGATACTATTATGGATATCGCAAATAGACACAATCTTTTTGTGATAGAAGATGCCGCACAAGCTATTATGAGTACATACAAAGGAAAAACTCTTGGAACAATTGGACACATGGGAACTTTTAGTTTTCATGAAACCAAAAATATCACAAGCGCAGGAGAAGGTGGGCTTTTGATTATTAATGATGAAAATTTTATAGATAGAGCGGAGATTGTAAGAGAAAAAGGGACAAATAGAAATCAGTTTTTTAGAGGAATGGTTGATAAATACTCTTGGGTGGATATAGGCAGCAGTTACCTTATGAACGATGTAAGTGCGGCTTACCTTTGGGGGCAACTAGAAAAGATAGAAAATATACAAAAAGATAGACTAAAAAGTTGGAATAAGTATTACAATGGATTAAAAGAGTTAGAACAAAAAAGGTTATTAGAGTTACCTAAAATTCCATCTGGTTGCCAAAATAATGCCCACATATTTTATATAAAAGTAAAGAATTTAAAACAAAGAACATCTTTAATAAGACACCTAAAAGAAAATGGTATTTGTGCAGTTTTTCACTATGTACCACTTCACTCTTCTCCTGCTGGAGTCAAATTTGGTAGGTTTGATGGTATTGATGCTTTTACAACAAAAGAGAGTGAAAGGATTATCCGACTTCCTATCTATTATAGGCTAGATGATGATAAATTAGAATATATTCTTAAAACAATTAAATGTTTTTTTGGCACAAACAATGAGTAAGTCAAAAAGTTTTCTTCAAAAGAGCCTCTATAATGATGGTTTAGAATTTTTTGGTATACAAAATAAAAAATTTTCAATTGATATAGCCAATATTTGACATGATGACAAAAAATCTTAATGGAAGCGAGCTGCTTTTGTAAGCAATTCAAATATTATTAGAGGATATATAAACTATGCAAGATCCATTAGGGAACAAAAAGTTCTAAGTGAGTTGTATGATATTTTAGACTATAATGCCACTAAAAAACAA
>DDHL01000042.1:31260-43198 GCA_002352945.1 Campylobacteraceae bacterium UBA1877 | reverse complement strand
CTGTTGAACAATTAAAAGAGATAAATCCAAATAAAGAGATTAAAACAGTTATGAAAGGAATGGATTTCCAAGGTGTAAATGGCGTACATTTTAGAGTTAACTCTACTACTGGACAAACAGTTGCTATGAGAAGTACAAGAGAAGTAAAACTAAATAAAGACTTACACTAAATTTAAGAAGAGCTTTAGCTCTTCTTCTAAATTATCTAAAAACAAAGAATAAACTTCATTTTAATCATCGATTTCAAGATTTAATAGCATAAATAGCCATTTTTTATTGGCATGTTATTTTTTTTTGATATAGTTTTAGCTTTAAATAATACAAAAGGAGAAGTCAATATGGCTATAGAAAACAATCAAGTAGTGTCAATCACTTATGAATTAAAAATTAATGGGGAAGTAGTTGATAGTAACATTGACAAAGATCCTTTAGAGTTTACTTTTGGTACTGGACAGTTAATTCCAGGTTTAGAATCAAGAATGATTGAAATGAATGAGGGTGACAAAGAAGAGATTGCTGTTCCAGCAGCTGAAGCTTATGGTGAGTATAATGAAGAAGCAAAACAAACTTTACCAAAAGAGCAATTTGAAGGAATTGAATTAAGCGTTGGAATGCCTTTACAAGGTCAAGGACAAGATGGACAACCAATTCAAGTTGTAGTTGAAGAAATCAAAGAAAATGAAGTAGTAGTTGATTTTAATCACCCATTAGCTGGAAAAGATTTGCTTTTTACAGTTAATATTACAGAAGTGCGCGAAGCTACTCCAGATGAGATATTATCAGGCGTAGTTGGTGGTGCAATGGCTGGTGGTTGTGGATGTGGTACAGGTGGCTGCGGTAGTCACACACATGAAGACGACTCACAAGACGACTGTTGTGGAAGTCATGGTCAAGACCATGGCGGAAGTTGCTGTGGATCACACTAATTTTATTGCCCGTTCACGGGCAGCTAGCGAGGCTTTAAAGTCAGCAAATCTGCTTAAAAGTCTTAGTATAAATGCACTTATTGTTGGGCCTTCTGGAGTGGGTAAAACCACTCTGGCTCAACAAATTACAAATGCTCCCATTGTAAGTGGTGAGTCATTTTCCGAACTGCTAAAAATAGTCGATAGTAGTCAAACAGTTATTATTAAACATTTTGATAAAATTTCAAATATCCATTTGCTTAAAGAGACAATTTCTAAAACAAATACACGTATTATTGCAACAGCTCAATCTGAGCTTAGTGAGTCAGTAATGGATGTCTTTTTTAGTTTAACAATTACACTGCCACCTTTGCGTGAACGGCCTGAGGATGTTAAGCCTTTAGCAGAGCAGTTTTTTTTAGAAATTAATCACCTTTTTGGAGAAAAAAGAGATAATCTTACTTTAGGAAATATAAAAAATGCAGATTTGAGTCAAAATGGTTACTCTTTACGCAAATGGGTTTATACTTCTTATTTGATTGGAAGCTTTAAAGAGAGTGATATTTTAGAAATCATGGAAAACTATTTGAAAAAACAGATAGGTACTGGAAATGATTATCGAGATTTGCTCTATTTATTTGATGTTCCGCTTATTAAAGCTGGATTTAAAACTTTTGGCTCTCAGCTTGCGATGGCTGAAAAGTTTGGTCTAAATCGAAATACACTGCGAAAAAAAATTCAAGAATACTCCTCCTATTTAACATCATAAAGGATTTTTTGTGAAAGCTGCCTTTATTTTTCCGGGTCAAGGCTCTCAAGCTCTTGGCATGGGCAAGGATTTTTATGAAAACTCATCTAAAGCCAAAGAGATTTTAGATGAAGCTAGTGAAGCTATAAGTTGTGATTTAAAATCATTAATGTTTGAGCCAAATGAGCTCTTAGAACAGACCGCATACACACAACCTGCAATCTTTACTCTAAGCGCTATTGCAATATCGCTTTTTAAGCAATCAAGCCAATTAGTGCCCCAATTTGCTCTTGGTCACTCTTTAGGAGAATTTTCGGCACTCTATGCTAGTGGGGCGCTTTTATTAAGTGATGGAGTGCGGCTAGTTCATAAGCGAGGCCAATTAATGCAGCTTGCATGCAAAGGAGTCGATGCTGGCATGATGGCTGTACTTGGTTTGGATGATTTAAAAGTTGAGTCTTTGTGTGCTGATGCAAATGATCAAGGATTGCAAGTATGGCCTGCAAACTATAATAGCGACGGTCAAATTGTTTTAGCTGGTATTAAATCAGATTTAAAAAAGCTTGAGCCGATTTTAAAAGAGGCTGGTGCAAAAAGAGCAGTTGTTTTAAATATGTCAGTTGCAAGCCATTGTGATTTACTAAAGAGTGCAAAAGAGCCTTTAGTAAAAGAGTTAGAAGCTACATTAAAAGAGAGCTTTTCATTTCCTATTGTTTCAAATGTGAGCGCAAAAACCTACCAGAGCAAGGAAGAGGCGCTAACGCTTTTAGCAGATCAGTTAGTAAAGCCTGTTAAATACAAACAGGGAGTAAAAAATTACGATTTACATGTAAATGCCTATTTTGAATTTGGAGGCAGTGTGCTAAAGGGATTAAATAGGCGCATAAGTTCAAATCCCACATATTCAATTACAAATATGGCTTCACTTGAAGAGGCGTTGAAGGTTCTTCAATGAATATTACCCTTGCTCAGATTGCCCCAAAATTATCAAGAGAAAATGAAGCTTTACATGTAAAGAGTGTAAAAGAGTTTGAAGATAAAACAGACTTGATAATTTTTCCTGAGCTCTCTTTAAATGGGTATCTCTTAAAAGATGCAGTTTTTGAAGATGCTTATAGTCTTGAAGAGATTGAAACATTTTTATCTTTTAAAAGAAGTTGTGATTTTATTTTTGGATGTGCACTAAAAGAGAACCATAAAATTTATAACGCCGCAATTTATGCATCAAAATCTGGCCAAATCCAAATCCATCGAAAAACTCAATTGCCAAATTACGGCCTTTTTCAAGAGGCTCGATTTTTCTTTTCAGGAGAGGGAATAGAAACGTTTGAAACGAGATTTGGAAAGAGCGCTATGGTAATTTGCGAAGAGCTGTTTAATGCAAGCTCTGTTGCAGCCCTAGCAAAAGCCAATCCAGATGTGATATTTGTTCTTTCAAACTCGCCTGCTCGAGGCTTTGAAGAGGAGCTAGAAATTAAACGCACTTGGGAGACACTCCTTAGCGCATGTGCTATATTTTCAAGAGCTCATGTACTCTTTGTGAATCGTGTGGGCTTTGAAGATGGATTAGGATTTTGGGGTGGATCATGCTATGTAAACCCAAAAGGAAAGATTGCAAAACAAGCAGCTTTATTTAAAAAAGCTTTTTTACATGTAAAGCTAGATAAAAGCTTGGGCGATGTTTCAAAATATTTTTTACGACACACTTAAAGGAGCAGAATGAAAGTTGCAATACTTGGTGCAATGCAAGAAGAGATTGAGCCGTTTTTAAGCTCAGCTAAACATGAGCCGCTACTTAAATATTTTAATAAGTATAATGAGATTAATTATGGTAAAAATATCTATTATGAAGCAAAGTATAAAGATATTGAAGTTGTTTTAGGTTATAGCAAAATAGGAAAAGTAAATGCAGCTTTAAGTGCAGCAACTATGATTGAGAGGTTTGATGCTGATATTTTACTTTTTACAGGAGTTGCTGGAGCTGTAAAAAAAGAGTTAAAAATTGGTGATTTAATTGCAGCAACTGCTCTTTGCCAGCACGATTTAGATATTTCAATTTTTGGACATCCATACGGTTTTGTTCCAGGCGGTGCAGTTTATGTTAATACCTCCTTAAAACTTTTAAAACTAGCTCATAAATGTGCAAAAAAACAGGGTCTAAAGCTTCAGGAGGGAATTATTGCAACCGGAGATCAATTTGTAGCAGACAGTGATAAAAAAGAGTGGATAGCAAAGACTTTTAATGCCGATGCAATTGAGATGGAAGGGGCTGCAGTTGCAGTTATTTGTGATGCTTTAAATACACCTTTTTTTGTTTTGCGTGCAATCAGCGATGCAGCCGACATGGATGCAAGGTTTGATTTTGATCAGTTTTTAAAAGATTCTGCAAAAGTAAGCAGCAAATTTGTAGTATCGATGCTTGAAGAGATGGCCAATGGTAACTTTGAGTAAAAAACTTTTACGACAAACCGGAAGGGCCAATGCAAAGTATGAACTCATTGGTCAAGGAGATAAAGTTCTTCTAGGCTTAAGTGGTGGAAAGGATTCTTTAGCTCTTGCTCATGTTCTTGCTCATATGAAAAGGGTTGCTCCGTTTGAATTTGATTTTAAGGCAGTAACAGTCTCTTATGGAATGGGCGAGGATTATAGTGCTTTGCATGAACATTGTAAAGAGTATTCAATTGAGCATGAGGTTATTGATTCAAATGTGTATGAGTTAGCAGATAAAAAGATTCGAAAAAACTCCTCATTTTGTAGCTTTTTTTCCAGAATGCGCCGAGGTATTTTATACACTTATGCACTAGAAAACGGCTTTAATAAACTCGCTTTAGCCCACCATTTAGATGATGCTGCTGAGAGTTTTTTTATGAACTTTATTTATAATGGCGCCTTGCGCTCTATGGCTCCAAAATATACTGCAAAAAATGGTTTAATTGTTATTAGACCCTTTATTCATGTAAGAGAGCGCCAGCTGCGAGATAATGCAATAAAAAATAATTTAAGCGTAATTGGAGATGAAGCGTGCCCTGCTATGCGTTTTGATATTAAAATGCCCCACGCAAGAGCAAGCACTAAAAAGCTTTTAGCAGATCTTGAAAAAGAGCATCCATCCCTTTTTATATCGCTAAAATCTGCTTTTGAGAATATTCACACATCAAGCTTTATGAATCCAAACTATTTGCGCTAAAGGCCCTCAAGCAGAATTTTCCATAAATATTCAATCTCCAAATCGTTTACATGTAAAGTGCTTTGCTCTAAAAAGAGATTTTCTAGCAAAGCCTGGTCCAATCCTTTTACATGTAAACAGTTTGGATGGGCGGGCAAAAAACCCCGAGCAAGAGCCACATTTTGCTCAATAATTCCATCGCACAAAAAGCAGCGGCTTGGATCATGCAAGCGCCCTTCGTGGCGCAAAAGCGATAAATACGCCTCAATGGCTATTCGCTTTGGATTTTGCTTTTCCCAGCGCAATGCACACCAATCTAGCAAATTGGTATAAAACCCCTCAAATCCTTCAAGCTCTTTTAAGTGCGAATAAAAGAGTCCAATAAACTGCTGCCAGAGCATCATTCTTTCTCTATTGCTATTCCAAGGGTGAGCTAAGTGTAAAACATTTCGCAATTGTGGAAGGCTGGATTTTAAATTGTAATGAGGTTCAAAGTCAATTTTATATCCCAAATATATCACACTGTGTCTAGCACCATAAAACCTATATGTGCTTTTTATCTTATTATCAGTGAGAATATGGACAATCAAATCCTCATCTTTAACACGGTTTAAATGTACAATATAGCCTTGCATAAAGCGGTAAAACTCCTTTTAAACTCTATAAAAAAGACTCTATTTTGTCTAAAAAATTAATATATTAAACTTTAAGTTATAAAATAGTATATAAGCAACCAAAAAATACCAAAAGTTCGCCCTTTATGTAAATAAAAGCAAACTTATTGTAACATCGGGAGATTTTTCACCCCCCAAATTGAATAGTTGGGGCACTTTAAAAACCGTGGCAAGTTTATCGCGCCATAGGCGTAATTTTATCATAAAGGGCGTGGAATGGATCTACTTACTAGCTACAAGGATAATTGTGGATTTGGGCTTTTAGCCAATATCAATAATGTACCTACCCATGAAAATGTGATTGATGCAATTACTGCACTTGAGCGTATGATGCACAGGGGCGCAATTGCAGCTGATGGCAAAAGTGGCGATGGCAGCGGTCTTTTGTTTTCAATTCCAAAAGAATTTATGGACCGAGAGGCTAAAAAGTTGGGTGTTGATCTGCCCAAGCAGTATGCTATTGCAATGACATTTTTACAAAATGATGAACAAAAAAGAAAGATTGAAGAGATTTGTGAATCAAATGATTTAAAAGTTCTTTTGTATCGTGATGTTCCAGTGAACGTTAAGGCTCTTGGAAAACTTGCCCTTGATACACTGCCTCAAATTGTTCAAATTTTTGTAACGCCCAATTCGCTCATTGCTACAAAGCGATTTCAAGCTCTACTATATTTAACAAGAAGGGATATTGAAAAGGCTCTTGAGGATGAAGAGGATTTTTATATTGCAACTTTTTCAGATAGGGTGATTTCATACAAGGGTTTGGTGATGCCAACCCACATTAAAGCTTTTTATCCTGATTTAAGCGATCCTTTGTTTAAGACGACTTTTGCACTTTTTCATCAACGTTTTTCAACAAATACCCTTCCTAAATGGCGTCTTGCACAACCTTTTAGAACCTTAGCGCACAATGGCGAAATTAACTCTATTTCAGCCAATAGATTCAATGCTATTGCAAAGGGAGAGTGTGTAAAAAGCAGTGTTTTTTCAGATGCAGAACTAAAGCGGCTCTTGCCAATAACCCATGCAGACCAAAGCGATAGTGCAAGTTTGGATAATATGTTTGAATTTTTACTCGTTAATGGGTTTGACTTTTTTAAAGCTGCCCGCTCTCTCATTCCTGCACCTTGGCAGAATGCGCCACACATGGATTCAGCACTGCGTGCTTTTTATGAATTTTCAAGCATCAATTTTGAACCTTGGGATGGTCCAGCTGCTGTCTCTTTAACAGATGGTAGATATATTGGCTGTATTCTTGATAGAAATGGTTTAAGACCTGCAAAGTATGTAATAACAAGAGATAATCGCATCATCATTTCAAGTGAATATGGCGTGATGGATATAAAAGAAGAGAATATCCTTGAGAGGGGAAGGCTTCAAAGCGGCCAAATGATAGGAATTGATCTTAAATTTGGAAAAATCATGAAAAACGATGAGATCAATGATTATCTTAAAGATTCCAATCCATACACCCAATGGCTAAACCAAAATCTTGTCTACTTGCAAGAGTTTGTTGAGATTCCATTTTCGCAAACATCTGATTATGAACTTTCAAATCTGCACTATTTGCAGCGATATTACAATATCACGCAAGAGACAAAAGAGATTATAATTGAGCCTATGATGAAAGATGGCAAAGAGAGTACCGGCTCAATGGGTGATGATACTCCTTTGGCAGCCTTTAGCCAAAAACAGCGCTCTTTTTCAGATTTTTTTAAACAGAAATTTGCTCAAGTTACAAATCCTCCAATTGATCCAATTCGAGAAAAAGTTGTAATGAGTTTAAATGTTGGTTTTGGAGAGATTAGAAATATTCTTGATGAAACTCAAGAGCATGCAAAGCGGATTAAATCTATCTCACCTTTTTTAATGCAAGAGAAGTTTGAAATTTTAAAATCTTTTGGTGATCCAAAGAAGCCTCGATATAAAAAAGAGTATAAAAATAGAACCTTTTCTACCCTTTTTGAAGATAACCTTGAAGGAAGCCTTGAGGATTTAGCCTATGATGTTGTTGAGGCAGTTAAAAATGATGATGTTAGAATAGTTATTTTAGATGATAGAGGTATAGATAAGAGTAAAAAGACTATACCAATGGCAATGGCAGTTGGACGGGTTAACCGCGCTTTACTTAATGATGGAGTAAGGCATAAAGTATCAATCATAGCCGTAAGTGGAGAGGTGTATGATTCCCATTCAAGTGCATGTTTAATTGCATATGGAGTAAATGCAATCTATCCCTACCTTCTTTACGCAACAGTTTTAGAAGAGTGTAAGGCAAATAATATAAGCTCTTATGAAACAAAAACCCGATTGAAAAACTCAAACCACGCCCTTAATCAAGGGTTGCTTAAAATTATGTCTAAAATGGGTATTGCCTCAGTTGCTTCCTATCGAAACTCATCCTTATTTGATATTATTGGATTGGGCCGCGATATAGTAGAAGATTGTTTTACAGACTCACACGTTCTTATTCCAGGACTTGGTTATGATGCTATTGAAAGCCGCATCAATGCAAATCATGCCAAAGCTTTTATGCTCGATTTGACAAAAAAACTCTTTCCGCTTGAGCTTGGAGGTTTTTATAAATATTTAGATGGTGGAGAGTATCACGATTATGGTCCAGCAGTAGTGCATGCAATCCACAAAGTTTCAGTTACGGCCGACCCGAAAGATTATGAAGAGCTAACCTCACTTATTAACAAGCGGGGTAAGCGGATGATTCGAGATTTTTTCAATCTCAAATCAGACAAAGAGCCGATCCCTCTTAGTGAAGTTGAACCAAAAGAGGCCATTTGGAAGCGTTTTAGTACAGCTGCTATGAGTCTGGGCTCAATTTCGCCAGAAGCGCATGAGGCTTTAGCCGAAGCGATGAATGCTATTGGCGCAATGAGCAACTCAGGAGAGGGTGGCGAGGCGCCAGAGCGCTTAAAAAGTCCAAAAAATTCAAAAATTAAGCAAATTGCTTCAGGTAGGTTTGGTGTAACACCAGAGTATTTAAGAAGTGCAACCGAAATTCAAATAAAAGTTGCCCAGGGCGCTAAGCCAGGAGAGGGCGGTCAGCTCCCAGGACATAAGGTGACTCCTCTTATTGCATCGCTAAGATATACAATTCCAGGAGTTACTCTCATCTCTCCACCGCCACACCACGATATCTACTCCATTGAAGATTTAGCCCAGCTTATTTTTGACTTAAAGCAGGTAAATCCAGATGCAACCATAGCAGTAAAACTTGTTTCAAGTGCTGGAGTTGGAACAATTGCAGCAGGAGTTGCAAAAGCTTATGCAGATAAAGTAATTATTTCAGGCAGCGATGGGGGTACGGGCGCAGCACCCCATACATCCATAAAGTTTGCAGGTAATCCTTGGGAGATTGGTTTAAGTGAAGCCCATAATGCTCTAAAAGTAAACCATTTAAGAGATTCCATTCTTTTAGAAACCGATGGCGGATTAAAAACTGGACTTGATATTGTAAAAGCCGCAATTTTAGGAGCTGAAAAATATGCTTTTGGAACCTTGGCTTTGGCAATTGTTGGTTGTAAAGTTTTAAGAGTTTGCCACTTAAATCGATGCTCCGTTGGTGTTGCTACTCAAGATGAGAGATTGCGCGAATATTTTACAGGAACGAGCGAACGGCTTGTAAATTACTTTACCCTTTTAGCAGAAGAAGTAAGACAGATTCTAGCCTCTTTGGGTTATAGAAGCCTAAATGAAATTATAGGCCGAACAGATTTGGTTGAAGTGGACCCTGAGGGAAAAGATTTTGATTTTAGTGCAATTACACGCTACATAGATGGTCCAAATACGTGGAGTGGAAAACCAAATAAGCCATTTGATGCCAATGAGTTTGAAAAAGAGATTTTAAAAGATGTTTATAAAGTGATTGAAAACCCACGAGAAAGTGTCATGGTGCACAAAGAGATCCAAAATACAAATCGCAGTTTTGGAGCCTTAATTAGTGGAGAAATTGCTAAATATTATGGCAATGAAGGTTTGCCAGAAAACTCAATTAAATTTTTACTCAATGGAGTTGCAGGGCAGTCGATGGGTGCATTTTTAATAAATGGAATTACTATTCGACTAAATGGGGTTGCAAATGACTATTTAGGCAAAGGTATGAATGGCGGAAAGATAGTCATTACTCCAAAATTCCAAGGACAAAACTACTCATGTGCTGGCAACACCTGTTTATATGGTGCTACTGGCGGTAAACTCTTCATTGCAGGTAGTGTTGGAGAGAGGTTTTGTGTGCGCAATTCGGGTGCAACGGCAGTTGTAGAGGGCACGGGAGACCATGCGTGTGAATATATGACCGGAGGAGTTGTACTCATCCTTGGAAAAACTGGTGTCAATTTTGGTGCTGGTATGACTGGAGGAATTGCTTTTGTATATGATGAAGAGCATGATTTTATTGATAAACTCAATCAAGAGCTAGTAGGTGCAATACGAATTGATACTGATGAGATGGATGAGGCGCGACACTTTTTAAAACGGCTCTTAAGGACCCATATTAATGAAACAAGAAGTGAGCGAGCTCAATTTATTTTAGACAACTTCCGCCATGCAGTGCGAAATTTTTGGATGGTGCGCCCTAAAGATATGATGAAGGTGCCACTCAATCCAGAGGATGGAGATTAATATGCAAAATTTTGTAACAGTAGAGCGTGTTAGCCCAAAGCGCAGAGAAGCAGCAGAGAGAATTAAGGATTTTAAAGAGATTTATGAGGTGATGAGCAAAGAGGAGGCTTCTTCCCAGTCTGGAAGATGCATTCAGTGTGGGGATCCATTTTGCCATAGCAAATGCCCTTTGCACAACTTCATCCCATTTTGGCTTCGTGCAACATCAAAGATGGATTCAAAGCTAGCCTTTGCGCTCTCAAATGAGTCAAATCCATTTCCTGAAATCACTGGAAGAATTTGCCCGCAAGATAGATTGTGTGAAGGTGACTGTACTCTTAATGATGGACATGGAGCAATTACAATCGGCTCAATCGAAACCTTTATAAGTGAGCATGGATTCAAACAGGGATTAAGACCTAAGTTTCCTGGAGTAACAAAAAATAAGTCAGTTGCAATTATTGGCGCCGGTCCTGCAGGAATTGCGTGCGCAACGTATCTGCTTCGAGCCGGAATTAAGGTTGAAATGTATGAGCGCCAAAGCAGAGCCGGAGGGTTGCTAACTTATGGAATTCCAGGATTTAAGTTGGAAAAAGAGGTTGTTTTTAGAAGAATCCGCTGGCTTGAAGAGGCGGGACTTACTTTACATGTAAACCAAGAAGTTGGTAAAGATATCTCATTTGATCACATTGCCGATACTCATGATGCATGCTTTGTTGCTATCGGTTCTGAGACTCCAAGACGTCCAAATATAGCCAACGATACCGCTCCAGAAGCTGTCATGGCAATTGATTTTTTACGCTCAACGCAGCAAAAACTCTTTGGAGAGGCTAGTAGCGCTTGTGTTGATGTTAAGGGAAAAAATGTCGTTGTGGTTGGTGGTGGTGATACCGCAATGGATTGTTTAAGAACATCAATTCGAGAAGGCGCTAAAAGTGTAACATGTCTATACAGACGCGATAAGCACAATATGCCAGGATCTAAAAAAGAGTTTAAAAATGCTCTAGAAGAGGGAGCAATTTTTGTTTACAATGCATCGCCAAAAGAAGTTCTAATCAATAGCGAGGGTCATGTAATTGGCATCGAGATGCAAAAGACAATGCTTGGAAAAAAAGATAGCTCTGGCAGACAAAGGGTTGAGATTGTCAAAGGAAGTGATTTTAGAATTGATGCCGATGTTATCATTTTTGCACTAGGTTTTACTCCATCAGTTCCTCAATTTCTTTCAGAAAATGGAATTGAGGTTAATAAATATGGTCAAATTATTACAAATGAAAATTACGAGACAACTAAGCCTGGAGTTTATGCCGGCGGGGATTGCAAAAGGGGTTCAGACTTGGTTGTAACAGCAGCAGCTGAAGGAAAAGCAGCGGCTGAGGCAATCATAAAAGTTCTTTTAACTTAAGGCTTTTTTGTGCCAGTTTACATGTAAGGACGGATAAGGAATTTTTTGGTACAATGGAGCGAAATTTGATAAATATAGGGCATAAGTGATGAAATTTGGTGAAATATTTAAGATACGACGAAAGCAGTCTTCTCCAAGTGAAGCCCCAAGTCACTGGGTTAAGTGTCAACAGTGCCAATCTTTGATGTATTATAAAGAGGTAGAAAACCAATTTAACGTCTGCCCGAAATGTGGATTTCATATGCGAATTAATGCTCAAAAACGGATTGAGTTACTCTGTGACGAGGGGAGTTTTAATGAATGTGATGCAAATTTAACTCCAATAGATCCTTTAAAATTTGTTGATAGCAAATCATACAAAAAGCGTATTCAAGAAGCGCACGAGAAGACTGGCCGCTACTCATGTGTTGTTAGTGGCGAGGGGGA
>DDHL01000042.1:28921-31076 GCA_002352945.1 Campylobacteraceae bacterium UBA1877 | reverse complement strand
GTGTTGTTAGTGGCGAGTGTGAAATTGAGTCGATTCCTGCCCAGCTTGTAGTATTTGATTTTAGTTTTATGGGCGGGAGCATGGGTTCGGTTGAGGGTGAAAAAATTGTTCGCGCAATCAATCGCGCAATAGAAAAAAAGCAAGGCCTTGTAATTGTAAGTGCAAGCGGTGGTGCACGTATGCAAGAGAGTACATTTTCACTACTGCAAATGTCAAAAACATCTGCTGCACTTAAACGTTTAGCTGATGCAAAAGTGCCTTATATTTCCGTATTAACTGATCCGACTATGGGAGGAGTTAGTGCATCCTTTGCATGGCTTGGAGATCTTATCATTGCCGAGCCTGGAGCTTTGATTGGTTTTGCAGGACAAAGGGTTATCAAGCAAACCATTGGAGCAGATTTGCCAGAAGGTTTTCAAAGGTCTGAATTTCTTTTAGAACATGGTTTAATTGATATGATTGTAGAGCGTAGAAAACTCAAAAAAAGCATTAGTGATTTTTTGCGTTTTTTTACTCCAGTAGCAGAGGAGAAAAAAGAGGAGGAGTTTACTTTAAGGCTTAAAGAAGCATAAAAGTGAAGGCTACAATTTACACTATTGAAAAAAGTGTCAAATCAGACATTGATCCACTGGTAAAGAGTTATCAGAAAATGGCTTTACCATATGGAAAAATAGAGTTAGTTTCGATCTTTAACAAAGCAGTTGCAAAGGCTCAACAAGGAGACGCTAAAGAGGCAAGAGCTTCTTACTCGCAAGCTTTTGAGCCATATTTAAAAGGGGTGTGTATAGCTTTGGACGTAGAGGGCGAGATGGTTGATAGTTACGATTTTGCCGCTTTACTTACTCAACATGCACAGATAAATTTTTTTATAGCTGGTGCACATGGGTTTGAAAAAGAGTTTTTAAACCGATATCAAAAAGTTATAAGCTTAAGTAGACTAACATACGCACACCAAATTGCCAAAGTGGTTTTGGTAGAGCAAATTTATCGGGGTTTAACCATAAATGGTGGACACCCTTATCACAAATAGCCCAAAAGGACTACGATGCATGAGAGTGATTTAAAATATTTCAAAGAGCTTCTTCTAGAAAGAAAGCGTCAAATACGTAAAAATATTGAAGATGCGTATGTTGAAATGAGTGGATTAAACGAAAGTGAAGTGAGTGATGAGCTTGACCACGCTTCAATTAGTACAGATAGGATGATTGAGCAAGCTGTTTCATCTCAGCAAAATCAAGAGCTCAATGAAATTGAAGTTGCCCTATCTAAAATTGCTAATGGAACTTATGGTGTTTGCGACATGTGTGAAGAGGAGATAAGTATCCAGCGTTTAAAGGTAAAACCGCATGCAAAATATTGTATTGTGTGTAGAGAAATTATAGAAAAAACAAAAAAGTAGCAAAAGGATAAAGGATGGGAATTAAACGCTATATTGTATTGGCATTAATATTTATTGTTGCAGTCGGCTTATATGTTTTTAGCTTTAATGGCCAATCCTTTACCTTAGAAATTTTAGGCCTTAGCCTTACTCTGCCAGTTGCTGTATGGATTATTGTGCCGGTTGCTTTACTGGTGATTGCATCTATTATACACCTTGCTTATTATGCAATGAAGCAATATATTAACACCCGTTCTCATAAAAAAGATTATGAAACCTTTTTAAAATCAGCAAAACAGATTTTAATGTATGAAGTCCCAACAGTCCAATATAAAACTCCATGGTTTGAGCTGCCCCATGCATTATTATCTCAATTGGAGCTTAAAAAGGAAGCTAAAAGCGAAGAGATTAGCAATGAAGAGTTAAAAGATACAATCGATTTAATCAATAAAATTAGAAATGGCGAATATGTTGAGTTAAAAAAGTTTAAATTGCGTCAAGACAATCCGTTAACTATTCAAAATCGTTTAAATAAGCTCAATGCCAATCCAAAGATGGCTTCAGAAATATTGCGAAATGAAACTATTGATAAAGAAGATAAGCTCTACAAAAGAGCGTGGGAGATTGTAAGAGAGAGTGCATCTTTTACTGAAATTCAAAAATTAAATATAAAGCTATCAAAAGAAGATATTCTTTTTATCTTGAACCGATATGTAGATGAAGATGATGCTCTTTTTATCGAAAATGAAGCGTTAGAAGAGCTACTAAAATCAGATA
>DDHL01000042.1:28179-28755 GCA_002352945.1 Campylobacteraceae bacterium UBA1877 | reverse complement strand
TAATCAGATGTCCTAGGACGTAAAGAGTTGAGTGAAGCTGCAAAAATCTTACAAAAAAAATTGACCCCAGATGGAATTGTTGCACTCTTTGAAAAGCTTTATAATGCAAGAGCAGATACAAGTGATGCCTTTTTGTACCTGCTTTTTGAACTTCAAATGATTGATAGAGCGCGTGAAATATTAGAAAATAGTGATGAAGAGGATTTTAAAGAGTTTAAATTGCTCCTCTTTTTGCGCGATCATGGAAAAAAGTGCGATACATCATTTTTTGTTAGATGAGCTCAATCGACTTTAGTGCCTTTCCTTTAATCCTTGCTCCTCTAGCTGGGTTTACAGACTTGCCCTTTAGGCGTGTTGCTAAACGTTTTGGGGTGGATGTAACAGTTTCGGAAATGATTAGTGCTAATGCTTTAGTCTTTGGCTCTAAAAAGACTATGGCAATGCTTGAAAAAGATCCAAATGAAACTCCCTACATTGTGCAATTAGCAGGCTCGGATAAAACAATTTTAAAAGAGGCTGTTGAGATTTTAAATGAGATCGATGGAATTGATGGCATTGATTTAAATTGTGGCTGGC
>DDHL01000042.1:16520-27943 GCA_002352945.1 Campylobacteraceae bacterium UBA1877 | reverse complement strand
CACTGCCCAGTTCCAAAGGTAGTTGCCCAAAATGCCGGCTCATCTTTGCTTGAAGATTTGCCAAAGTTGCGCTTGCTTCTTGAAACCATAAAACTTACTTCCAAAAAAGAGTATACAAGCGCAAAAGTACGTATTGGTTTTAGCCAAAAAAAGCCAGTTGATATTGCTAAAGCTGTTGAAGATAGTGGCGCTGATTTTATAAGTATTCACGGAAGGACAAGATCAGGTGGCTATCACGCTCCGGTTGATTATGATGCAATACGTTTAGCAAAAGAGGCAGTTGATATTCCGGTGATTGCAAATGGCGATATTACCGATGCTGCTAAAGCTTTACATGTAAAAGAACACACAGGCTGCGATGGAGTGATGATTGGAAGGGGTGCAATTGGAGCTCCATGGGTTTTTCATCAAATAAAAAATAGGAGAAAAAAATTAGATCCTTGGCTGGTTTATGAAGTTGTGATGGATCACTTTGATGCAATGGTTTCATATTATGGGGCATATGGAGTTAAACTATTTCGAAAACATCTACACACATACTCTAAAGGCTACCCAAATGCTACTGCTTTTAGAGATAGGATTAACCGCGAAGATGATGCCCTAAGTGCGCGTAAACTTGTAGATGACTTTTTTAAGCCAAAATTGACACAGCCTTAAATAGCCACACAAGCACCCATAAGTAGATTGTAAAAACAAGGGTAGTTACTAAAACCAAAGAGGTAACTTCAACTGGTTTACAATAATAAAGAGATGCGTAATTGACATTATTAATTGCCATTGGCACGCTAAGCTCTAAGAGTAAAACGCCAGCAATAAGTGGTGGTAGATTTAAGCTTAAAACAAGTGGGAAAAAGATTGCTGGAAGAAGAATGAACTTTAAAAAGTTTACATGTAAAAGCAGTTTTAAATCCAGATTTTTTAATTTTACGTGATGGATAAATATCCCAAAAGTGATCAATTGCAAAGTAAGCGCACTGTGTGCTCCCATCTCTAAAGCCCTAAAGATGTTTGGCTCAATTTCAAATTTTAAAAGATTACACATAAGAGCAAAAAAGGCTACCCAGATTACTGGTAGCTTTAAAATATTTTTAAACGAATCCTTGATTGAGTGCTCGCCTCTTGAGTATAAATATACTCCCAAGGTTTGCAAAATAAGTGTATTTGCCAAAACTATCAGTGAGGTATAGACAATGGATTCTTTGCCAAAAATGGCAATGCATATGGGTATTCCAAGATTGCCGGTATTTCCAATGATTGCTGATGCGGTAAGGACTGAACGTGTTTTTGGATCGTCGAAAAAAAAGTGCGCAATAACTGAGCTTAAAAGCAAAGCTATAAAAATTCCTGCTAAAAACCAGACTGGTACCATCATAGATGTGCTGTCAATAGGCTTTGTTGAAAGCCCCCAAAAGACCAAAATTGGCTGCATAAAATAGACTGAAAGAAGTACAAAGGTGCGCTCTTGTATTTGATCTTTAAACCAATGTTTTAATCCAAATCCGATAAGAATAAAACTATAAACCCCTAAAATTGAATAAAACATCTATTTCCTTAAAAACCTAAAAGAGCGATAAATCAAGAGGGGATGAAATCTTTACTTGCTTTTTCTTTGTAATCATTTAATTGACTCTGTTGAAGCCGTAAATACTCATCTAATTTTTGGCGGTTTTGCTCAAAAAGAGCCTTAAACTCATTCTCATCTTGAACTTTGTTGCTTCCAAAGCGTTCTAAAAGTGTATTTGAGGTTCCAGTTAGCACGAGATACTGAGATGAACCATACTCTAAAAGCACAACCTTGTTTTGAGCATCTAGGGGTTTTTGAAAGAGAATTTTAACACCATTAGCTGGCTTTTTGCTCCAGCCAAGAGCTAGTGGGCTTGAGTTGTTATTTAGGCGTTTTTTTATCCAAACTAAAAGAAGAAGCATAAGAGCTAGTACTATTAAAACACTCCAATATCTACTATCAAATAGCGCTGTATCAGCACTCTTTTGTTGCTCAAAAGTTGGTGGCGCTACGCTTGGAGTGGTTTTAGTTTGCGTGGGGTGCTCAGTTTGAATTGGAGTATCAAGACGCGCTCTAATTCTTAGCCCAAATCCATCTACTGTTTTTGATGCTACAACATTAAAAGGCTCATTTCCATTGAGTGTAACGACAGTTGTATTGTCACTTGATTCAATTGAAAGGGCTTGAATAATGGAAGATTGGATAGTTCTTTGTACAGATTGGTCAAAGTAGAGCTCTTCAAAGGTTAGGATTCTATTTTGACCATCTTTTTTTTGGTAGATTTTTCCCTCATATGGAGCATCAAATGAGAGCATTATATCCACCCTATCGGTTCTTTCATAAATGTTGTAAGTTAGCAGATTAGAAGCTTGTAAAGCACAAACGATAAAAAAAGAGAGTAAAATTCGCATCATATGAGCTCTCTTTTGAAATATTGGATAACAGATTTAGAATCTAAAATTTCATTAATACGGATTGCAAGGTTTTTTTCATACACCATAACTTCGCCTTTGCCAAAAATCCTATTGTTAATATAAAGTTCAACACTCTCACCGGCTGGGTTTTCTAAATCAATAACTGAGCCCTTTTCAAGTTTTAAAAGATCTTTAATACTCATATTTGTCATGCCAAGTTCAGCAATAAATTCAACACCAATATCTAATAAATCCTCATAACCGCGGATAAGAGCCTCTTTTTCTGGTGACAATTTATTTTCCATCTTTTATTCCTTTTCCAACAATAAGCAAGCCGCTTTGAAGCTGGTAGCATAGGCTTTGTTCCATTTTTAACGGTAAAGGATAAGGAATTTGTCCCAAAAATTCAGGCGTTCCTAGCAAAAACTTATCCTCGGGCCTTTTTTGTTCTAGCGAAACTTTTGCGTGACCAATAACAATATTGGCAACCTCTTTGCACAAATCATCCTTATCAGCCTCTTTTAATGTAGGCTCACCCAAAAGAACTTTGCCAAAAGCATCAAGCACATTTGGCTCAATCAAAAGATAGTAGTGCGATTCAAGATTGTTGCACACTAAAGGGATGGATGCACCAAAAAACTCTTTAGCATTTTTGTTTGTATCTTGTACGGGTAGGTTCAAAATATCTTCACAAAAATAGCGCACTGAAGCATCGATGGTAGATAACATAAATAGACACCCTTTAGCAAAATAAGTATCATTATACAAAAATGGGAGTAAAAACTATCTAAAGAAAAAAGCTTTACATGTAAGCTCTTTTTAAAAACAATTAGAGATTAAGAGGCTATTGGATAAAATGTCTCCTTTTAACCTAATAAAATTTTTACAAAAGAAAAGAGAATGTTTATTGCTCTAACGCTACTTGGCATCATAATCGGTTTTGCTTCTGGCTTTTTTGGAATTGGTGGAGGAACGGTTTTGGTGCCGGTGCTTTTATTGATAGGATTTGATATAAAAACTGCTATTGGTCTTGCAGCAATGCAGATGGTTTTTAGCTCTACTTTAGGATCATATGTCAATTATAAAGGCGGCAAATTAATATTAAAAGACGCTCTGTTTCTTGGCTTTGGCGGATTTGTCGGAGCCACTCAAAGCGGAGCCATTGTGGCTGCAGCCAATGATTTTGTTTTAATGAGTGGATTTATTTGCATATTGCTATTTTCTCTCATTAAATTTTTACGCACACCTGTTAATGCAAACAAAGAGGCAGTAACTAATAAAATGCTTCTATTTTTAATTGGAGCATTCGTGGGAATGGTTTCTTTGAGCATGGGTATTGGTGGAGCCGTTTTTTTAACGCCAATTCTCGTTGGTTTTTTGGGTTATGATATAAAACGAGCCGTCTCAATGGGACTATTTTTTGTCGTATTTTCTTCAATCTCTGGTTTTTTAAGTATGGCTTGGCATGGATTGATCGATTTTAAAATGGGTTTAGCCCTAGGTGTTGGCTCGCTTATTGGTGTAGTTTATGGGGCCAAACGTTCTCATGCTATTGAAAAACAGAGACAAAAGTGGTGGCTTTTAGGCCTTTATATCGTCTTAATATTAATAACATTTTATGAGCTCATAGGAGAGTTATGATACGTATTTTTGGTGCCAAAGAGCACAATTTAAAATCTATAAATCTGGCTATTCCAAAAAATAAGTTGGTAGTTTTTACAGGGCTTTCTGGAAGTGGTAAGAGTACTTTAGCCTTTGATACTCTTTATGCTGAGGGGCAAAGACGCTATATTGAGTCGCTCTCGTCGTATGCAAGGCAGTTTTTAGATAGGGTTGGCAAACCTGATGTGGATAAGATTGAAGGGCTCACTCCAGCTATTGCGATTGACCAAAAAACCACAAGCAAAAACCCGCGCTCAACAGTTGGAACTATTACTGAAATATATGATTATTTGCGCTTATTGTATGCTAGGGTCGGCCAGCAGTACTGCCATCAATGCCACCAGCCAATCTCTAAAATGTCAAGTGCTGATATTATTGAGCAGATTTTAAGTTTACCTGAAAACTCAAAGCTTGTAATCCTTGCTCCCCTTATTCGAGAAAAGAAGGGAAGTTTTGCGGACTTAATTGAATCACTGCGCCATAAAGGGTATATCCGGGCTATGATTGATGGAGTGATGGTGCGTCTTGATGAGGATGTGGAGCTCTCAAAGACAAAAAAACATACTATCAAAGTAGTAATTGACCGGGTTGTGATGCGAGAAGATAATCGTGAAAGAATTGGCGCAGATGTGGAAAAAGCTTTAAGTGAGAGTTATGGAGAGGTTGAGCTCGATATTTTAAATGCCAAAGAGCTTGGTCTTGAAAGAGAGCATATCCACTATAGCGAACACTATGCATGCTTTACATGTAAAATAAGTTTTGAGCCGCTAGAGCCACTTAGTTTTTCATTCAATTCCCCAAAAGGAGCGTGTCCAGTTTGTGATGGACTTGGAATCCGATACGCTTTAGATATGCCAAAAATTATTGATGAGAGCTTAAGCATTGAAAAAGGTGCAATAAAGCTTATGTACGGTTTTAACCGCGGATACTACTTTAAAATGCTTCTAGCATTTTGTGAAGCAGCTAAAATTGATACAAAAAAACCCTTTGAAGAGTTAGATTCCCATCAGCAAAAGGCAATTTTACACGGTGGAGTTGAGCTGGCTGAATTTACATGGAAACGCCATAAGCTCAAACGAAAATGGGAAGGTGTGATAAAGATTGCTTACGATATGCTAAAAGATGAAAAAGATTTGGGTGAGTATATGAGCGAAAAGAGCTGTGAGCGGTGTGGCGGCTTTAGACTGCGCCAAGAGAGTCTTGCGGTTAAAGTGGCAAATTTGGGCATAGCTGATGTTTTAAAAATGCCAATTGAGGAGAGTGCAAAATTCTTTTCAAATGAGAAAAACTTTGAATATTTAAGTCCACAAGGAAAGATGATAGCCGCTCCCATTTTAAAAGAGATTAATGAAAGGCTGCACTTTTTAGTAGATGTGGGGCTTGGATATTTGAGTCTTGGAAGGGATGCTAGAACAATAAGCGGCGGTGAAGCTCAAAGAATCCGGATTGCTTCTCAAATTGGAAGTGGGTTAACTGGGGTTATGTATGTACTTGATGAGCCAAGTATTGGACTTCATGAAAGAGATACCCTAAAACTTATAAAAACTCTTAAAAACTTACAGCAAAAAGGAAATAGTGTTATTGTAGTTGAGCACGATAAAGAGACAATTGATGCAGCAGACTATGTGGTTGATATTGGCCCGGGGGCTGGAAAATTTGGAGGAGAGATCGTTTTTAACGGAACTGTTGATGAGCTTTATAAGAGCGATACGCTTACAGCAAAATATCTATCTGGTGTTCGCAAAATCAACCATGCTGCATTTAGACCCCAAAAGCAGTGGATTAGCCTTAGCGGGGTAAGTATAAATAATTTAAAAGATTTACATGTAAAGATTCCATTGCAAAATCTTGTTGGAATTTCAGGTGTAAGCGGTAGCGGAAAAAGTTCTCTTATATTGCAAACACTCCTTCCGGTTGCAAAAGAGCTTTTAAATCGTGCAAAAAAAGTAAAAAAAGTTCAAGGGGTTGTGTGCGAAGGATTGGAGAATTTAGATAAGGTAATCTACCTTGATCAAAGTCCTATTGGGCGAACGCCACGAAGTAATCCAGCAACCTATACAGGAGTTATGGATGAGATTAGAGCCCTTTTTGCAAAGACAAAAGAGTCACAAATTCGAGGATATAAAGTTGGCAGATTCTCTTTTAATGTTAAAGGCGGCAGATGCGAAAAGTGCCAAGGTGAGGGTGAAATAAAAATTGAGATGCATTTCTTGCCAGATATTATGGTCAAATGCGACGCTTGCCATGGAGCAAGGTATAATCCCCAAACTTTAGAGATTAAATATAAGGGCAAATCCATAGCCGATGTGCTTGCTATGAGTGTAGAAGAGGCTTTGGAATTTTTTAAAGCAATTCCGCGCATCGCCCAAAAGCTTCAAACGCTAAATGATGTGGGCTTGGGCTATATTACTCTTGGCCAAAATGCCACTACTTTAAGTGGCGGAGAGGCTCAGCGTATTAAGCTTGCAAAAGAGTTAAGCAAAACCGATACTGGCAAAACACTCTATATTTTAGATGAACCAACAACAGGTTTGCACTTTGCCGATGTGGATAGATTGGTAAAAGTGTTACAACACCTAACGGACTTGGGCAATTCTGTTTTGGTAATTGAGCACAATTTAGATGTTTTAAAAAATTGTGATTATCTTATAGACATGGGACCAGAAGGTGGAGCAAAAGGGGGTAAGATAGTCGCTCAAGGCTCGCCCCAAGAGCTTGCAAAAAATCATAAACAAACTGGCAGCTATACAGGTGCATTTTTAGCAAAGCTAGATGACTTGCCTAAAAAGGAGAAGTGATGAAAACATTAACAATAATTGATACATTTGGTTTTTTATTTCGCAACTATTTTGCCCTTCCTGGACTTAGCAACTCCCAAGGGTTCCCAACAGGAATGTTAACTGGCTTTGCTAATTTTATCCACACTTTAGAGACTGAATATGCAACCGATTATCTCATGTTTGCCCTTGATGCAAAAGGCAAAACTTTTCGTCACGAAATTGATCCACGCTATAAGGCAAATCGTCCTACACCACCTGAAGATTTACAAGCCCAACTGCCCGTTGCAATTGCTTGGATTGAGAAGATGGGCTTTAAAACGTGCATAATGGAAGGGTATGAGGCTGATGATATTATCGCATCTGCTACAAAGTTTGCAAAAAAATATGATATGAAGGTGCGCATAGTTACCCATGACAAGGATTTGTACCAACTCATTGATGATGGAAGAGTTGTTATATTTGACCCAATTAAAAAGCGAGAAATTGATGAAAAAGCGTGTATAGAAAAGTTTGGAATCCACCCAAGTCAGGTTCGGGATTACCTTGCCATTGTGGGTGATAGCGCCGATAATATTCCAGGTGTTAGAGGCATTGGCCCTAAAGGAGCAAAGACTCTTTTAGATCAATTTGGAAGTCTTGAGGGGATTTATGAAAATATCCAAAATGTTCCAAACCCACGCAATCAACGGCTTTTAATGGAGGGCAAAGAGAGTGCGTTTCTTTCAAAATCTTTAATCAAACTAATAGATAATTTAGAGGTTGCAGATAGGTTTGAGCGTTTTTTATTTCCTCAAACTAATCCGCTAATTGCTATAAAAGATGAGCTTAGGCGCTATGAGCTTCGAAGGGTATTGAGCCGTTTAGGAGATGTGCCAATGGTTGAAAAAAAAGAGGCAAGATTTGAAGCGGTTTTAATCCAAGACGATGCAACTCTTGCAAAAACGGTTGCAGATTTTAATAAAGATACAATTGTAGCCTTTGATACAGAAACCGATGGATTAGACACAATGAAAGCAAATATAGTGGGCTTTTCCTTTGCAACTGATGAACAAAAAGCTTATTATGTGCCCATTGCTCATAGTTACCTAGGTGTAGGTCCGCAAGTTTCTAAAGAGGCTGCAAAAGAGGCAATTAAAAAAATCTTTACATGTAAACTAGTGGGACAGAATTTAAAATTTGATTTTAAAGTAGTTGCGAAAAATTTTAAGCTAACCCCGCCAATTCCTTATGCAGATACAATGATTTTAGCCTGGCTTTTGATGCCGGGCCAATCGGTTGGCTTGGATGCTTTGGCAAAACGCTTTTTTGGTCATGAGATGATTCCATTTAGTAAAACTACAAAGCGCGGAGAAACCTTTGCAAGTGTAGATTTACAAAAAGCTTGTGAGTATGCCGCAGAAGATGCATGGATGACTTTGAGACTCTTTAACACTCTCATCCAAAAGCTAGATCCAATTATGCTAGATTTGGCAAAAGAGGTTGAAAATCCTTTTATTTTAACTCTTATGCACATGGAAAATAGGGGAATTCAAATCAATCAGCATTTTATGAAAGGGCTTTTAGAGGCAACTGAAGAGAAGTTGATGCACCTTACAAAAATTATCTACAAAGAGAGCAAAACCGAATTTAATATCAATTCAGTCAAGCAATTGGGCTCAGTTTTATTTGAAACACTTAAACTTCCGCCAACAAAAAAGACAAAAAGTGGATATAGTACCGATGAGAGTGTTTTAGAATCTTTAAAAGATAAGCATCCAGTCATTGCTCCAATTTTAGAGTACAGAGAGTTATATAAGCTCAAATCAACCTATTTTGAGCCCCTTTTGCGTCTTGCTGCTGAAGATAAAGATTCAAGAGTGCATACCAATTTTTTACAAACGGGAACATCAACAGGTAGATTAAGTTCAAAAGAGCCAAATTTGCAAAATATTCCAGTACGAACAGAGCTTGGCCGAGCTGTGCGGGAAGGCTTTGTGGCAAAAAAAGGCTATTTGCTAGTAGGAATTGACTACTCCCAAATTGAGCTGCGCTTGCTTGCTCATTTTAGTAAAGATAAGGCTTTGGTTGAAGCTTTTAGAGAAGATAAAGATATCCACACCCAAACAGCTTTAAAGCTTTTTGGCCCTAAACAGGCTAAGCAGAAGCGCTCCATTGCAAAAAGTATAAACTTTGGACTTCTTTATGGAATGGGATCGCGAAAACTTGCCCAAACATTAGGAATCACTACAAAAGAAGCTAAAGGCTATATTGAGAGCTATTTTGCACTCTTCCCATCTGTGAAAAGCTATTTTAAATTTATCCAAGAGAGCGCAAAATCTCAAGGTTATGTACAAACACTTCTTGGAAGGAGGCGTTATTTTGATTATAGTAATGCCACACCAATGCAGCTTGCATCTTATGATCGAGAGTCGGTAAATACGGTTTTTCAAGGATCTGCTGCTGATTTAATTAAACTCTCAATGCTAAAGCTTGAAAAGACTCTTTTAAATGAAGATGCACGTTTGCTGCTTCAAATTCACGATGAGCTTATTTTTGAGGTAAAAGAGGAGCTCTCTGAAGAGTTTGCTAAAAAAGCAAAAGAGTTGATGGAGGGAATTTACACCCTAGAAATTCCTTTAAAAACCTCAGTAGCTATTGGAAAAAATTGGGGAGAGTTAAAGTAGTGAAGCTTGTTTTTCACTTCATTGTAGTAGCCATTTTTATTAGCGGATGCTCGTTTAAAACTTCTCAAATCCAGCTACAAACAGAACCTTTACATGTAAAGGTAATTTCATGGAAAGAACTAGATTGGCTTTTACCTCCACAAAAGCAATTTTACCAAGCGCTTCAAGCTACATGTAAAGATGTAAGCAGTGTTGGGGAGTATTGTGAAATTGATTCTTTTGAAGAGTTAAAACGCCGTTTTGTGCCAGCAAAAATTGATACAGTTGGAAAAATAACAGGATATTATGAGCCGATTTTATATGCAAGCAAAACAAAAACAGAGCGCTATAAATATCCAATCTATAAAGTTCCAGATGATTTGGTGCAAATTGATTTAACATCCATCTATCCTGAGCTTAAAAATTACCGCTTGCGTGGTAGGGTAGTAGGTAAGAAGGTTGTGCCCTATTTTGACCACAAGACCATCGATAGTAAAAAGATTGATGCGCAAGTAATTTGCTATGTAGATAGTAAAGTAGATGCCTTTTTTTTGCATATCCAAGGCTCAGGTAGAATTATTTTAGAAAATGGCGAGGAGATTTTTGTTGGCTATGCTGATCAAAACGGCCATCCCTATCGCTCCATTGGCTTAGTAATGAAGCAAAGAGGATTGCTCCAAGAAGTGTCGATGCAGACAATCCGTTCATTTTTGGAGAAAAATCCAGATTTGCGCGATGAAATTTTATATGCCAATCCAAGCTACGTCTTTTTTGAGGTAAAAAACCAAAGAGCAACTGGTGCAGCAGGAGTAGAGTTGATTGCTAATGCAAGTGTGGCAGTTGATAGAAACTATATTCCTTTTGGACTTCCTTTAATTATTAAAAGCGATAAAGAGTTTATATCTCCATGGGTTGTTGCTCACGATGTGGGTGGAGCTATAAAAGGCGCGGGAAGAGTAGATTACTTTTTTGGCAGCGGTAAAATAGCAGCTAAAAGAGCAGGTGAGCTTTATGATGATATTGAGCTTTATACTATTTTGCCGCGAAGTTTTTTTGATAAATAAGCTGACTTTACTCAAAGTGTAAGGTCAGCGTACCGCAAAAATCCTCATCTTCATAAAATTCTACTCGAAAGTAGCGCTGATTTTTATCTAATGAAAATTTTGGGATGAAATCTTCTCTTGTGATACGAATATTATCTTGCGAGATTCTATCTTTTGTAACAAATCCAATAAGATTTACGCGAAACTCATCAGTTGGCATAACTTTAAAATCTTTTTTTACATGTAAAATTGAGCCAAATTTTGCCTCTTTTTTGATGCCATCAACCATTACATCTGCACTCTTTTTTGTGCATTTTAAATCAAAATATTGCGGATAGAGCCGCACTACTGGAATATTGCCAATTACTACTTGATAGAAGCTGCCTCTATTAATGACTGAGCCAAGAGGATGGTTAAATTCAAAGGCGTTATCTTTCTTTTTTAAAGGGACATAGTAGAGGTTTTTTTGGCAATTTTGCAAAGGAAGTGTGAATCGGTTATTTATTTGAACAATCCCAAAATTTTTAAGAAGTTCTTGGATATTTTCGCGGTTTAGCTCAAATGGGCGCTCATATTTAATATCCATTATATCCATCAAGGCCTCAATGGAGCGTAATTGGTAAAGAACCTTCGTTTCAAGCTCAACAATATTCTTACTCGTTTCAATTGCAAGTGCTGGTTTTAGGTGGGTGATTGCAAAGTAAGTTAAAGACATGCGCATCTGCTCATCTTTAAATTTGGTTTGAGTATTTTTTACTCCAAATTCATGATGAGTATTTGCCAAATCGCTTTTGTTAAGAGCTTCAATCATCGTTGCTGTTATTTCATCTAAATTTCCAAATTTAACATCATCAATTGTTTTTTGGTCAATTATATAA
>DDHL01000042.1:15760-16295 GCA_002352945.1 Campylobacteraceae bacterium UBA1877 | reverse complement strand
CGCAATTATATAAGCCTGCCCCCACGCTTTTGGGTTAAAAATTGCACTCTCCCACGTCTCTCGATAAAAACCGTGTCCATCGTGGAGGTTAATAACAAAGTCAACTTTGGGATCTTTTATAAGAGTTTGGATATGTTTTACAATTTCATAGTCTGGGTCTTTTTTGTCTATATAGTCAAACTTGCGATTCATATCTCCGTAAATGCCGCGTCTATTTTGAACAATGCTATCAAAATTTAAGTTTGGCACTACAAGAAGGTTTCCTTTTAAGATTTTATAATATTGGGCTATAATAGATGGCGCAAAATAACCTCCTGGCTCATCGCCATGGATGCCTCCAATTATTAAAAGTGTATTTCCCTCACTTTTGCCATTTAATTCATATATATCAAAATGTCGAATAGCTCCAAAAAGGGCGAGTTGAAGTAAAAAAATAGACAAAAAAATTCGCATATATCTATCCTTGTTTATAAAACGGCTATTTTATTCAAAGTTGGTTTAAGCCAAGGTTCATTTGGATATAAAAAAAGTTAAT
>DDHL01000042.1:13841-15519 GCA_002352945.1 Campylobacteraceae bacterium UBA1877 | reverse complement strand
GGATATAAAAAAAGTTAATAAATTAAACCTACTAACTAGTGGAGTTTAACTAAACCAATTTTTGATTTTATCAAAGACGCCCTCAAGACTAGATTGGCTTGAAGAGTTTTCGTAACCAAAAGATTCTTGAAGCTCTTCAAGAAGAGCTCTTTGCTTCTCGTCAAGTTTTTTTGGATAGCGCAAACTAATTTGTACAATCAAATTTCCTTTGCGCCTTGTATGGACATTTTGAACTCCCTCGCCCTCGAATAAAAATTGCTGTTTATCCTTGGCTCCAACTGGAAGTTTTAACTCTTTTTCTCCACGCAAAGTAGGAATGGTAAGAGTACTTCCTAAAACTGCTTGTGTGAAAAAGACTGGCACTTCAAGGTAGATATCATCATTGTGTCGCACAAAATGATCATCTTCTTTTACCTTTATTAGGACATATAAATCTCCCCTTTGGCCGTATTGGTCCACATTTCCTTTGCCAGCTGCTCGGATTCGATTTCCATTGTCAATACCCTCTGGAATATCAACTTTAATGGAAGCATCTTTTTGGACATAGCCTTGACCTTTACATGTTTGGCACTTGTTTACAATTGTCTCACCACTGCCGTGACATCTTGAACATGTTTGAGAAAAGGTCATGAAACCTTGTCTGAAAAAGACTTGCCCTTTACCGCCACAATCAGGACAAGGATGGGTCTTTTTGTCTTTTGAGCCAGTTGCATCACATGCATCGCAAGGGGCTTTGTATTTGTAGTTTATCTCTTTTGAGCAGCCAAAAATTGCCTCATTGAACTCTAAAACAATAGTAGTTTCTAAATCAAGAGGATATTTTTTGGACTTTTGTCTTCTGCTTTGGCTTGAAAAACCTCCAAAACCAGAGCCAAAAACAGATTCAAAAATTGAGCCCAAATCATCCATAATATCTTCATAACTCTGATCAGAGTAGTGGCGAAATCCTTGACGCTCTAGTCCATCCTTGCCGTAGCGGTCATAAATTGAACGTTTTTGAGGGTCGCTTAGAACTTGGTATGCTTCATTAACGAGTTTAAACTTCTCCTCTGCCTCCTTGTCGCCTTGGTTGCGGTCTGGATGGTATTTCATCGCAAGTTTTCGATAAGCTTTTTTAATGGCGCCGCTGTCGGCATCTCGTGAAATTTCTAATATCTCGTAATAATCTAATTCCAATGCAAATCCCTATTAAAGTAGTCTTTTTTGAAGAGGTGTATTTTACCGAAAAAGTCTACTTTTCTCAATAGAGGTTTTACATGTAAAGCTTGCACTTTGCATGTTTACTTTAAAAAAACAGCATAAAAAAGTTTACATGTAAAGCTTTGTTATAGATTGTTAACAAAAGATTAAGTGACTGTTCAAACTGCACTTATACAATCTCAATATCAAAACTTTAAGGAGGATGAAATGAAAATTGCAAAACAGTTGGCTCTAGCGGCATTAGTAGGATCTTTAGTTGCAACAAGTGCTATGGCTTATGGTGGCCCAAGAGATGGAAGTGGTCCAAAGATGGATAAGCAGTCTCGATTTGATAAGAGTATGGATTATCGCGCTAAATGCAATATGCGTGGTCAAAAAGGAGGTATGTTTGGACTTTATAATATCGACCTTACACCTGAGCAGATGCATGAAGTAAGACTTTTGCGAGCTCAAATGCAAGTTGATCGCATTAAGGCAA
>DDHL01000042.1:12607-13582 GCA_002352945.1 Campylobacteraceae bacterium UBA1877 | reverse complement strand
TTAAGGCAACTTATATAGAAAAACTATATAATATCTTAACACCAGAGCAGCGTAAGCAATGGATTAAAAATATGGAGCTTGCCCCAAAACGCAGATAAACATTGGGGGGCTTGCTCCCCTTTGTTGAGGTTGAAGATGATAAAAGTTCTAATGATTGAAGATGATCCAGAATTTGCACAAATTTTGTCTGAATATTTGGCTAACTACAACATTGAAGTAACAAACTATGAAGATCCCTATTTGGGTCTTAGTGCAGGTGTTAAAAAGTATGATCTGTTGATTTTGGATTTGACTCTTCCAGGAATGGATGGTTTGGATGTTTGCAAAGAGATTCGAGAAAAATATGACATTCCAATCATTATCTCATCAGCTAGAAGTGATGTGAGTGATAAGGTCATTGGATTGCAAATTGGAGCAGATGATTATTTGCCAAAACCTTACGATCCAAAAGAGATGTATGCTCGCATTATAAGCCTTATTAGAAGGTATAAAAAATCTACAACTCCAGAATCTCCAGCAGTTCAGACAAAATTTAGGGTTGATGATTTACGCCATCAAATTTTTTATGAAGACAGGCCGCTAAACCTAACCCCAGCAGAGTATGAAATACTCTCTTATCTTATCAAGCAGCACGGCTTTTCTGTATCAAGAGAGCAGCTAGTTTATAACTGTAAATCATTAAAATATAAGGGTTCAAAAAGTCTAGATGTTATTATAGGACGATTGCGTAGCAAAATTGGAGAGAGTTCTAAAAATCCTCAGCATATCCATTCAGTACGTGGGATTGGCTATAAGCTGTTAGGATGAATAGGCACGCCCTTAGCACGCGTATAAGCGTTATTTTTGGAATAACTTTTATACTAGCATGCTTGCTATTTTTACTGCTTGGAAGCATCCAAACAAGTCGCAGTTTACAAAATATGCAAGAGCGTCAATTCCAAGCAATCAACTACCTTTTTCAACTATATCAAAACA
>DDHL01000042.1:5106-12390 GCA_002352945.1 Campylobacteraceae bacterium UBA1877 | reverse complement strand
ATTTAGAAGCATTTTTTCGCCATTTTGGCTTGCATCAAGTTGAAAATAGAAATCTTATGGTTTCAGTTTTAGAAGGCGGTGAGGTTGTTTTTCATCGGCAAAGTGATTTAGGAGCGCTCACATCTATTGTTTATAATAATCGTTACTACCTTTTGATTGATAGCCCCTCGTTGAGAGTTTTACTTGAAAATCAAGGGGGCAAACGGGCAAACGACTTTTTATGGATTGGCTTTGCTCTTGCTTTGATACTATTGGTATCTATGTATATCTCGGTTATTAAAAGCCTCTATCCACTAAGAACCCTTAGTCAAACAATCAGGCGCTTTGCAAGCGGAGATATGGAAATTTCGTACAAAAGTGATCAAAAAGATGAGATTGCAGAGGTTGCAAATGAGTTTGACAGGGCAGTTAAAAAGATACGAGATTTAATCCGCTCAAGACAGCTATTTTTACGTACAATTATGCATGAGCTTAAAACACCAATAGGAAAAGGCCGGATTGTTGCAGAGATGGTTGAAAATCCAACACAAAAAAGCCGTCTTGTAAGTGTTTTTGAGCGACTTGATTTACTTATAAATGAATTTTCAAAAATTGAGCAGCTCGTTTCAAAAAGCTATACTCTTAAAAAAAAGGAGTATCCACTATCGCTTATACTAGAACATGCAGTGGATCTGCTTATGCTTGAGAGTGAGCAGTTAAAAGAGCGTATAAAAATTGAAGTATATGAAGATCCTTTGGTTTTTGCCGATTTTGACCTTTTGGCTTTGGCTTTAAAAAATTTACTAGATAATGGATTAAAATACTCAAGCGATAAAAAAGTAGTTGTGCAGATTTTTAAAGACTATCTTTGTGTTATCAATCAAGGCCCTCCTTTGGAAAAACCCTTTGAGCACTATCTGAATGCATTTGTTACAACCTCTTCAAACAAAAGTAAAGGGATGGGTTTGGGACTGTATATAATTAGGAATATTTTAGAATTGCACAGATACACTTTTGAGTATGTATATAAAGATAACAGCCATCGAATTTATCTCTTTTTAACCGATCGCTGCAATATAAATATGGATTTAAAAAAGGAAAATGGGTGAAACATCGATTAGAATCATTTCACAATTTAGTAGAAGCGTTTAGTACGCTTCCGACAGTTGGCAAAAAGTCGGCTATGCGATTTGCTTACCACGTGGTTTTGCACGACTCATATGGTGCGATGAAACTTTCTCATGCTATTGAAAAAGCTGTTCGGACTCTGCGCCGCTGTGAACTTTGTGGCGGAGTAAGTGAGCATGAGGTATGCGATATTTGTCTTGATGAGGAAAGATCTCAAGAGCTACTTTGTATTGTAGAGAGTGCAAAGGATATTTTGATTTTAGAAGAAAACGGCACCTTTGAGGGGTGCTACTTTGTCTTAGAAAACCTTGAAGATGAGACTATATCAAGATTAAAAAGCATAATTGCACAAAGAGGCGTAAAAGAGGTTATTTTTGCACTCACTCCTAGCTTATCAAGTGATGGAATTATTTTACATGTAGAAGAGAGACTTCAAGATTTAGAGGTAAATTTTACAAAAATAGCTCAAGGTGTTCCAACTGGGGTACAGCTAGAGAATGTAGATACACTCTCCCTTGCTAAGGCATTAAGCTCTAGGATGAAAGCCTAAGAGCTTTTTGCATTGCATTTTTGATTTTTTCTTCATTGAGACTATTATTATAAAAAAGGTTAAAAGCAATTACTCCTTGATTTAAAAGCATAGCCTCGCCATCTTGATATTCCAAGTGAGTCTCTTGCGCTTTTTTTAAAAAAGGTGTTATGCGTCCATAAATAACATCCATTGCATATTTTGCATTTAAAAAGAGTGCATCAAGAAGCTGCTCATTAGTTGGCAAAGAGTTATCTTTTAGGCCAGCAGAAGTGGTATTGATAATAAGGTCAAACTCTTTTAATACAAAATTTTCCGGGGTAAAAGCTAAAAAGCCATCATCTAAAAATGGATCGAGTCTTGCTTTAGAGCGATTTAAAAGAGTAGGCTCAATGCCAACACTTCTTAGGGCGTAAGCGATCGCTTTTGCAGTTCCTCCAGCTCCCAAAATTAAAACACTTTTAACAGAGTGAAACTTTTTTAAAGCGCGCAAAAAACCTGGAGCATCAGTATTGTAGCCAATAAGTTTTGAGCCATCTTTTACAATAGTATTTATCGCTTTAATCTTTTTTGCAATCCCGCGTATCTCATCACAAGCTTGCATTGCAACCTCTTTATGAGGCACTGTAATATTTGCACCGCTAAGGCCTAGGGCGTTAAATTTTGCACGCAGTTGCTTCCCATCTTCAAGAGCTTTTCGTATGTAGCATCCTGGAATTTTTAACTCTTTGAATGCAAGATTGTGCATTCTAGGAGAGAGGGAGTGAGAAACTGGATTTCCAAAAAGGGCATAAAGCTTCATTGCTCTTTTAAATCATCCAATGAACTCATAAGTGCAGCTAGTTTGTTTTGCACTTCTAGATACTCAAGCTCTGGCTTGCTATCAGCCACAACACCTGCGCCGGCTTGAAAGACAATCTTTTCATGATCTAAATAGGAAGTTCTTATCATAATTCCACTATCCATATTTCCATCAAATCCAAAGTAGCCCACAGCGCCGCTGTAAAAACATCGTTTTAATCCTTCAAAATCAGCTATAAGCTCCATGGCTCGAATTTTAGGAGTTCCAGTCATCGTTCCAGCAGTAAAAGTTGCTTTAAAAAGATCAAACATATCAAACCGATCATCCAAAACGCCTTCCACATCGCTTACTAAATGCATAACATGTGAAAAACGCTCAACCCGCATCATCTCTTGCACTTTTACAGACCCGGCTTTTGCGACACGACCAACGTCATTGCGGCCAAGATCAATAAGCATTAAATGCTCAGCTCTTTCTTTTTCATCCCCTAAAAGCTCCTCTTCAAGCTCTTTATCTCTAAGCGGTGTTAAGCCGCGTTTTCGTGTGCCGGCAATTGGCCGCAAAAGAATACTATCATCCTTGAGCTTAACCATCACCTCAGGAGAGCTTCCTGCTATTGCATAATCTTGATAATTAAGTAAAAACATATATGGAGATGGATTTTTGCTGCGCAAAGTTCTATAAAAGCTTAAAAAATCTACATTTGCGTATTGCGTAAAGCGGTTAGACATTAGAATCTGAAATACATCACCACTTTTTATCATCTCTTTTGAGCGAGAAATCATTTCAAAAAAAGTAGATTTATCAAAAGCAAAACTGCCATTGTTTGGATCAATTTTTGATTTTTTTATAGGAAGGTAGTTGTGCGCTTTTTTAAGGTGCTCTACAATTTGTTCAAGCTTGTTTTCTAGCTTTGGATCAAAGGTAATTAGCGTCAAACGGTTGGTTTTATGTGAAAAAACACAAACTAACCGAGGCCGTATAAGATCGATATCTGCAATACCTATTGGGTCTTTTAAATGATCCATATGAGAAGACAATCTAGGCTCAAAAATTTTAACCGCATCATACCCGATATAGCCGATAAACCCATCTGTAAATCCAACCCCAAGCTCTTTTGAAAGCTCTCTATAAGGCTTTTTGTCGATTTTTGAATAGCGGCTTTTGAGGTACGAAAAAGGATCTTGCTTTAAAGTTTTTGTATAGCCTGATTCGTCTGTGTGCAAAGTTTGGTTATCTTTATAGATTAAGCGTTCTCTAGCTCCAAAAAAGAGGAAGCTAAAATTGCCAGATTCAGAATTAATTGCACTCTCAAATAAAAACCCTAGCTCGCCTTCAAAAAGGTCGCACAATTTATGATATAAACTAATAGGTGTTAATTGATCATATAAAAGCGTCAATGACTTCATTATTGAACCTTGAAAATAAATGCTCCAGAAGCTATATCTCGCCTTACATTAGCAAGTGCATTTTTTGCTTCGGTGTAATTTTTGTAAGGTCCAACAAGAATTTTAGTAACATTTTTATTGTTAACTGTTGTGCGATATAGACTATATTTATACCCTTTTTCTACTAAAGTAGATAGGTATTTTGGATCAGGATTGACTCTAGAAACTGATAGTACTTGAATGTAAGTTCCAGGAGTTGCTACATTTGATTTTGGTTGAGAAGGGCTTGAAGATTTTACGCTAGTAGGTTCTTTTGGTTTGGGCTCAATTTTTGCAACCGCTTTTGGCTCTTTTGCAACCTCTGGCTCTTTAACACTTTGTGCAGTTTTTGTTTCAACTGTTGTTTGAGATGTGCGTTCTAGCTCTTTTTCTTTGAGCTTTTTAACAACATCATCAAAGCTCTCTTTTTCTTCTTCTTCAATAATTGGAACTTGTTGGAATAGGCGCTCTTCATTAGTTTGTGTAGTTGGAGCGCTTTGAGGCTCTGGCGGTAAAACTAAACGCGCCTCTTGGGTTTGGCTAGGTTTATTTAAAGCACGCATGATGATAAGCACTGCCAAAAATAGTAAAACTAAAATAGCGGCAATAATGAGTATGCGCTTTAGTTTCATGTTTTTAGACCCATCACTCTTTTCTAATACAATGTCGCTTAACTCGTTTCTCTCTTCCATCGTCTCTCCTTAAAGTGCTACATATGCTTTGACCAAGAAGCGCCTCGCTCCTTTTGGTACAAATTATAAGGCAATGCTAAAATGTTAAACTCCCTAGGTAAGTCGGGGTTTGGAAACATTCGCCACTCTCTGGGCAAACGTTGATTGAGCTTCATTGAGAGCATTTTTGCGATCTGATAGCCCTCTTGCAAGGTTGTATGTCCTTTGTGAACATACAGGTGCAAATGTCCAGGCGTTTTGCTCTCATAGGCTGTAAAATTGATAAATCCCTCTTCCCTAAGCAATAACTGTGCCCTATGCCAAAAACGTTCAGTGTTGCGTCCATTGTAATCAAACACTATATTTTCAACTTTATCAAACTTATTAATCAAAGAGTGAGCGGCAATAATTTTACGCTCTTTGTGATCATTAATAATAGCTTGGGTTAAGGGCGAATCGATACGCTCAAATTTGTCAAAAAAAGTTCGCCCTTTAAAACTTCTTTTTTGGACAATAAAGTCACGCTTAATCCAGTAATGGTCAGTTAACATCTTTATCAATGAGGTATCGATAGGCAGCAAAACTCCCTCCTAATATGTAGCTTGATTGTAAATAATAAAATTACTTGCTAACTCTTTAACTTTGGATTTAACTTCAGTTTGCAGTTTTTTGTTTTCAATGTCATCTAAAACATCGGCTATTAAATTTGCAATCGTTTCAAATTCAGCCTCTTTCATTCCTCTAGCGGTTAATGCTGGAGATCCTAAACGTATACCAGAAGTTACAAAAGGACTTCTTTTTTCTCCAGGGACAGTATTTTTATTCACGGTAATTCCAGCATTTCCAAGGGCTAAATCGGCATCTTTACCGCTAAACTCTTTATCTAAAAAGCTCATTAAAACCAAGTGGTTATCTGTGCCGCCACTTACTATATCATAACCTCTTTTAATGAGGGTTTTGGCAAGAACATCGGCATTCTTTTTTACCTGTTTTGCATAATTTTTCCACTCGGGTTTTAGATTTTCATTAAAGCCCACAGCCTTGGCTGCAATTACATGTACTAACGGTCCGCCTTGAATGCCAGGGAAAATTGCTGAATTGACCTTTTTAGCAATCTCTTCATCATTTGTCATGATAAGACCACCTCGAGGACCTCGCAAGGTTTTGTGCGTAGTTGTTGCTGCAACATGAACATGAGGAAAAGGACTTGGATGTTCGCCTGCTGCAACAAGTCCGGCAATATGGGCAATATCGGCAAAAAGGATTGCTCCAACCTCATCTGCAATTTCTCTAAATGCTTTAAAATCGATCTCTCTTGGATAGGCCGATGCTCCGCAAATAATCATTTTAGGTTTTACAATTTTAGCAATATCTCTAACCCTGTCGTAATTTATGCATCCATCAAGCTCAACTCCATAAAAAAAGCTTTCATAAATTTTACCTGAGCTGTTTACTTTTGAACCGTGGGTAAGGTGTCCTCCGTGGCTTAAATCCATTCCAAGAATTTTATCGTGCGGTTTTAAGAGTGCGTTATAGACACCCTGGTTTGCTTGAGAACCGGAGTTTGGTTGTACATTTGCAAAAGAGCAGCCAAAAAGCTTGCAAGCTCTGTCAATTGCAAGCTGTTCAACTTCGTCTGCATATTCACAGCCGCCATAGTAACGTTTTGAAGGGTATCCTTCGGCATATTTATTTGTAAATACACTCCCCATTGCCTGCATAACAGCAGGGTAGGTAAAATTTTCACTCGCAATCATTTCAAGGTGATCGCACTGGCGGGTCAACTCTTTTTGAATAATATCAAAAACTGCTGGGTCTTGAGACTGTAGTGGTGTCATTGATCGTTTCCTTCTGTGTTTTCATTTTTTGTAATCGGCTTCATAGCAGGAAAGAGTATCACATCCCGTATGGAGTGGCGGTTTGCAAGAAGCATAACTAATCTATCGATTCCCAATCCTTGTCCTGCGGTTGGCGGCATGCCATAGCCTAACGCTTTAACATAATCCTCATCCATCTCATGGGCCTCATCATCACCAGCATCTTTTGCTTCTAATTGGGCGCAAAAGCGTTGGTACTGATCGAGTGGATCATTAAGTTCATTAAAGCCGTTGGCTATCTCTCTTCCGGCAATGAAAAGCTCAAACCGTTCAGCAATATCTGGATTTTTATCGCTTCGCCTAGATAACGGACTAATTGCAATTGGAAAATGGGTTACAAATGTTGGATTGATAAGCTTCTCTTCGACGTAAGCATCAAATAGCTCTGCATGCAAGTGTCCTAATGAGAGATTTGGGTTTATTTTAAAACCATCTTTTTGTAATTTTTGTACTATTGCATCTTTGTCATCGAGTATCTTTTCATCAACATTGCCAATTTCAATAAGAGCGTCACGATATGCAATACGTCTAAATGGTTTAGAAAAGTCAATTTTATGCTCTTCAAACTCCAAAATTTTTGGAAGATTTAATTTTTCTAAAAGTGTCGCAAAGAGTTTTTCAGTCAAATCCATCAAATCTTCATATGTGTGGTAAGCCCAGTAAAATTCAAGCATAGTAAATTCTGGATTATGGGTGTAGTCCATTCCCTCGTTGCGAAAGTTTCTGTTTATTTCAAAAACTGCTTCAAAACCACCAACAACAAGTCGCTTTAAATAAAGCTCAGGCGCGATTCGCAAATATCTTTCAACTCCAAGGGCGTTATGGTGTGTGATAAAAGGCTTTGCATTTGCTCCTCCTGCAATTGGATGGA
>DDHL01000042.1:0-4896 GCA_002352945.1 Campylobacteraceae bacterium UBA1877 | reverse complement strand
CCTGCAATTGGATGGAGCATAGGAGTTTCAACCTCTAAAAAGCCATAATCTTCAAAAAAACGTCGAAGGATGCTTACTACTTGAGAGCGCAGTTTGAAGTCATCTTTAACCTCTGGATTCATAATCATATCAAGGTATCGTTGTCTGTATCGTAACTCTTTATCTTGAAGTCCATGAAACTTTTCTGGTAGTGGAACGATGGCTTTTGTAGCAAGGCTTAAATGGTTTACATGTAAAGACAATTCGCCTGTTTTTGTCACAAAAGGGTAGCCTTGAACGTTTATAATATCGCCAACGTCGATAAGCTTTTTAACTTGAGCAAACCATTCGGCTCCTATACCGTCTTTATTAAAATAGATTTGAACTCTTCCATCTGCATCTTCAATCTTTGCAAAAGCTGCCTTGCCCATATGGCGTAAGAATTTTATGCGACCTGCTAAGCTGACTTTTACACTCTTATCCTCTTTAGGATCGTTTTGTGAAACGTATGAGTATTTTTGGAGAAACTCTTTTGAGGTCATATCCCGATAGATGTAGTGCGGGTAGGGGTTTTCCCCAAGCTCTTTAAAGGTTTGCGCCTTATTGATTCGTTGTTGTTCTAATGGATTTTCAAACATTCCTTCTTTTTTTCCTTATTGTGAAATATCTATTTTTTTGATCTGCAATCTTTGCAAATTCCATAAAGTTGCATAAGGTGGTTTGTAAGTTTAAAACCATGCTCTTTGGCAACAATGAGCTGACGTTTTTCGATCGATGGATCTTCAAACTCTATGATTGAGCCGCAACTTCGACAAATCATATGATCATGATGAGGTCTGTTGGCTAATTCAAATCTTTTTCCTTGAGCTCCAAAAGATATGGATGTAACCATATCGGACTCTTCAAGGAGATTAAGCGTTCTATAAACTGTTGCAATCCCAACATTTAAGTTAGGATATTTTTCTTTTATGAGCAGATATAGATGCTCTGGTGTAAAATGGTCGTGATGGTGATAAAGCGTTTGCAAAACTGCTTCACGCTGTTTTGTAAATTTTAAATTGCTCAAGCGCAAAATCTCTTTAAAGCGCTCTAATAAACTATCATATTCCATATTTTCAATCTTCATTTGGGCTCCTTTGCAAGTCGCTTTGATTATTGTCTAAAGTCACCTCATCCTCACTTTTTTTGGCTTGCGGCACGACTTCTTCTTTGGCTTGTGGCATAACTTCCTCTTTAGGTTGAGGCATAACCTCTTCTTTGGTCTGTGGTATAACTTCATCAGGCTTAAGATTTATTATCTTTTCACCTACATCCATAAAAATCGGGTACATGAAACTCTCGCTTAAGTAGGTTTCAATCTTTGTTTGTATGAATGTGATATTTGAAATTGCAACAAAGAAAATTGAAAAAACAAAAAATATCTTTGAACTTCCAATGAGAAATCCTGCCAGTTTATCAATGCCTGAGAGCCCACTTATATCAATAAGTTTCGCAATAATTTTACCTACAAGCAAACTTCCAAGCCAAAAACAGATCAAAAGACCGATAAAACCAACAAGAAACAAAGAAGCTTTATTGTCAAATGCATAAAATGTTTTATCAATCCATATGCCTGCATCTTGAGCATAGCGAGATGCTACATAAACGCCGCCAACAAGACCAACTAAACCAAAAACTTCTTTAATAAAGCCATTTATAACCCCTTTTATTCCCAAAAGAACTATTAAGGCCAAAGTGATAATATCAAACCAAACTAAATCTTGCATCTACTCTTCCCTATAACATTGTTTTCCATCTTTTTTGGCCCTATTTAGTGCTTTTTCTGCCCTATCAAGCAACTCTTCTGGAGTGTCGTTTTGGCGATGGGGTGTTAGCCCCGCGCTCAAGGTTAGTTGAATATTATTTCCTTTATAAAAGAGTTTGCTCTCACGAGTCTCTTTTAATATTCTCTCAACTGTTCTTAGGGCATCATCATGACTAACTCTATTGAGCAAAATAACAAAGCCATCACCTTCGTATCGATAAATTTTTGTGCCTCGCCTAAGCGAGCTTTGGAGCAGTTTTGATAGATAAATAAGGGTTTTATCTCCTGCGATATGGCCAAAACGGTCATTAATGCTTTTGAAGTCATCTGCATCCAAAATAGCTAAGTACATATCAAGTTTTCGATCTTTTCCGAAACTCACTATCTCTTTTAAGTCACTTATGAGCGCCTTTTGATTATAAGCTTTAGTGAGTGGATCAATATTGGACTCTCTTTCTAAAACTTCTATCTCCTCTTGCAATCTAGCAATTGTATCTTCTGCTTTTTGCAGCTCCTTGATTAATTGCTCATGAAAAGTGTTCATTAGCCCAAGTAGCTCGTTGCTATGAAAGGATTCATCATTGGCATAGCGACTCAGTTCAATCTCTTGCTTTTGGGAAATATCTCTAATGCTTTCGTTTGTATTATCAAACTGCTGCAAACTCTCTTTTGCTAGAACAAGAGAGTTTTCAACCAAAGAGTCATTGCTTGCTCCTAGATGAAATAAGTATCCAAACTTTTTTGAGAGTTCAATAGTATCATGGTCTTTACTTTTGTAAAGAGTATCCATAAAGGTTTCATAATAGTATTTTGGATAGGGAGGAACATTTAATGACTTAAGTTTTTCAAAGGTTTCATTGCCAATGCGGCAAATCATCTCATTTGCTGTGCTAAATTTATCCATTTGAATGTGCCTTTGATAAAATGAAGGTGATTATAGCTAAAAATTTTGTATAGACCATAAAAACAACCATTTACACCCCGATAAGATTCATCAATTCTTGAGGTTGAGTGGAGTGGCGTATTGCATCCTCTTTGCTAATCATGCCCGCCTTGATGGCTTTGAGCATAGATTGGGTTTGGGTAATCATGCCTGTTTTTTGCTGATTTAACTGGATTTGAGAGTAAATTTGGTGGATTTTATTCTCTCTAATGAGATTTGAAATGGCTGAATTATTTATAAGAACTTCATGGATTGCAATCCGGCCTCCACCATTTTTTGGAAGCAGGCTTTGGGAGATAACAGCAGCTAAAGAGACTGAGAGCATATTTCGAATTTGAATCTGCTCAGCCCCCTCAAAACTATCAACAATACGGTTTAGTGTCTGTATCGCAGATGTAGTATGCAGCGTTGCAAGCACTAAGTGTCCAGTTTCAGCAGCAGTAATTGCAGTACTTATGGTTTCATGATCACGCATTTCGCCAACAAGGATAATGTCTGGATCTTCACGTAAAGAGTATTTTAACCCTCTTGCAAAACTTTGCGTGTCTTCTCCAACATTTCTATGAGAAAAAAGACACCGTTTGTTTTCGTGAACAAACTCCACTGGATCCTCGATGGTGATGATATGTTTGCTTTCGTGAAGATTGATCTCATTTAAAAGAGCAGCAAGAGTTGTTGATTTACCACTTCCTGTTGGACCAGTAACTAAAATAAGCCCTTTTTCTCGTTTAATTAGCTGTTTAAAAATTGGAGGAGCTTTTAAATCATCTAAAGATGGGATTTGCACTGGAATAATCCTAAATGCAGCGGCAACTTCATTATTCATAGTGTAGTAGTAGTTTACACGAAACCTTCCAATATCGGGAAACATGATAGCAAAATCGAGCTCTTTATTCTCTTCAAACTCCTTTTTTTGCCTGTCAGTAATAAGAGCGTAACACATCTGTTCAATCTCTTTGCCATCGAGTGCTTCCATATCAAGGCCAACTAATTTTCCATCGATTCGAATTTTTGGCTCACTCCGGCTTACTAAATGTAAATCAGATGCGTTGTATGCCACAACATTTTTAAGTAGTGCTTTAATATCCATAATGCCCGCCCTTTAATTAGCTATTACTCGATAATTTTTGGAACAACAAAAAATCCATCTGTATGCTCAGGAGCATTTTTTAAGATTGTTTGGATAATAGTTGGGTCATTTTGAGGCTCATCTTCCCTAAAAGGGGTGCCACCAGCAACGGTAGTAAAGGTTGCTTCTTCGTTATCCAAATCAAGTTCATTGAGATTTTCTACAAATGAGACAATTTCACTGAGTTGATTAAGTATATCTTGGCGTTTTGCTGGCTCAATTTTAAGAGCTGATAGTTTTTCAAGTTTTGTTAAAAGTGCGTCATCAATTTGCACCACTCTTCCTTATAAAATGGATTTGCCCCCATGGCGGAGAGTCTTTAGCCATATTGTATCTAATTGAGCTTTAAAAAAGAATTGTTTCATACTCTGTATGCTACAATGCCATGTCAAATGTAAACATATTTCAAAGGATGGTTGTGGCTATAAAAGAGAATATTAATGCAATCAAGCAAGAGCTTAGCACTGAAGAGCAGTTTCTTGAGAGTATGATTAAAGGCGAGCGTTTTTTTAAAAAATATAAATGGCCGCTTGCGATTGGAGCAAGTGTGCTAATCATAGCTTTGATTGGCTATACGGTTTTTAACAGCCTTGAGCAAAAACGTGTAGCAGATGCTAATAAGGCTTATCAAACCCTATTGCAAAACCCCAATGATAAAGATGCGCTAAAAGCTTTAAAAGATGCAAAAACACCTCTTTACGCAACGTTTTTGACAAAAAAAGCCCTTGAATCTAATGATAAAGAGGCACTTGAAGCGGTTTTGGCTTCAGATGCCGATAGGCTTTTAAAAGATTTAGCTAGCTATCAGCTAACTGGCAAAAATGATGGTTTATTGTCCAATCTATCAGCACTGCAAGAAGGCTATTTAAAGCTTGAAGCTGGTGATATTGATGGCGCCAATGCTGCCTTTAGCAAAATTGAATTAACCTCTCCTTTGCAAAATATTGTTAAAAATCTCCAACACTACCAAGGAAAATAACCTATGATAAGAACTATCTTGCTCCCTTTGGGTCTGCTAATTGTCTTAACTGGTTGTGGAAC
>DDHL01000019.1 GCA_002352945.1 Campylobacteraceae bacterium UBA1877 | reverse complement strand
CAAATTGGGGCTATTTTATACATCATTAGTTTAGTTTTTTTAATTTTTGCAAGTTTTCTTGAATCAAAACAGGTTGAAAAATCCCTTCCCTGGGCGCTTTTAATTGCAGGCTTGCCTATTTTGCTTTTAGAAGCTAATTTTACTTGGTTCTTAGGCGGTGCTGGCATAGTTTTTGGAATTGCTCTTAGTCAAGATGCATATAAAATGGCTTACATCGACACGCTAACTGGCATTCCATCGCGCAGGGCAATGGAGGAGTATTTTGAAAGATTGTCGCCACCTTATACCATAGCTATGAGCGATATTGATCACTTTAAAAAATTTAATGATACTTATGGACATGATGTTGGCGATGAAGTTTTGCGAAAAGTTGCAGCTACGCTAAAAAGCGTTGAGGGTGGTGGTAGAGTTTTTAGGTATGGCGGGGAGGAGTTTGCAATTGTTTTTAATAATAAAGAGGCTAAAGAGTGCAAACTCTATTTAGAATCAGTTAGAGAAAAAGTTGCATCTGAGGGCTTTGTTATAAGAGGCAAGGAGCGAGCACCTAAAAAGGCAAAAATGGCTGGCAAAAAGGTCAATTTAACCATAAGCATTGGAGCATGTGATAACAGCTGGGGAGACTCTATTCCAGCTATTGTTAAAAAGGCTGATACCTTGCTTTATAATGCAAAAAAGGCAGGACGCAATTGTGTTAAAATTGCGCCTGCTAAAAAAAGTTAGTGCAATTCGCTATTTAGCACAACTTCTCGTTTTGATCGAAAAGCTTTAATTTGTCCAGTTGTACTATCTTGTCTAAAGTGGATTCCATTTAGACCTGCTAACTCAACCCCTTTAAAAACATACTCCTCTTTTCCTAGAACATACTCAAATTCAGGATTGGCTTCTTTGATTTTTTCCATTTGGTCTTTATCAATAATTACTTTAGTTCCCTCTAAAATTGCAATGCCAGCATCTACAATACAACCATCTCCAAGTGGAATTCCTGTTACTGAATTGGCTCCAAGCAAAGTATTTTCACCAATGCTAACAGGGTTGCCGTTGGTTCCGCTAAGAACCCCTAAAATACTAGCGCCTCCGCCAACATCCGAACCAGCGCCCACGATGGCTGATGAACTAATTCTTCCCTCGACCATCACTGGCCCAACAGTTCCTGCATTAAAGTTAATATAGCTTGCTCCAGGCATTACTGTTGTTCCTGGCGCAAGACTTGCTCCCATTCGAACCTTGCTTGTATCTAAGATTCTTGTATTATCAGCTGGAATTACATGCTGCAAGTATCGTGGAAATTTATCTACTGAATCGATTACTGGAAAAGTTCCATCCAATTTTAATTCAATCTCATTTTCGCGTAGCCATTCAAGCTCGATTGGTATATTCATTGACCAAGCCACATTTTCTAAAACACCAAAGGCGCCACTTAAATTTAGTGAACGCAAAGGCGCTTTTTGCAAAGAGAGTGCATACAGTTTCAAATAGACTGCCTCAACGCTCTTTGGCGCACTATCTTCAAAGATAAAAACGATTCTAAAATCTTTATCTAACCCCTCATTTTGAGCAATAAAATTTAAGTGTTTAATTACTTGCACATTTTTATGGGCATCACCCTCAGCCTCATCCACAAATGGCTCAAAAGCAGCAAGGGCATTTTTTACAAATTTTTTCTTTATGTCGCACACAAATTCACTTTTACTAAAATCAACCTCAATACCACACTCACGCAAAGCTGCAATAAAAACAGCTGCAGATCCAAAATTTTCATTCCAGTTAACATAAGGAAAACTTGCTTGCAAAATTTTAGAGCTATCGCGTTGTCCTCTATCGACCCTTGCAATTCCAAAACCTATCGGGTCTTTGTAGCCTTTTATAGATTTTGTCTCTTTGACAAGCTTTTTAAATGCCTCTTTTGTGCTTATTCCTTTTATGGACATGGGGTTTCCTTTTGGCTTATTTTTGGGGAAATTGTATCAAAAAAAATTGAAAAATAATTAGATATAAGATTTTTTAATGTAAAAATTCACAAATAGTTTTAAATTTTACAAATTGAGCATCTGCTTTACATCTTTATTTTTTAAAAAACAGACGCTTTACATGTAAGGGTTTAGCAAGGTTTGCAACCCTTTACATGTAAAGATAAACTTTTTATATTACTTCATAGAACAAGCGCTCACGCCAGGAGGTGTAGTCGGCTGAATCGCTTCATTACTCACTCCACCCTCTTCATTGACCTTTTCAATTACTTCCCATAGTTTTTTAGCAGCTTCTACATAGCGTTTTGCTGTTTGGGAATCTGGAGCGTGGAAGGTTACAGGTTTACCTGCATCGCCACCTTCTCGAACAGCTGGTTCAATTGGAATTTGAGCCAATACACAGGTATCAAACTTTTTAGCTAGTGGCTCAGTTGTTCCTTTGCCAAAAATATCATACTCTTTTCCGCTCTCTGGGCAGATAAAACCGCTCATATTTTCAACGATTCCTGCAATTGGAATATGAAGCTTTTTAAACATATCAAGACTGCGCTCTGTATCATCAAGAGCAACTTGCTGTGGAGTTGTAACACAAATCCCAACAGTAACTGGTACACTTTGGGCTAAAGTCAGCTGAGCATCACCGGTTCCAGGAGGCATGTCGATAAAAAGCACATCCAAATCGCTCCATAAAATATCTTTTAAAAGCTGCTCAATCGCTTTCATAATCATAGCTCCACGCCAAATAAGCGACTGACCCTCTTCCATAAGTGAACCCATACTCATCATCTCAATTCCATGAGTTTGGATTGGCTTCACTTTTTGACCAACAATCTCAGGGTGGCTTCCAACTTCACCTAACATTCTAGGAATATTCGGGCCATAAATATCTGCATCCAAAAGCCCAACTTTCTTGCCTTGTGAAGCCATGGCTAAGGCTAAATTGACGGTTGAAGTAGATTTTCCAACGCCCCCTTTGCCTGAGCTTACCATTACAAAGTTTTTTATGTGTGGGGCTATATTTTTACCAGTTTGAGAATTACTCTTTTCAACAGGCGGTTTTGGCTGTTTGATAGTGATATCAACTCGGCTTGCACCAATAGAATCAAGTGCTGCTTTAGCGTCAGATTTGACAGTCTGAGCCACCTCTGGATTGGCAGAAACTATCTCAATCTCAACAAAGACATTTGAATCATTTACCTCAATGGTTTTTACAAAACCAAAACTGACAATATCTTTTTCAAATCCTGGGTACTTGACCCCTTTTAGAGCCTCTAAGACCGCTTCTTTTGTCAACTTTGTCTCCTTAGGCGTATCATTTGATACAAATAATTAATTTATTCTGGAATATAGCACTTTACGGGTAAAAGAAGGCTTAAAAACTAAGAGTATTTTTATCTTATTTTATCTTTACATGTAAATTATATGTAAATCATTCTCAAAACCCAATTTTTAATTAAAAGATTTTAAAAAGCTTCATTGGTGTATACTTTGGTAACACTTTTGAAAAAGGACCTTCTTTGTCAGACATAACTTTAGTGATGTTGGGAGCGGGAGAATCGACTCGGTTTGGACTAAGTGTTAAAAAGCAGTGGCTGCGTATTGGACACACGCCGCTTTGGGTACTGGCAACAAAACGCTTAGCCTCAATGCACCCATTTAAACAAGTTATTGTCGTAGCTGCCAAGGAAGAGCTTGACTACATGAAAAACTTTGAAAATTACACATTTTGCAAAGGAGGAAGCTCAAGACAAGAGTCGCTAAAAAATGCTCTAAAACACGTTGATACACCCTATGTTATGGTAAGCGATATTGCAAGAAGCTGCATTCCCCAAGCTTTGGTTGAGCGACTCATTAGCAGCAAAACATGCGCTGATGTTATTGTTCCAGTTTTACGCATTCATGATACTGCCTTCTATCAAGACTCTCCAATTGCTCGTGAAGATGTAAGACTCATCCAAACTCCGCAGCTTTCTCGCACGCAGGCATTAAAAAACGCCCTTCAGACAAAAACCACTTTCACAGATGATAGTAGTGCCATTAAAGCAAACGGGGGCACTGTTTGGTTTATTGAGGGTGATGAGGCAGCTTTTAAATTGACCAAACTTGAAGATTTGCTTAAGCTTTCTTGTCTTGAAGCGCCAGCAAATCACAGCTTTACGGGATCGGGTTTTGATGTACATGCTTTTAGCAAAGAAGGTCCTATGATGCTTGGCGGCATCGAGGTTGATAAGAAGATGGGTTTTCTTGCCCACTCTGATGGAGATGTGGCAATTCATGCTCTTATTGATGCAATATTAGGAGCTGCAGGTGCGGGAGACATTGGGGATTTTTTCCCTGACACCAATCCAGCATACAAGGGTGCAGATTCAACAAAATTGCTACAAAAGGTGCTTAGGTTTGTGCGAAATGTTGGCTTTGAAATTCACCACTGCGATTTGACTATAATTGCCCAAACACCAAAAATTGGTCCTTTTAAAAGGGCAATAAAAGAGCGTATCGCTACACTTTTAGAGATTAAACCGCACTTAGTCAACATTAAAGCAACAACCACAGAAAAGCTAGGATTTGTGGGCCGCAAAGAGGGAGTTGCGGTCATGGCAAATGCAACATTACACTATTATGATTGGACGCAAAAATGAAGATTTTGATTGTTGAGAATGAGATTTATTTGGCACAAAGTATCGCATCTAAATTGAATGATTTAGGCTATGTTTGCGACAATGCAGCTACAATAAAAGAGGCTTTGCGAGATGAGCACTACGATGCAGTCTTGCTGTCTACAAATATTTCTGGTCAAAATTTTTATCCAGTTATTGAAAAACATAAATCTTCAATTATTATACTCATGATTTCTTACATCAGCAACGACACAGTCTCCAATCCAATTAAAGCAGGAGCGAGCGATTATATTCAAAAACCGTTTATGATTGAAGAGCTCATTAGAAAACTCCAGCACCTCAAAGAATTTAATGCTCTTCGCCTTGAAAATATGACATACAAAGCCTATATCAACCACCTTTTTGAGCACTCGCAAAATGTCAAAATTGATCGAAAAACAACTTTTCCTTTACTCATTAAAACCGATTTTCAAAAAGATGCAGATGCCCTTGTTTTCAACTTTGCAAAAACTATTGATGAGCCTTTTTCATTCATCTCTTTATCCCACAAAGATGCCTTTGAAAAGATTGCCAAACTGCCTGAAAATGAACTTGTCTATTTAGTCAATCTCCAAACAATCAAAAAGAGTGAAAAAAGTAAAATCTATAACCTTATTAAAAACAAACGAGCCATTATTTCTTCAACTGATATTAATGAAGAGGAGGTGTTTGAAACCATCACCCTTCACTCTGAGCATAAAATGTTTGACCATGGAGATATTTTATGCATAGATGATTATGTTAAGTATGTTATACTCAACTTTCAAAATAAATTCCCAGATACAGAGCTTTCAAAGAAACTTGGCATAAGCCGCAAAAGCTTGTGGGAAAAGAGGAAGAAATATGGCATCGCCAAGAAAAAATAGACAGCTTTATATAGACAAAGAAGCCCTCGCAACACTCTCTTTGGCAAAAGAGGGGATTTTGGGCAAAGTTACAAAGCTTATGAATAAGGCCGAAGCAGTTGAGGTAAATGAAACCGGATACTACAAAGGCTCTCCAATGCCGTTTTCTTTTATCATGGCGCCCAATGGCAGACGCAATCAAGAGATTATTGCCTCATGTAAACCAGGAGAAACCTTAGACTTAATTGTAGAGCGCAAAAAAAGAGGCGAAATTTATGTTGAAGACTTTTTTGAAATTGATAAAGTAAAGCGAATAACTAATATATTTGGAACTTACGATCCAACAGATCCAGAAACGCAAGTTTTGTTAAAACGCCTAGGAAGGCTTGCAATTAGTGGTGAGTTTGAACTCGACTTTGATGATGTAAAAGAGGCAAAAGCCAAAATCCAAAAGGCAAAAGAGGAGCTTGGAGCCAAAAAAGTAACTGCCCTTATGATGTCAGCCCGCCCTTTTCACAGAGCTCACGAAAGACTTATTAGAATTACTCTAGATAAGGCTGATTTATTGGTTATCTTTTTGCTCAGACCCTACAAAACTGATGGATTTTCGTACGATTTAAGATACAAATGTTTGCAATATTTTATTGACAATTACCTGCCAAGAAACCGCGTTATTATAGTTCCTTTTGAAAATACATACATTTTTGCAGGTCATCATAACTCAGTGCTTGAGAGTATTGCAGCATACAATTTTGGCTGCAACAAGCTTGTGATTGGACAAAATCATAGTGGAATTGGAATGTATTTTGACCAAAACCAAGCCCACTCGACCCTTGATAGGTATAAAAAAGATTTGCCTTTGGAGATTATTATCTTATCTGAATTTGTATACTGCAATATATGTAAGACTTTGGTGAGTACAAAAACTTGCCCCCACGGGCAGCATCACCACATAAAATACCATTCAAAATCCCTTAAAGCCCTGCTTAATGCTGGGATCCTGCCACCGGCTGTACTAATGCGAAAGGATATCTCTGCAATCTTGCTTAGTGAACTTTTTCCAAACAGGTTTGAAAATTTGCAGCGCATATATGATGATATCTTTCCAAATGCAGGACTTTTAGAGTATCATGACGAAAAGGATTTTTACCTTGAACTTATGAAGCTCTATCAAACCACCTCTTTAGTTTAAGGAATGTGATGCGTACACTCTTTTTAACCTTTTTTTATACTGGCAAAAGTCCCGTCGCCCCAGGAACTGTTGGCACTTTAGCTGCAGCAGTTTTAGCAGTTTTTATCTTAGAATATTTCCCCTTAGAAACCCTCTTTTTAGCTGCAATTTTGCTAGCAATTCTTGGAGTTCGCTCTATTGATGCGTATGAAAAAGATGGGGGATTGCACGATGATAAATCCATTGTTATTGATGAAGTTGTTGGCGTTTGGCTTGCCCTTAGCCTCTC
>DDHL01000099.1:3012-17870 GCA_002352945.1 Campylobacteraceae bacterium UBA1877 | reverse complement strand
AAGCATTCCCGGTATCTCGCAAGATGATTGGGGAATAGAGATTACTGAATCGATTTTGATAACTCCAACGGGAGTAGAGACTTTGTGTAATTTCCCAAGGCAGCTGTTTGTCAAATAAACTTGAAAGGAGGTGCAAAAATTTGAAGCCGAGGTGTCTGCGGACAAAAAAATAATTTATCATAAGGAAAAAAGATGAGATTAAAAAGTTTAAAAACACTAGTAGTGGGGTGTTTAATAGCAGTTATAGGTCCAGGTCTTCAAGCCGCCCAGTGGAAGTATGCTTTGGGCGAAGGAATGGAAGATCCACAAGGTATTTTTGCTTCCAAATTCAAAGAAGAGATTGAAAAAAACTCCAATCATACATTGCAAATATATCCAGTTGGCACACTTGGTGAAGAGGCCGATATTTTAGAACAAGCTCAAGCTGGATTATTGCAATTTGTAGGACAATCAACTGGATATATGGGCTCTAGTATTCCCGAGATGGATGTATTTTTTGTGCCATACTTGATGCCAACAGACGAAAAGCAGCTTGATAAATTTTTCCGCAATGGAAAAGCTATTAATGAAATGTTTCCAAAGATTTTTAGAAAACATGGTCTTGAGCTTTTAGCTATGTTTCCAGAAGGTGAGCAAGTTGTTACTACCATGGAAGAGTTCCACTCTCCAGCAGATTTAAAAGGCAAAAAGATTCGTACCATGCCATCTCCACTGTTGCTTGAAACCTATAAGGCTTTTGGAGCTTCACCAATTGCTATGAGTTGGGGAGATTTAATTGGAGCACTAAAAACAAATATGATTGATGGTCAAGAAAATCCAACTGTTTGGATTGAAGCTTACGGTTTAGATGAGTTAACAAAAGTGATGACTTATATGGGGCATAACCATTTTACAGCCGCGGCTATGGCTGAGCTAAATTTTTATGAAGGTTTAAGTGATGAAGATAAAAAGCTCATTCAAGATGCTTCTGCTGCAGCATTAAGCCATATATTAAAAGTGGCTCAAGAGTTAGATGCAACGGGGTTAGAAAAAATTAAAAAGAGTAATCCAGACTATAAAATTGTACGCCTAACAGAACAAGAGCGCGATCTCTTTCGTGAACGTTCAGCTCAAGTTGAACAAGAGTTTATTAAAAAAGCTGGCAAAAGCGGAGAAGAGATTTTAAAACAAATGAAGGCTGACTTGAAAGCAGCAATGCACTAAGCCTCTCTTGGTGACCCTTTTTGGGTCGCCGCCTCGTTGTGAAAGGAAGCATATGCAAACAGATGTGAAAGAAAGAGGGTATTCTTTTCGTGTGCTCGATTTTGTTGACCGACAAATTAGCAGACTAGAAGGATTTATGCTGGCTCTTGGTGTTATATTGATGGCAACAAATACAATCATTGGAGTGATAAGTAGGTTTATTTTTAACCACTCCATTGCATTTACTGAAGAATTAAATACCATTTTTATAGTCGTTGTGACATTTGCAGGCATTAGTTATGCAGCAAGACAGGGAAGACATATACGAATGTCAGCAATTTTTGACACCCTTCCTGATTGGACAAGAAAGGTATTTATGATAGGTATTTCAGCAATTACGGCTGCATTTATGTTTTTTCTTTGTTACTATGCAGTTGAATACATTTATACACTCATCCAGCGTGGACGGATTATGCCAGCTCTTGGAGTTCCCATTTGGTGGGCGTATATTTGGGTTCCTGTTGGATTTTTTGTTACAGGGGTGCAATATCTTTTAACTGTGATTAAAAATATCCGAGAAAAAGATATCTACCTTTCAACAGATGTTCTTGATGGGTATGGCGATATAGACGCCGATATTGAAGTGTAAGGGGAAGTTATGGCATTGATGATTTTTTCAATAATGGTTGTTTTACTTTTACTAGGCTTTCCCATGATGATTCCTCTTATTGCTGGCGCTACCGTTGGTTTTTGGGAGCTTTTTAATGGCGATTTGAGTCGGATGGAATTTATGATCCAGCAAATGATGGGAGGAATCCGCCCTGCATCTTTGATTGCAGTGCCCATGTTTATTCTCTCAGCCGACATAATGACTCGCGGACACTCAGCTGGCAGACTGATCGATTTGGTTATGGCCTTTGTAGGCCATATTAAGGGGGGCTTAGCAGTAAGTACGGCATCTGCTTGTACAATGTTTGGAGCAGTATCTGGCTCAACTCAAGCAACCGTTGTGGCAGTTGGTTCGCCTTTGCGACCGCGGCTTAAAAAGGGTGGATATAAAGATTCATTTATTTTGGCTCTTATTATCAACTCAAGTGATATTGCTTTTTTAATTCCTCCAAGCATTGGAATGATAATTTATGGAGTAGTGTCAAAAACTTCTATTCCAGAGCTATTTATCGCAGGAATTGGACCTGGGCTTTTGATTTTATTTATGTTTTCAGTTTATAGCATTATTTACGCGTATATGAACAATATTCCAACTGAGCCAAAAGCTACCATAAAGGAGCGATTTGTAGCTATTTATAGAGCCATTTGGCCCTTAGGATTTCCTTTTATCATCATCGGAGGTATTTTTACAGGTATTTTTAGCCCCACAGAAGCAGCTGCTGTTAGTGTTGCGTATGCGCTTTTTTTAGAGATGGTTATTTTTAAAACCTTGGATTTAAAAGGTTTGTACGATACGGCTCTTTCAACTGGATTGGTTACTGCTGTAGTGTTTATTTTAGTTGCAGCAGGTGCAGCTTTTGCATGGGTGCTCTCCTTTGCACAAGTGCCACAGCAAATACTCTCATCCATTGGTATATATGATATGGGTCCAATTGGTGTTCTTTTTGTTATCTCAATTGCATTTTTTGTGGGTTGTATGTTTGTTGATCCAATTGTTGTTATTTTAGTTTTAGTTCCTATTTTTGACCCTGTTGTAAATAGTGTTGGGCTCGATCCTGTTCTTGTTGGAACCATCATAACCTTACAAGTTGCAATAGGCTCAGCTACTCCACCTTTTGGGTGCGATATTTTTACCGCAATTGCAGTGTTTAAAAGGCCTTATGTTGAGGTTGTGCGCGGCACTCCTCCTTTTATATTCATGCTCTTAGGTGTAGCAATACTGCTTATATATTTTCCAGATATTGCACTCTTTTTAAGAGATATTGCTTTTAATAAATAAGGGGTTGAAATGTTTCAAAAAATTTTAGTTCCAACAGATGGATCCCAAAAGGCTCTAGAGGCTGTAAAACTTGCAAGTGCTATGGCAAAAGTGTACGATAGCGAGATTGTTATCCTCTCAGTTTTTAGACATCACAGCATGATGGAGCGCTCATTTTCAATGGCTGGCATCGCTAAGAGGACTGAAAGTTTAGATGAAACATTAAGCGCATACGCTAAAGAGATTGTAGAAGAGGGCAAGGCAATTGCAAGAAAAGAGGGAGTAGTTAAAATAAAAGGTATTGTACGCGGTGGACAGGTGGCAAAACAGATTTTAAGTTATGCAAAAAAGAGTGAAATTGATCTTATTGTAATTGGCTCGCAAGGGCAGGGAGATTTAAGCGGATACCTTTTGGGCGGAGTTTCGCATAAAGTTGTTGGTTTGGCAAAATGCCCCGTTTTAGTCGTATAGTTTTACATGTAAAGCCAAGGAGGCTGGATTGAAATGGTCTGAAATTATAGATTTAGCAGTAGAGTTTCGCCATACTCTTCATGAAAATCCAGAGTTAACCTGGCATGAAAAAAATACGGCGCAACGTATTAGGCAGATGCTTGATGAGCATAAAATTTCATGGCGAGAGTGTGCTCAATATGGAACCGTCGCAACTATTGGCAAAAACTTAGATAGGCCAAGTGTGGCATTAAGAGCAGATATTGATGCCCTTGAAATTGATGAAAAGACAGGTTTAGAGTATGCTTCCAAAACAAAAGGGGTTATGCATGCGTGCGGTCATGATGGACATAGTGCAACGCTTATGGCAGTAGCTTTATATTTAAAATCGATTGAATCATCTTTGGAGTATCCAGTTACGCTTCTTTTTCAGCCAGCTGAAGAGGGTGGCCATGGCGCAAAAGCTATGATTGAAGATGGGGCGCTTGATGGAGTTAGTGAAATTTATGGGTGGCACAATTGGCCCGCAATCAAATTTGCCAAAGCTCTTTGCCCAGATAAGACAGTCATGGCTGGAAATGGAACCTTTCATATTGAAGTAATAGGCAAAGGTGGCCACGCTTCCCAACCTGAATTATGCAGTGATCCCATACTAGCAGCTAGCGCAATTACTCTAGCTTTACAACAAATTGTAAGTAGATTCTTAGCACCTCAAGATGCAGCCGTTGTATCAGTTACAAGTATTGATGGAAGAAGCGGGCTTACCTCCATTCCAGATAGCGTTTTGGTTGAAGGAAGTATTAGGGTTCCAGATGAGCTTATTCGAAAAAAGGTTCAAGATGCAATTATAAAGATTGTAAAAAGCAGTGCAAAAGCCTACAAAGTAGAAGCCAAAGTAGAGATAAGACCAAGATATAAAGCTACAATCAACCACCCATTGCAAGCAAAATTTGCAAGAAAAATATTACAAGAGGAGCTTGGCGAGTCTTATCTTTCTGACCTGCCCTTGCCTATCATGGCTTCAGAAGATTTTAGTTACTATCTTAATGAGCGCCCAGGAGCGTTTATGTTAATTGGAGCCGATGATGGCAAAAGAGCACCCTTTGCCTGCCATAATTGCAATTACGACTTTAATGACAAGCTTATTGAGCCTGTAAGTAAGGTTTTAATAAAACTTGCAACCAAGTTTAGACCAAGGGACTAAAAAGAGTAAACTAGTTTATATTTTTACCCAAAAGATAAATGGTCTAAAATTTTATTAAAACTGATGCGTCTAAAAGCTTTTAAGAAGTCAGCTCTAATAGCTAGTTTGCTATAATGGCGCAAACGAGCAAAAGGAGTTTTATGCAGCCTTTTATTGCCACTATTATGCTCAATGAAAAAAAAGATTCATGGTGCATTAAAGTATGTGATCCAAATAGAGATAAAAGCTTTACATGTAAAGACTTAGATGAGTTTGAAAAAAGTGTCCAAGATTTAAGCGCTCATTATCCAGATGTTATCAATGAGTTAGTGTGGAAAAGCGATCCAAATCTTCCTCCTGTGATGCTAGATCAAGTGCGCTTTGCAATGCTGGAATTTGAAAAAAAATATCACGACTTAATTGGCAAATGAAACTTTTAGTAAGTGCGCTAGAGCCATCGGCTAATGCCCATTTAAAAACAATTTTAAATAATTTAAAAAATGTTGAATTAAGTGGGATTTTTGATAGCCAATTTGCAAAACCAACGCTTCCTTCAAGCACTTTTAATGTGATGGGTTTTTGGGATGTTTTGCCCAAAATTGCAGCAGCTAAAAGAGCTATAAAAGATTTAGCAAAAGAGAGTTTGCAAGCAGACCATGTGCTTCTTATTGACTCTCCTGCATTTAATCTGCCGCTAGCAAAGGCGATAAAAGAGCTCAATCCAAATGTAAAAATAACTTACTACATCCTTCCGCAGGTTTGGGCATGGAAGGAAAATAGGGTAAAAAAAGTAGAGCGCTACTGTGATAATTTAGCCTCGATTTTGCCTTTTGAAAAAAAGTGGTACAAAAGAGCAATTTATGTGGGTCATCCTCTTATGGACTCTTTGCCTTTGGCAAGAAATGAGCTACTAAGCAATGAAGCGCCAATTGCATTTTTGCCAGGCTCTAGACCAAAAGAGATTGGGCGCTTAATGCCTCTTTTTCGTCAAATTGCACCAAATTTTAAAAGTAAAAAGCTGCTTGTAGTTCCTCCATTTATTCAAAAAGATAAAATTGCACAAATTTATGGAAATTGCGATGGATTTGAATTGGTTTTTGATACAAAGGAGGCTTTGACTCAAAGCCATTTTGCCTTTATCTGCTCAGGTACTGCAACCCTAGAGGCTGCTCTTTTAGGAGTTCCTTTTGTCCTAGCCTACAAGGCAAACCCAATTGATTATTTTATTGCAAGGCGTTTTGTAAAATTAGAGCATGCTGGACTTGCTAATATTTTATTTGATTTTATGAATAAACCCCCTTTACATGTAGAATTGCTTCAAAATGATCTTAATGCAAAAGCCCTTATGGATGCTTATAGCTCAAACGATCCAACCCGTTTCATAAAAAGTGCCAAGGAGCTTCGAAATTACCTAAAACACGGTAGCGCATCAAATATTACAAAGCTGATTGCGGTATAATATAGGTTTATTTTAAGAAAAGGAGCAAAAGATGCAGGCTGAACCAATGACTCAATATGGATACAATAAGCTAGAAGCTGAATTGAATGATTTGAAAAAAAATCAACGTCCAGCTATTGTAAAAGAGATCGATATTGCAAGAAGTCATGGAGATTTAAAAGAGAATGCTGAATACCATGCAGCAAAGGAGAAACAAGCCTTTATTGAGTCTCGCATCGCAGAGCTTAGTGATTTAATGAGCAGAGCCAGCATTGTAGACCCATCAAGCTATTCACACGATAAAGTTCGATTTGGCTCAACGGTAACTTTGGAAAATTTAGATACTCAAGAGTTGGTAACTTATACGATTGTGGGAGTTACAGAGAGTGATTTAAAACGCGGACTCATATCAGTGGGCTCTCCTTTAGCTAGACAGCTTATGGGAAAATCAGAAGGAGATGAGGTAAGTGTTAAACTTCCTGCTGGTGTTCAAGAGTATGAAGTGGTAAGTATTGAGTACAAGCCAATCTCGTTTGAAAATTAAAGGAGTTTATATGTCAAAGCCTATAAATGTGGCAATTGTTGGAGCAAGCGGATATACGGGATTGGAGTTGTTAAAAATTTTAAACTATCATCCCATGTTTAATATCACTTTTATTGGTACAAGCGAAGGGAAAGAAGAGGTGGATGTTATGCATCCTTCTCTTTTGGGGATTATGAAAGCAGATGTGCAAAAAAGTGATGCAAAAAAGATTGCTGATGCGGCTGAGCTAGCCTTTTTAGCTTTGCCCCATAAAACAGCCATGGGATTTGCAAAAGAGTTAATTGCTTTGGGTGTTAAGGTTGTAGACCTCTCGGCTGATTATCGTTTAAGCAAAGAGGTGTATGAGGCCCATTACTGCCCCCATGAAGATCCAGAAAATTTAAAAAATGCAGTCTATGGACTTCCAGAGCTTTACCGTTCAAAAATACCTCAAGCATCCTTAGTGGCCAATCCAGGATGCTATCCTACAGCGACACTTTTAGGATTGGTGCCGTTTTTACCCCATATCGAGCCAAATAGCCCTATTATAGTTGATGCAAAAAGCGGTGTTTCAGGAGCTGGCAAAAAGCCAAATCCTACAACACAATTTGTTAATGTAAATGAAAATATGTTTGCTTACAATCCTTTGACCCACCGCCACGCTCCTGAGATTAAAGAGCAAGTCAAGATACAATCAAATAAGGAGTTTGAAGTCTGTTTTGTTCCCCAGCTTATTGCTTCAACTAGAGGAATGCTTGTTAGTATTTATGTGCAGTTACAAAATGTTATTAATCCTTTAGAAATATTAGAAAAGTTTTATGAAAATGATCCATTCGTTCGAATCCGCACAGCTCCTGTGACATTAAAATCAACCATTGGAACACATTTTTGCGATATATTTGCAAAAACTCAAGGAAAAACACTCTTTATTAGCACATCAATTGACAATCTTTTACGCGGAGCCTCATCTCAAGCAGTTGCAAATGCCAATCTTATGTACGGTTTTGATGAAGATATGGGAATTCCGACCTTAAGTTATGTGCCATAATATTACACTCCAAACTGGAGCAGTTTTTATTGCCGATGCTCATGAAAACGCTAATAGGCACTTTTTAGAAGAGTACTTAAATGGTTTAGATAAAAGCTCTTTGATGCCAACCCAGCTTTTTTTAATGGGAGATATTTTTGATTTATTAGTTGGCGAGGTAACATATACTCGCCAATTTTACGCCCCAATTATTTCTCGTTTAGAAGCTTTGGCCCAAAAGATTCCAGTCTACTATTTAGAGGGAAATCATGACTTTAACCTCTCTAAAATATTTTTACATGTAAAGGTTATTCCTATTCAAAAGCAACCTTTACATGTAAACACGCCTAAAGGTAAAATGCTTCTTTGGCATGGAGATAAGTATGGCTCGTTTAAACACCGCTTGTATACAAAAATTATCCGTAACTCCTTTTTGCTATCGTTTTTGAATGGGTTAGATAAGTTATTAGACCATAGCATCAGCAAAAAAATTTTAAAGGATCTGTCTTTAAAAAAGATTTGTAAAAAGATTGAGGACTTTGAGCAAAAAACTATTTTGCGTCTAAAGAAATATCCGCTAGCAGATGTTTGGGCAGTTGCAGAGGGCCATTTTCACCAAGGTTTGGAGAAAAAGCTAGAAAATGTTTATTATATTAACTTTCCAAGTTTTGCGTGTGAACGAAGTTATTTTGTTGTACAATGCGCTAAAAGCATGCAAAGTGCCAAACTGCAACTAAGGGGCAGCAATGTTTGATGATAATGTGCTCAAAGTGGGCTCAAATGAAATGGAACTGGTCGATTTTCGTATTTTTAAACAAGAAAACGACCATGTATATGAGGGCATTTATGGTGTAAATGTCGCAAAAGTGCGAGAGATTATAAAAATTCCAAATCTCACAGAACTCCCGGGAGTTCCTGAGTACGTTGAGGGTATTTTTGATCTGCGAGGAGTGGTAATTCCTGTTGTCAATCTAGCCAAATGGATGAATATTAAAGAGCCAGAGGAGAAGAGTTTAAAACCTCGAATTATCATTGCTGAGTTTAGCAACATTCTTATTGGTTTTATTGTTCATGAAGCAAAACGCATTCGAAGGATTAGCTGGGATGATATTGAGCCAGCCTCTTTTGCAACAGGTGTGGGCGCGTTAGATCGGAGCCAAATTACAGGAGTAACTCGTATCGAAAATGATGAAGTGCTGCTTATTTTGGATTTAGAAAGTGTTGTTGAAGAGTTGGGAATTTACAAGCCAAAAGTGGATGAAAGCGAAACTGAACCTGAAAAGATTAGTGGAACAGCTCTTATTTTAGATGATAGTACAATTGCTCGAAAATTAGTCCATGATGCTTTAAATAAAATGGGTCTAAAAGTTGTTGAAGCTCGAGATGGGGCAGAGGGAATTGAAAAAATGAATGAGCTTTATGAAGCTTACGGCGATAGCTTAGAAAAGGAGCTGCGCATCATTGTTAGTGATGTTGAGATGCCAAGGATGGATGGGTTTCACTTTGCTGCAAATATGAAAGAAGATCCTCGATTTGCAAGGATTCCAATCGTATTTAACTCCTCCATTAGCGACCACTTTAGTGAAATTAGAGGAAAAGAGGCGGGCGGTGAGGCCTATTTAACTAAATTTGATGCATCGGTCTTCTATAAAGAAGTATTCAAAGTTATCAAAGCTCATATAAAAGCTCCAGAGTAGAGGTGGGATTATGGAAGATATTCAAGAAATTCTCGAAGATTTTTTGGTCGAAGCTTTTGAGCTGATTGATCAAATCGATCAAGATTTAGTGGAGCTAGAGGCAAATCCAGAAGATTTGGAACTGCTTAATAGGATTTTTAGGGTTGCACATACTATAAAAGGCTCTTCATCATTTTTGAATTTTGATGTGCTTACAAAGCTAACGCACCATATGGAGGATGTTTTAAATAAAGCCCGTCGTGCAGAGCTTGTTATAACACCTGAAATTATGGATGTGGTTTTAGAATCAATCGATATGATGAAAGCGCTCTTGCATGGTATTCGAGACTATGGAAATGATACAGATGTAGGAATCGATATTGATGATATTTGCGCGAGGCTTACTGCAATTTCGAATAAAGATGAGATTTTGCCAGCCAAAGAAGAGTCTAAAGAGGATAAACCTGATTCAAGCGCCCAGTCATCAAAAGAGGACAAGCCTAGCTCAAGCAGCGAGTCTTCACAAGAAGAAGAAATTGATGTGTCTAAATTAAGCGATGAAGAGATTGAAGCTGAAATTGAACGTCTTTTAAAAGAGCGAAAAGAAGAAGACCGCAAACGTAAAGCTGCTAAAAAGGCTAAAGAGGCGAGTCAGCCAGAAGCTAAAGAGTCGGCCCCAGCTAAAAAACCTGCTCCCAAAAAACCCCAAGCTAAAAAAGCAGCCCCAGCTAAAAAAGGCTCATCCATTGAGCAGACAATTCGGGTTGAGGCTAAAAGGCTTGATGATTTGATGAATCTTATTGGTGAGCTTGTTTTGGGCAAAAACCGCCTTATTAAAATTTATGATGATGTGGAAGAGCGTTATGAAGGGGAGCAGTTTTTAGAAGAACTTAACCAAGTAGTATCTTCAATTTCTATTGTTACAACTGATTTGCAAATTGCAGTTATGAAAACGAGGATGCTTCCAATTGCCAAAGTCTTTAACAAATTTCCAAGGATGGTTCGTGATCTTTCGCGTGAACTTGGAAAGTCAATTGAGCTTGAAATTACAGGTGAAGAGACAGAGCTTGATAAATCTATTGTTGAAGAGATTGGCGATCCTCTTGTACATATCATTCGCAACTCATGTGACCATGGCATTGAAGAGCCAAGTGTGCGTGCAACTACAAATAAGCCAGAAAAAGGTTTGATTGAGCTTAAAGCTTATCATGAGGGCAACCATATTGTTATTGAAATTACCGATGACGGTAAGGGCTTAGATCCAGATTTATTAAAGATGAAAGCGATGGAAAAAGGACTCATTACCGAGCGCGAAGCAGATGCAATGAGTGACAAAGAGGCCTTTAATCTTATCTTTAAGCCTGGTTTTTCAATGGCTAAACAAGTAACCAATGTTTCAGGACGGGGCGTTGGAATGGATGTTGTTCGAACCAATATCGAAAAACTCAACGGTATTATCGATATTGATTCAGAGCTTGGTCGGGGAACTGTTATAAAATTAAAAATACCGCTTACCCTTGCTATTATTCAATCCTTGCTTGTTGGAGCCCAAGAAGAGTATTATGCAATTCCTCTAGCTTCAGTTTTAGAAACTGTTCGTGTGCCAATCGATGACATTTATACAATTGAGGGTAAAAATGTATTAAGACTTCGAGATGAGGTACTCTCTTTAGTAAGACTATCTGATGTATTTGGAGTTAAGCAAGTATTCGAAGGCGGCGATATGACCTATGTAGTTGTGATAGGTTTAGCCGAATCAAAACTTGGTGTTATGGTAGATACTCTTATAGGTCAAGAAGAGATTGTTATTAAATCCATGGGTGATTACTTGCAAGGAATCGAAGGAATTGCTGGTGCAACGATTCGCGGTGGTGGTAGGGTTACACTCATTGTCGATGTAGCTGCACTCATGGAGATGGCAAAGGGAATTAAAGTAGACGTTCGTGCATCAAATGATAATCAAAACAGTGTAAAAACTAAGCCAAGTGATTATAAGGTTTTAGTGGTTGATGATAGTAAAATGGATAGAAATATTATGATTAAATCTATGCAGCCACTAGGAATTACGCCAATAGAGGCAACAAATGGACTTGAGGCTTTAAATATCATCAAATCAGGCGAGCATAGTATTGATGCAGTGCTTATTGATATTGAGATGCCACGAATGGATGGATACACTCTAGCAGGAGAGATTAGAAAATACTCAAAATATAAAAACCTTCCACTCATTGCAGTAACTTCAAGAACCTCAAAATCAGATAGATTGCGCGGTGTTGAAGTAGGTATGACAGAGTATATTACTAAGCCTTACTCGCCTGAGTATTTAGAGAGCGTTGTGCGCAAAAATATAAAATTACCGGAGCAGTCCCATGAATGATAGATTAAATAAGATTTTATCAAAGCAGCAAAAACAGCTCACAGAGCCTGATGCAAAGAGTAATGAAGAGATAATGCAGCTTGTGGGATTTATCGTTAGCGATGAAGAGTATGCTATTCCAATGCTCAATATTCAAGAGATAATTAAGCCAATTGAGTACACAAGGGTCCCAAGTGTGCCTGATTATATTTTGGGTGTTTTTAATTTACGAGGAAATGTTATCCCGCTAATTGATTTGCGCAAAAAATTCAACCTTGAAGCTACAAAACAGACTGAAGAGACACGCTACATTGTCATGAAAGGCGAAAATAATATCGCCGGTTTTGTAATCGATCGTCTAACTGAAGCAATCCGAATTCGCAAAGATCGCATCGATCCAGCTCCAGAAACACTCCATAAAGATAAAGGGATGATTTATGGTATTGGAAAGCGAGAAGATAGCATCCTTACGATTTTAAAAGTAGAATCCCTGCTAAAACGCGACTTTTGATTTTATGGGGAAGATTTTCCCCAATTTGCTTCTACAAGGAAATAAAGTGTCAATAAAACTGTGTGTATTTGATTTTGATTCAACCCTGATGGATGGGGAGACGATAGATTTTTTAGCAAAACCGTTAGGAATCCAAGAAGAGGTATCTAAAATAACCGAAGCTGCAATGCAAGGTAAGTTGGACTTTTTTGAATCGCTTACTAAACGGGTAAGATTGTTAAAGGGCTTAGATTATAAAGATGTACAAGCAATTTGCCAAAACCTGCCTTATATGCCAGGAGCTAGCAAGTGCATCAAAACTTTAAAAGATCGCGGCATAAGAGTGGTTGTCTTTAGTGGCGGGTTTAAGCCAGCTACATCTCATGCTAGAGAAGTTTTGGGTTTTGATGCAGATTTTTCAAATACTTTACATGTAAAGGATGGAAAATTAACAGGCGAAGTTGGAGGAGAGATGATGTTTGATACCTCAAAAGGGACAATGCTTCAAACCATCCAGCGTCTTTTACATGTAAAGCCAGAAGAGACAATGGCCGTTGGAGATGGAGCAAACGATAGGTCTATGTTTGCCCATGCAGATTTAAAAATTGCTTTTTGTGCAAAGCCGATTTTAAAAGAGGCGGCAACTTATTGCGTAGATGAGAAAAATTTAGAAGAGATTATAAAATTTATATAAACAATTTACCAAGGAAGAAAGATGTATTTTAAAGAGGAAAAGTTTTCGCTATGGTGCGACTTTGTTGAAAAGAGTTTTTTAAAAGGGGAGTTTTTAGAGTTAATTAAAGATGGGAAAGTAAACGGAGCTACAAGCAATCCAGCCATTTTTAAATCTGCCTTTTTAAATTCATCGGCCTATCAAGAATCTAAAAAAGCTTTGGCCAGTAAAAGTCCAAAAGAGATTTATGAGGCTCTAGCAATTGAGGATATTAAAATAGCAGCCGATACGCTAAAGCCACTTTATGATGCAAAAGATGATGGATTTATCAGTATTGAAGTTGATCCTTTCTTAAGTGATGATGCAAAGGCTACAATAGCTGAAGGAAGGCGTCTTTTCAAAGCGATTGATAGAGCTAATGTAATGATTAAAATTCCAGCAACCAAGGCTGGATTTGAAGCGATGCAAGTGCTTATGTCTGAGGGAATAAACATAAATGCTACGCTTGTTTTCTCTCCCAAGCAAGCTAAAGGCTGTATTGAAGCATTTAAAAAAGCAAGCCTTACATGTAAAGGCAAGCTACCTCAAGGAGTTATAAGCGTATTTGTTAGTAGGTTTGATAGAAAACTTGATCCTATTTTGCAAGAAAAAGGCTTGCCAACTAGTCGAGTCGGTATTATGAATGCAGCAGCAATTTACCAGCTTATAAAAGAAGCAGATATGCCAAATGTGCGAACTCTTTTTGCAAGCACAGGTGTTAAAAGTGATGCATTGCCGGCTGCATATTATGTTCAAGAATTACTTTTTGCCCACTCAATCAACACTGCTCCTCTTGATACAATTTACGCATTTATGAAAAACAAGAGCAATCAAGTAGTAAATTGTCCAGATAAAGAGACAATAACCCAATTTTTCGATACTATATCTCAATCGGGCATTGATATGCAAAAAGTGTATGATGAGCTAATCCAAGAAGGCGTAAAAGCTTTCCATGATGCATTTAAGGATATTTTAGCCGCTTTCTAGGAGGAGAGGATGTCAAATATTGAAGTAAATGTTAATGAACTTACTTTTGAAATGACTAAAAAACTTCGTCAATATTTGGCACATTTGGTCAAAATAGGCGGGAGCGATTTACATGTAAAGACTGGCTCATGTATGCGCGGTCGAGTAAATGGCGAGATTGTGCCCATTGGAAATGAGGTTTTAAGCCATAATGATGGAGTAACCCTTGCAAAGGAGTTGTTGCGAACCCGTTTTGTGGAGCTGGTTGAAAAAAAGAATGTAGATTTTACTTTCAAATTAGATGACTCTTATCGCTTTAGGGTTAATATCTTCTTTCAAGTTGATGGGGTATCTGCTGTTTTTAGGACGATTCCATCAACTTTGCCAACCTTTGATTCATTAAAGCTTCCACCAGTAATTAAGCGTTTTTGTAACTTTTCAAGAGGAATGGTTTTGGTAACCGGACCAACAGGAAGCGGTAAGACAACTACTCTTGCATCCATGATAAACTACATAAATAAGCACTATAAAAAGCATATAATTACCATTGAGGATCCAGTAGAGTATGTTTATAAAGATGATAACTGCATCATTAATCAAAGAGCTATTGGCCAAGATGCACTGAATTTTGCCGATTCATTGCGCGCTGCTTTAAGGGAAGATCCAGATGTTATTTTAGTAGGCGAAATGCGTGATTTAGAAACCATCGAGACAGCCTTGCATGCAGCAGAAACCGGCCATTTGGTTCTCTCAACACTACATACCGTTGATGCAAAAGAGACTATTAATAGAATCATTGGAATGTTTCAAGGAAGCGATCAAAATAGAATCAAAATGTCCCTCTCGTCGGTTTTGCAGGGGGTGATTTCCCAGCGTCTTGTACGTACAAAAAGTGGCGATAGAATGGCAGCTGTTGAAGTGATGGTAA
>DDHL01000099.1:1889-2819 GCA_002352945.1 Campylobacteraceae bacterium UBA1877 | reverse complement strand
GCAGCTGTTGAAGTGATGGTAAAAAATGCAAGAATTGAGAATTTGATTTTACAAGGGCGTGATAGCGAGATACCAGATGCAATTAAAGAGGGAAAAGAGTCATATAAATCACAAACATTCGACCAAGCTTTACTAGATATGTACGCAAAAGGCTACATCTCCTTTGAGGAGGCTATAAATAATGCATCTGTTCCAAATGATTTAAAAATGCAATTGGATTTTTATGATGCCGAGGTTAAAAAAAGAGAGAGTATCAAAGAAGACTCAAAAGAGGATAAGGATATTTTGGGCTTAAAGCTTTAGCTTGGCTTAATAACAAATTTGATATAATCCACTCCTTAAATTTTCATAAGGATGTCCACATGTTGGAAGGTATAGTTAGAGAGAGTATCGAGAAAAAGAGCACAAAGGCTCTTCGACGAGATGGTTATCTAATTGCCAATATTTATGGCAAGGGATTACCCAATATTAATGCAGCATTCAAAGAGAATGAATTCATTAAAGCCGTGCGCAAAAAAGAGACCCTTGCATTTCCTGTTAAGGTTGGTGATCAAACTTTGAATGTAGTTGTGGTTGAGTATCAAAAAGACCCTGTTACAAGCAGGCTCATCCATGTTGATTTAAAAGTTGCCCAAGAGGGTGTTGTTTCAAAGTATATGGTACCTGTTAAACCAGTTGGAAGCCCTATTGGTTTAAAAAATAAGGGTGTTTTGATCCAATCAAAAAAACGTCTTCGTGTTAAGTGTAAAGCAGAAGATTTACCAACTTGCTTTGAGGTAAATGTAGACAATTTGGATGTGGGTGATACAATTTTGGTGCGCGATATTCAAGTACCTGAGAATGTAACAATGATGGAAGCCGATCGCATCTCTGTAGTCGGAGTCATTAAAGCTAAATAAGGCTGATTATGATACTAGTGGCGGGACTTGG
>DDHL01000099.1:0-1672 GCA_002352945.1 Campylobacteraceae bacterium UBA1877 | reverse complement strand
ACTTGGAAATCCCACGCAGCGTTATGCGTCAACCCGCTACAATGTTGGTTTTTGGGTGATTGATGAAATCCTAAAAAGTCTCCAATACACCTCCATATCAAAACCGCAGTTTCATGGCGAGCTTGCAAAAACTTCAAATTTCTTATTTTTAAAACCCCAAACCTATATGAACAATTCTGGCCAAAGTGTGCAAGCTGTTGCATCATATTTTAAACCTAGCGAGCTTGTTGTAATTCATGATGATTTAGATTTGCCAGTTGGAGCTTTGCGCTTTAAAAAGGGCGGTGGCAATGGAGGTCACAATGGATTAAAATCGATTGATGCTTGTGTAGGAAGCGATTATATTAGAGTGCGAATTGGTATTGGAAGACCAAAAACTAAAGAGGATGTAATTAACTACGTATTAGAGCCCTTTGCAAAAGATGAATTACCAATTATTCACAAAGTAGTTGCCCAAGCATCAAAAGCGGTTTTGGCTATGGATAAAGAGGAGCTTTGCAATATAAAAGCGCGCTTTACATGTAAACCTCAAGTGTGGGACAATGATTAAGATATTTCAGCGTTACGTTGGGTGGACATATTTTAAGAATGTCTTTGTTATTTTTATTGGACTTGTCTTTTTTTATGCAGGTGTTGATTATATTACTAACTTAAAAGACTTACCAGAGTCGGCCAACTTGCAGCTTTTATACGTAAGCCTTAATGCCCTAACAGCTATTAATTACGCCCTGCCATTAGCAATCGTTTTTGCAATGGTTGTAACAAAATTTGGCATGATACGCTCAAACGAGCTTATCTGTTTTTATGCAGCTGGAATCTCTAAAAGCAGGCTTTTGCTACCACTATTTTTAATTGCAATGGTTCTTACTCTAATTTATATTAGCTTAAATCTCACTCCTTTTGCTTACGCTTATGAATACCGTACAAACTTATTAAAAAATAATAGATTAGCCCCAATTTCCCAAGAGCTATTTTTAAAATACGGTAAGAGTTATGTCTATATTTCCGAACTAGATTTGCTTCTTCAAGAAGCAAGGGATATTACAATTTTTGATGTTGAAAACTCCCAGTTGATTCAGACGGTTGAGGCGAAAAAAGCCTTTTTTAGAAATGACAAGTGGGAGCTTTATGAAGGAAGAATTGTTACTAAGCCAAAGGTGCAAAGTCTTGATGATAGTGGAATTAAGATTGAAACTTTTGAAAAAATGGATGCCCTTGAGGGTTTTAAACCAAAAATTATTGAAAATACCCACCAAGGAGATGTGGCTTTAAGTATTTTAGATGCATTAGATACTTTAGAGTTTTTTAATTCCCAAAGCTTAGATATTACACCCATTAAAGCAAAACTTTATAGTATGATTTTATTTCCCCTTTTTGCTCCTTTTATGGTAGTTATTTTATACTACTATCTTCCTGCCTCTGGGCGCTTTTTTAATCTGGCTTTGCTTAGTTTTGTATTTGTTTTCATTACACTTTGTGTTTGGGGGATCCTTTTTGTTCTAACCCAACTCTCTCAAGCTGGTGTAATATTGCCAGAGATTGGAATTGCAGCTCCAATCTTTTTGATGGGATTTTTCTCATTATGGCTCTATTATAAAAACAGATAAAAGAGCATCTTTTATTGTTAACTTCCTTTTAGTCTATTTTTAGTAAAATAAGTTTTATTACTAAA
>DDHL01000011.1:4814-7890 GCA_002352945.1 Campylobacteraceae bacterium UBA1877 | reverse complement strand
CTAAATCAAGTAAAGCTCGTCTTTGGCGCAAAAGGTCTTTATACCGATTATCCGGTGCTAGGTTTAGCACTAAAGCCGTTGTTTTAAAATCTTTGCTAACCAAGCTTCCTCTATAAAGTGGACTTGTTAAAAACTCCTCTTTTACGAGGTTTAAATCCACATCATCAGTTTGAAGAGTTGGAATTTTTTTAACAAGCTCTTTTATAGGGCGAACTGGACTTTGAAGCAGTGGAACATTTAAGATTGAAACAACTGATTCTATCCGCGCTAACCCTTCTAAGTCTTTGGAAATAGAGCCTATAGTTTCTTGGGTTTGTTTGGAAAGAAGCGGAGTATTTGGAGTAAAGGCAATGATTAAAAAATCGGGATTTTTGTAGCGCTCATTCATGTCTGAGCTAAAGCGTAAGTCCGCATCATCATCAAGCATAAGAGTGTGTGATGATGCATCTATGCGAAGTTGCGGAACATAGGTTGCTAAAAATCCAACAAAAAGGGTAATAAGAAAAATATTAAATGCCGGAAAGCGTACAATGATGCGAAAAAGCCAAGCAATCATTCGATCTCTTCATCCTTATCCAGCCAAACAATGAGATCATCAAGAGTGTGATTGTTAAGATATCCATCAAATTGGCTTCTATAAGTTTGGATTAGGCTCACTTCTAAAACATCCACATCATAAATCATCCATTCGCCATCTCTTGTTTCATAAAATTTATACACAATGGGGTAGTTTTTTTCTTGGCCGATAAGTTCAGTTATAAGAAAAATTCTTGTTGCATTGCCAATTCTTACCTCTCTAGTCTCTTTAATAACCATTATTTCATCAGAGTAGAGCCTTAATTTTTGAACAAGTGAGCGCTTTAGTTTGGCAATGAAATGTTCGGTAAAACGCTCCTGATCTTTTGTATTTAAGTTTCTCCACTGGCTCCAGCCCAGGCTTAGACGAGCCATTAAATTAAAGTCAAAATTCCCATCTAAAAGTTCGAAAATTTTTTCTGAAACAGCAACTTCATCGAGAGTTTTATTTTGTAATATTTCTAAAACGCTATCGATTTTTGCTTGCATTTGCGGGGCTATCTCATCTTTTAATAAACCTCCAAAGGCAAGGGATAAGCTAAAAATCAAAACCAAAAAAAAGCGCATTATTTTACTCCTTTATTAATCTATCTCGACGCGTTTCATAAAGCTCTTTTAAAACCGGATATATATCAATTACATCTTTTCGTAACTGTTCATACTCTTTGGTGTGAAAAGAGAGCGTGTTAAAACTATCGTATGCTTTTAAAGCGATTGAATCACGAGTTGGCTCGACGTAGCTTATAGGATTTGCAAAACTATCTCCAACCCGTCCAAATATATCACGAAGATTAGATGGGCCTAAAATTGGCAGTACTATGTAAAATCCGCTTCCAACCCCATAATAACCCAGTGTTTGACCTAAATCTTCATTTCGTTGGGGAATATTCAAGTGCTCTTTTGCTACATCATTCCAACCGGCCAAACCTGCTGTTGAGTTGAGTAAAAAACGGGCAAGCTCTTCTAAGCTGTAAGTGAATTTTCCTTGCAAAAGAGTATTTGCAAAACGAACTGGAAACAAGAGGTTGTCAAATACATTTGACACTCCTTGCCTGATTGGAGCTGGAACTACTTTGGCATACCCTTTGGCAGCTGGTATAAAAGCGTATATGTAAAGAGTGTCATTAAAAGATGTCATAAATCGGTTATAACCTTCAAGCGGGTCGTTTACAGTAGGCTCTTGGACAAATTCTGATTCAAATTCATCAAATCCTTGAGCGCTTAAAGTTACACTTGCAAGCCATCCTAGACACACAAAAAGCATTAAAAAATGTCGCATATTGCCCCTTTTGAAACTTTCAAAAAGGTTTTATTATATCTATTTTTTAAAAAATAACGAAATAGTTTATTTTATTGCCTTTTTTTGGATATTTTTTGACTGTTTAATTCCCTTAAAACATTACTCATGATAAAATAAAATAGCCTTGCAATTTTTATCTTTACATGTAAGCGGTTAAGAAAGATTTTATAAAAAGAAGAATCATGTTCAATTTTATTGTAAGACATTTCACTAACGATATAGCAATTGATCTTGGTACATCAAATATTGTTATATGTACAAAAAAGGGCGGCATTTTATTAAATGAGCCTGCAGTTGTTGCTTTTAAAAAGGGCAATATCAGCAAAAGCGGAGTTTTGGCGGTAGGAAAAGAGGCTCAGCTCATGGTGGGCAAAACTCCAAATGCAATTGAAACTATTCGTCCTATGCGCGATGGAGTAATTGCTGATTTTAAAGCCACTGAAATTATGATTCGCTTTTTAATCGAGCGTGTTTACCGACGAAAACTATTTGTAAAACCGCGCATTATTATATGCCTTCCTCGTGAAGTTACCCAAGTAGAACGAAATGCCGTAAAAGATACAGCTTTGCATGCTGGTGCTAGAGAGGTATTTTTAGTTGATGAACCTATGGCTGCAGCCATAGGCGCTGGGCTTGATGTCTCAAAACCAGAAGGGCATATGGTTGTTGATATTGGAGCGGGAACTAGTGAGGTTGGAGTAACCTCCCTTGGTGGATTGGTTTTGTGCAAAGCTACTAGAGTTGCTGGAGATAGAATAGATAAGGCGATTTTAGATTATGTTCGGCAAGAGTATAATTTGCATATTGGCACAAGAACGGCCGAAAGCGTAAAAGTTGAGATTGGTTCAGCTGTTCCGATGCAAGAAAAACTCTCAACCACAGTTAAGGGTCGGGATAATTTTGGCTATCTTGTACGATTAGATTTAAATGATGAAGTGATACGTCAAGCGATGAAAGAGCCTTTAGGTCAAATGGCAATGGCTGTTAAAAATGTGCTTGAAGTTATGCCAGCTGAGCTTGCGTCAGATATTGTTGATAACGGGATAGTTTTAACAGGTGGCGGAGCACTCATTCGCGGGCTTGATAAATATTTAAGTGATACTTTAGGGTTGCCAGTTTATGTGGCAGATGAACCACTTTTAGGAGTTGCGCGCGGTTTGGCTAGACTTTTACAAGATGAGGATCTTTTGCAACAAGTTT
>DDHL01000011.1:4250-4619 GCA_002352945.1 Campylobacteraceae bacterium UBA1877 | reverse complement strand
AAGATGAGGATCTTTTACAACAAGTTTATGGGCGCGAAAAGAGCCACATTTTTCCAAAGCATATCCGCTTATAGTTAAATTTTTAAGGGTTGGCAGCTTTTGCCAACCCCTGCTAAACCTTAGCCTTGTTTGTTCATATCGTATTGAAGGTAGACTACCTTAGTTTGTAAGAACTCTTCAAGTCCATGTTTTCCATCAGCACCACCGATACCAGATTTTCTCCATCCGGCATGGAAGCCTTGCATAGCTTCAAAATTTTCTCTATTGATGTATGTTTCGCCAAACTTTATCTCTTTGCAAGCGCGCATTGTAAGATCAATGTTTTGGGTATAGATGGATGAGGTGAGTCCAAATTCACTATCATTTGCC
>DDHL01000011.1:2058-4032 GCA_002352945.1 Campylobacteraceae bacterium UBA1877 | reverse complement strand
TGCCATCTTTACAGCTTCATCAAAAGTTTCAAAAGTAACAATTGGCAAAACTGGACCAAAAATCTCTTCATGGATAATCTTCATATTCTGTTTTACATTTGTAATGACTGTTGGCTCATAATAAAATCCATCGCTGCGTGAGGCGATTTTCCCACCTGTTGCGATTGTTGCTCCCTCTTTTTGCGCACCATCTACAAGAGATTGTACGTGATCAAGTGCAGCTTGATTGATAAGTGGTCCCATTCCAACGTTTTCTTTTAATGGATCACCATGTGTAACTTTTGACATTGCATCTACCATCTTTTGAGTAAACTCTTTTGCGACGCTTTTGTGCACATAAACCCTCTCGGCACAATTACACACCTGACCATTGTTGATAACTCGTGAATTTTTTATTGCCTCTACTGCCAAATCAATATCAGCATCACCCATGACGATTGCCGGAGCTTTTCCGCCAAGCTCTAAAGAGACTTTTGTAACATTTTTAGATGCTGCTTCCATTATTTTTATTCCAGTTGGGACGCTTCCGGTAAAGCTTACAATGCCAACCTTTTCATTTCCTGCTAAAGCGTTTCCAATCTCAGAACCTGAGCCTGATACCAAGTTAAATACACCCTTTGGCAAGCCGATTTCGTCGACTAACTTAGCAAATTCAAAGGCATTATTTGGAGTGTCTGAGCTTGGCTTGATAACAATTGTATTTCCAGTTACAAGTGCAGGAGCGAGTTTTCTTGCAATAAGGAAAAATGGAAAGTTCCAAGGCAAAATTCCAGCTGCTACGCCAATTGGAAGTTTGAATAAAAATATATTCTCATTTGGTCTATCGCTTTGGATAATTTCACCCTCATAGCGTCTTGCCCATTCGGCCATATAGTCTATATAATCGGCTGTGAAATTAACCTCAACAGTTGATAAATCTAGCAGTTTTCCCTGCTCTTGAGAGATCGTTCTTGCAAGTATATCGGCGTTATCTCTAATCTTTTGGGCAATCTTACGAAGATAAGAAGCCCTTTCAATAGCAGGAAGCTTTTCCCATGTCTTTTAAGCTCTGCTAGCTGCATCTACTGCATTTTGAACATCCTCTTTTGTTCCTTTTGGAATGTATGAAACTGTCTGTTTGTCGGCAGGATTTATGACAGCAATAGTCTCTTTTGAAGGAACAAACTCCCCATCAATGTACATCTGATATGTCTTGCATTGCATGGTACTCTCCTTAATAATTTATATTGTAAGCTTAAGTATATATCTTTATTATAAATATAAAATTAATAATTATTTTATATACATGTTGAAAAAAATATTTACAATTATGATAAAAAATAGTTTAATAATATAAATTATTTATATGTTTTAAAAAAGTATCTTACATGTAAAGCTTTGCATTAAAAGTAGCTATCTTTACATGTAAAAGCAATGAAGATTACTGATAAAAACCTTTACATGTAAATTATGCTAAAAGATTGAAATGAGGAGTTTTTTAAGTTTTAAAAACTTTTACATGTAAAAGTTTAATGCGGCACTATTGGTTGTAGGCTTTTAGGCACTTCATAATTTTTGGAAATTTTTTCCACAACCCGCGAAGTTCTTTTTGGGAAAGATTGGCCCTTTCTTGCATTTGCTTGGCCTCTTTGTGAGATAAGAGGGTTTTATGAAAGACTCCATAGCCTTGATCTAATAAAACTCCATTAAGCGTTGGATGCAGTTGTGGGTGCGTTCCTTGAGGAATGTGTACGATGCAGTGGGTCCAGTGATTTTTTATGGGTGAGATAATGTCGATTTCATACTCTTTTCCTGCTTTGATGGATTTTGACATAAAGTCATTGGCAGTTTTTCCTGCGTGTATAATCTCTTCAATAGACACTGAACACTCTTTGGCCTGATCGAGCGCTCTTGAGTTGATTTTTGATTCTGGCGCATCAATGAAAGCTAGCTGGCAGATAATATAGTCATCTTTTTGAGTAAAAATCAGTGTAT
>DDHL01000011.1:869-1852 GCA_002352945.1 Campylobacteraceae bacterium UBA1877 | reverse complement strand
ATGTATCTACAATTGTTTTAAGAGTAGCACTTTGAGCCCATAAAAAAAGTGGTAATAAAAGTGGGTAAATGTAGCGCATCAAGAACCTTAAATTTTAGGATATTCTTTGAAAACAAAACGCAAGAATTAGTATGAATGTATATTATCTAATTTCAATTAAAACCCAAATAAATAAATGTATAAAAAAATCTAAAAAGTAGCAGTTTGAGCGCTATTTTTAATGAGAGATTTAATTTTAGGCAATGTAATACGTAATAAATTATATCTTAAAATGATGCAAAGATAGTGTGCAAATAAAACTAGTTTAGATAATAAAAATGCAAAATAAATTTTTCCTTGGCAGCTTGTTTTAAAATCAATTCAAAGATTTTTGCACTAAACAAAAATTGAGGGCCCTTGCCCTCTAAAAGAGTTTATTGTGTAATTTATTTACCAAATACTTTTATACTCATTTTTGCTCAAATCAACCACGTCAAGCTCCTTTAGAAAATCAAAGAGACTAGACCATTTATTCTCATCTGGGCTTATAGTGGTATTAAATCTTGGAATCGTATCTTCAATGATTTTATCCATAAGTTCACTTTTGTTTTCTTTAGAGTATTCATAGTACATCTTTTTAGCCTCATCGATATTCTCTTTGCAGTATTTGGCCATTTTCTCGGTTACTTTTATAAAGCAATTAAGAGCATCGCCTTTGGTTTCTAAAACTTTTGCACTTGTGATAAATTCTAAAGCAGAAAAGTTTGGATAAGGTGAGGCATATTGGTCAATAAAAATATTTTCAAGATTTTCATGTTTAGCTTCAATGCCTTCAAAATTATAAAAGCAAAGCCAAGCCCCATCAAATTGATCGCCGTTTTTTAGATTTTTGATATGCCAAAAATCTGTTTGTACAAATTCGACATTTTTTCTATCTAAAACGAAATTCTCTTTTTTTGCATATCTTTTTAAGATTTCAAAACCAATTTTATTTGTAACTTCAT
>DDHL01000011.1:0-658 GCA_002352945.1 Campylobacteraceae bacterium UBA1877 | reverse complement strand
AATTTTATTTGTAACTTCATTGGAAGCTGGTGTTGTAATTCGTATTTTCTCATTGTTTCTTAATTTTTCAATACTACTTTTTTTAATCATAACTCCGCCCCTTGTTTCAAAAAAGCAGCCAAGGGATTTTATTCCATCAAAGTAGTGCTCAAATAGGTGAATTGGTTCGTTGCAGTGGATATCAATCTTTGCTTTTTTTAACTCTTTAAAACCATCATAATGCTCTTTTGGAACTATGATATTAAGTTTTAAACCCGCTTTTTCATATTCAGATTTTTGCAAACCAGCTATCATAGGTAGATGATCTGGATTTAAAAACCACTCTAAAGCTAAATTTATCTCTTTCATGTGCTCTCCAATTATTAGTAATATTTTTTTTCAAAAAGACTAAATACAAAAGTAAAAAATTGAATTAAATGGTTTTAAGGGTTAAAATAGATTTTTTTGGATTAAAATTATAAAAAAAGATTATAAAATTTCATATAGTTAACTATCTTATAATATTGACATAAGAAAAAAATTAAAAAGCTATTTTGTTTTCATAGTCATATAAAAAAATTATACAAATAGTAATAATTTATTTTATGTGTATATTAAAAAAGAGTTTAAAAACTAGGAAGCTAAAGTGGGATATAAAGCTAAAAAATTAGCAGATAAG
>DDHL01000012.1:23195-25878 GCA_002352945.1 Campylobacteraceae bacterium UBA1877 | reverse complement strand
TTGCTGCTACAAGAGATGATGCAAAAGCTGCAAGTATCAAGACAGATATTGGCACTATAATGCAAGCAGTTCCAGCATGGTATACAGGACAAAAAGAGGTTAGTATTGAAAATGCAATGCAGCTTGACACTAGTGTGTGGGAGCCTGCAGGTAATACTGCAGAATATGTTTTTACCGATGATGTAGGAGACAAAGTTACAATTAAAATTGTTGATGCCGAATCAAATGCAACTCAGGCTACAATTATAAGTACTGATGCAGCACCTATGGATACAACAACAAAGACAGTTGATATATCAAGTTTTACAAATACTCCGTGGTTGGTTGTTGATCTTGACAACAATGTATCAACATCTGAAAACATTGTAGATGTTTTAGTTAATGAAATGGGTATGAGTGATGCGGCAGTAGCTATTTCAGGTAGAAAGGTGAACTGGTAACTAGTTTATGATAAAACTTTATCGTGGTTTTACAATGGTTGAGCTTGTCTTTGTCATTGTAGTTTTGGGAATTCTTGCAGCAGTGGCGATTCCTCGCCTTGCTGCAACCCGTGATGATGCTGAAGTTACCAAAGCTAGAAGCGATATTAGCTCAATTAGAAGTGGTATATCGATGCAAAGAAGTAGACTTTTAATGCAAGGAGGAGATCCTAGCTCATTAGTGCTAGATTCAGCCACGCCAAACACACCGGGAGAAGAGCTTTTTTCAAATGTGCTTGAGTATCCAATTATAGCAGGCGAGGGTGATGGAAAATGGAAAAAAGATGATAATGATACCTACTCATTTGGTCTTAGCAATACATGGGTAAGTTTTGATTATGATAGTAGTGCCGGTAAATTTGACTGCCAAGATGGCACAAGCGAAGATTGTCTAGCATTAACGCAGTAAGTGGAAAAAGAATATTTTTATACTGTAGCGCTTTTAAGCTCAGCGCATTTGCCTTTTACTTATACATTTGATAAACCTCTAAAAACGGGACAGCTTGTTGATGTTCCCTTACGTTCAAAGATAAAGCCAGCTGTTATTTTAGATGCAGTTTCAAAGCCAAGCTTTACATGTAAAGATATTTGTGAAGTTAAAAAGAGTTTTTATGCTCCATGGCAGATTGAGTGCGCTAAATTTATTGCCAGCTTTTATGGCTCAGCTATTGGTGAAGCCCTAGCTTTAATGGTTCCCTATCAAAATAAAAAAACCCCGGTAATCCCTTTTTCAAGTAACGCTAGTATTGCACTATCGCCTGCGCAAACAAAGGCAAGAGACTTTTTAAACTCCCAAAAAAATGCACTTTTATTTGGAGATACAGGAAGCGGAAAGACAGAAATTTATCTATCTATGATGCAAGAGTTTTTAAAAAAAGATCAAAGCGTTATCTTTTTAATGCCAGAAATCGGCCTAACTCCACAAATGCAAACAAGACTTGAGCGCTACTTTGGCCCAAGAGTGGCTCTTTGGCACTCAAAGCTTACAAAAAAGAAAAAAGAGGCTGTTTTAAAAGATATTTATGATGGAGTTGTGCGAATCGTTGCCGGACCAAGGTCGGCTCTGTTTTTGCCAATGGATAATTTGGGTTTGATTGTAGTTGATGAAGAGCATGATGAGAGTTACAAATCAAACTCAAGACCTAGATACAATGCTAGAGATTTAGCCCTTTGGTTGGGGCAAAAAAGAGGTGTAAAAGTTGTTTTAGGAAGTGCAACTCCAAGTTTGCAAGCATACACCAAACTTCCAACTGTGCGCCTTCGTGGAACATATTTTGCATCAAGCCGAAAAGTTTACTACGAACCTGGCTTGCATGAAATGAGTGATGGCATTGTAAATCAGATTAAAAAGACTCTTAAAAAGGGTCGCCAAGCCATTGTTTTTGTGCCAACAAGGGCCCATTTTAAAGCCCTTGTTTGCAGAGATTGCGGCTCAAGGGTAGAGTGTCCATATTGTGCAGTAAGCATGAGTGTACACCGCAATCAAAATGCTCTTATTTGCCACTACTGCAATTTTGCCCAGCCGATTCCAAATGAGTGTCCTACATGTAAAGGAAAAACCATTGAAGCAAACCGCATTGGCACAGCAGAAGTTGTAAAAAATCTTTGTGAAGCCTTGCCTGAAGCTAGAATTGGACAATTTGATAGGGATGCAATCAAAACAGAACGCCAATTAAAAAAGCTTTTAAAAGCTTTTAATAATAAAGAACTTGATATTTTAGTTGGAACACAGATGCTTAGCAAAGGGCACGATTATCACGATATTGGATTAAGTGTCATTATTGGGCTTGATGCCCAGCTTAGCATGCCTGATTTTAGAGCTAGAGAAAAGGCATTGGCTCTTGCTTTGCAAATTGCCGGAAGAAGCGGACGCAAAGGAGAGGGTGAGGTACTTATTCAAACTTACAATAGCGATTTTTTTAAAACATATATGGATGATTATGAAAGCTTTTTAAAAGATGAGATTATAGCTAGAAAGGGACTTTATCCGCCATTTACTAGACTATCTCGCCTTTTAATTTCTAGTAAAGATGAGTCTACATGTAAAAAGGTGCTAAAAGATACTCTTAAAATTTTAAAGCAGTTTGAGCCAAATGTGGAAGTTGTAGGAAGCGGAATTGCTGGAATTGGAAAAATTGCTGGAAAGTTTCGCTACCACATACTGCTTCGATCGACTTCAGCTAAGGCTTTAGTACTTGCAAATA
>DDHL01000012.1:21396-22957 GCA_002352945.1 Campylobacteraceae bacterium UBA1877 | reverse complement strand
ATAGCGCATGTCGCAACAGCTTTGTTGAAATCGATATGGATCCGCTCTCCTTTTCTTGAACCTAAGCAAAAGCGTGTTAAGATATACAAAAAGATAAAAGAGAATCCTAGCATGTTTAAGCGCTTTAAAACAAAACAGATAAATCTTGGGGGCGTCTTAATTGGTGGTGATGCGCCAATCTCAGTCCAATCCATGACATTTGCTCGCACAAGGGATGCTAAAAGCACTCTAGAACAGATTAAAAGACTCTATTTTGCAGGTTGCGATATTGTACGGGTTGCAGTACCTGATTATGAAGATGCAAGAGCTCTTGAAGAGATAAAAAAAGATTCGCCTCTTCCAATTGTGGCAGATATTCATTTTAATTATCGACTTGCTTTAATTGCAGCCCAAGTTGTTGATGGGATTCGCATTAATCCAGGAAATATTGGTGCTAAATCAAGAGTAAAAGAGGTTGTAAAAGCGTGTCAAGAAAGAAATTTGCCCATTCGGATTGGAGTAAACTCGGGCTCACTTGAAAAGGAGTTTGACCAGCGCTATGGGCCAACTGCAAAAGGGATGGTTGAGTCTGCACTTTATAATATTAAATTTTTAGAAGATTTGGGTTTTACTGATATTAAAGTTTCGCTAAAAGCCTCAGATGTTCCAAGAACCGTTGAAGCTTACAGGATGCTTCGTCCATTGGTGCCATACCCCTTCCATCTTGGCGTTACTGAAGCCGGAACGCAGTTTCACTCAACCATTAAATCCTCAATTGCTCTTGGAGCGCTATTGTTAGATGGAATTGGCGATACCTTGAGAGTTTCTATGACTGGCGAGCTTGAAGAGGAGGTTCGGGTAGGAAAGGCCATTTTAAAAGATTCTGGCTTAGTGAAATCTGGGGTAAATATCATTTCATGTCCAACATGTGGAAGATTGGAAGCAAATTTGGTAAAAGCTGTTGAAGAGGTTGAAGAGCGCACAAAACACATTAAAGTGCCTTTGGATATTTCAGTTATGGGTTGCGTGGTAAATGCGATTGGAGAAGCAAAACATGCAGATGTTGCCATCGCTTTTGGAAAGGGTCAAGGCCTTGTGATGAGAAAAGGTGAAGTTGTAGCAAAATTAAAAGAGGAAGATTTGGTAGAAAGATTTTTGGCTGAGGTTGAAAAAGCGGCGAAGGAGATGAAAAATTAGTATGGAAAATTTACACAATTTAAATATAGAACGCTCAATCCTAAGCTCAATCTTTTTTAATCCTGAACTCTTTGAAGAGGTTGCCTCACAAATAAAAGCAAGAGATTTTTATCTGCCGGCTCATCGCTATATTTTTGAGGCGATGGAGGCGTGTGAACGTGAAGATTTGCCAATTGATGAAGAGTTTGTGCGCAAGAAACTCTCTCAAGAAAATCGCTTTGATGAAGATGTGATGCTCCAAATCATTGGCACAAATCCATTGCCAAGCGTGAGCGCGTATGTAAATGAGATAAAAGAGAAATCCATTAAGCGCGAACTTGTGCGATTAACAAGCGATATTACTGAAATTACAGTAGAGCAGGACTTGCCAGTGCGCGATGTTTTA
>DDHL01000012.1:19395-21174 GCA_002352945.1 Campylobacteraceae bacterium UBA1877 | reverse complement strand
CAGTGCGCGATGTTTTAGATACCGTCCAGCAAAAGCTTTATCAAATTTCACAAGAATCAACCGAGCGCGAATTTAGAGACTCTCCCGATGTTGTTCGCTCTACAATTGCCCATATTGAAGAGATGAAAAAAAGAGGCAATGGAGGAATTGTAGGTTTAGATACTGGTTTTAGAGAATTAAACCAGCTTACAACAGGTTTTGGTGATGGGGATTTGATTATTGTAGCTGCAAGACCAGCGATGGGAAAGACTGCCTTTTGTCTAAATCTAGCTCAAAAAGCGCTTGATTCAAATAAGGGCGTTGCGATATTTTCACTAGAGATGCCAGCTGAACAGTTGATGCTTAGGATGTTAAGTGCTAAAACATCAATTCCTCTTCAAAGAATCAAAGTTGGAAATTTAAACGATGATGAGTGGACAAGGCTGAGTGATGCTTGTAATACTATGGAGAAAAAAAAGTTTTTTGTAGATGATAATGGAAGCGTAGATATCCATCGTGTTCGAGCAAAGTTACGAAAGCTTAAATCAAACCATCCAGAAATCAGCATGTGTATCATCGACTACTTACAGCTTATGACAAGTAGCGGCAATAAGGATCGCCATTTGGAAGTAAGCGATATAAGTAGGGGTCTTAAACTTTTAGCTCGTGAACTTAAAATTCCAATTGTAGCACTTTCCCAGCTTAATCGCGGGGTTGAGAGCAGGCACGATAAAAGGCCGATGCTAAGCGACCTTCGCGAATCTGGCGCAATTGAACAAGATGCAGATGTTATCCTTTTTGTATATAGAGATGATGTGTATAAGATGCGTGAAGAGAGAGAAAAAGAGCAAAGAGCGCGAGCTGAGGGCAAAGAGTATAAGAGTAACTTTACTGAAAAGCCAGAAGAAGATGCGGAGATTATTGTAGGTAAAAACCGAAACGGCCCCATTGGCATTGCAAAATTAATTTTCCAAAAAGCGTGCACAAGATTTGTTGATAATGGCACTATTCCAATAGAAGTTGTATACGATGATAGTGCTGCAAAAGAGAGCAAGTTTGAGGTGCCTCCTCTGTGACTTTTGAGCCCGTTGCGCTTTTTGGCTCCCGCAAAGAGGCTTTCGGGTTTTTAATCATCGCATCTTTTTTGTTTATTTTACATGTAAGCTTTATCTATTTTGAGTATAAAGATTTTATCTCTCAATCAAGGCATGTTGTCCAAGGCGTGGTAACAAGGCATGAATTTAGAACCTCAAAATACAATAAGCCCTACCAGCTTTTACATGTAAAGACTCCTAAGTTTTTACTCTATACTGTCTCTTGGGATGAAGCTTTACATGTAAGAGCTGGACAGTATATAAATCTTACACTAATAAGCGATAAAGTAAGTTTTAAAGAGTTTTTACCAAAACGTTTTTTTGCTCCAAGTTTTGGCCACTATCCTTTAAGAAAAAGCAAAGATAGCTTGCGTGAAAAACTCTACGCTCTTATAGCATCCCAGCACGATAGTCCAAAACTTCAAAATTTATTTGGCGCACTATTTTTAGGTTTTAAAGTTAGTAGGAGTTTGCGCACTGATATTGCCCACTGGGGAGTGGCCCACATTGTGGCAATAAGTGGATTTCATCTTGGCCTTTTGATGTTTTTAGGCTTTAGTTGCATCACTCCAATTTATACCTTTTTTCAATCGCGTTTTTTCCCATATCGAAATCGTTATGTTGATATTGGAGCTTTTTTGCTAATTTTAGCATTTGGGTATTTATACCTTATTGATTTCACACCATCTTTTATGCGCTCATGGGA
>DDHL01000012.1:12040-19189 GCA_002352945.1 Campylobacteraceae bacterium UBA1877 | reverse complement strand
GTAATGGCTTTGGTTGGTTTTTGGCTTTTAATATCTTATATCCAGCTTATCTCGTTTTATACTCTTGGGTTTTGTGTGGTGGTTTTAGTTGTGCTTTTTCCTCACCTTCTTTTACATCTTGGTTTCTTCTTTTCAGTTTTGGGAGTCTTTTATATCTTTTTATATTTGCACCATTTTAAAGACGCGTTTCAATCAAAAGCCGCTCACGCTCTTTTTTTAAATATTTGGGTTTTTTTAGCAATGGTGATTCCGGTTCACTACTGGTTTGGGCTAAACACTCCTCAGCAATTTAGCGCAATTATATTAAGTCTAATTTTTATCGTCTTTTATCCACTAATGGGGGTTTTACATGTAATTAGTTATGGAGGAATTTTTGATGGTTTTTTAGAGGAGTTTTTATCTATGCGTTTTGGAACTCAAGGTGAGTTTTTTACCCCTTCTTGGGCAATGTTAAGCTATTTGATCCTCTCCATCTTTGCAATAAAAAACAGGCTCCTTGCTATCTTTACTGTCTTGATTGGAATTATTCCATTTATACTCATCCAAATAGCCGCTTAATTTTACCCCATACAAAAAGATAATCCACGACACATAAACCCATATAAAAAAGAATAAAATTGTACTAAAAGATCCATAAATGCTAAGGTAGGTGCTATTGTAACTTACATAAAATACAAATAAACTCTTGCACCCATACCAAATCAAAGAGGCAACAAAGGAGGCAACTAAAACCCATTTGGTTTTAAGATTGCGTCCAGAAGAGATCATATAAGTTGCAAAAAAAAGAGCCCAGACAATAAGATAGGGAAAGATTGCTAAAATATTTATCCAGCGTGTAAATTGGGAGCTGTCTAAAAGTTTTTGAAATACTCCAGAAAGATAAAAAGAGACTCCAAGTGCCAAAGGCCCTAGGGTAATTAGCGTCCAATAGGCTGAAATTGACTGCCAGATTCCGCGAGGGTTTGTATTTAAAATTTTATTGATAATATACTCATACTCCCTAAAAAACATAACAGAAGTAAAAAGTACAACCACAAAACCAAAAACACCCATTCCTACGGTATTGCTTAAAAAAGTCTCAATATAGCCAGCAATAACATCTTGTTGGGATGGAAGCAAAGAGGAGAAGATAAACTCTTTTATCTTTCCATAATACTCCTTGAAGCTAGGAAGCTGAGTAAAGATTGAAAGGGATATTAGCAGCACTGGAATAAGCGAGAGCATCGTGTGAAAACTCAAAGATGATGCATAGTGCATTAACTCTTTATCTTTAACGCCTCGAAGTAAGCCTAAACTCTCTTTTAGTGTCATTAAAGACCCATTTTATGCGGATTTAAAATATTGTTTGGATCAAAAGCTTTTTTGATTGCTCGAAAGAGCTCCATCTCAGCTTCACTAAAGGCCATAGACATAAAAGGAGCCTTGCTAAGTCCGATTCCATGCTCACCACTTAGTGTTCCTTCCAAATCGATTGTAGCTTGAAAAATTTCAGTAATTGCTTTGTGTCCCCTTTGTAATTCATCCTCATTATTTGCATCAACCATCACGTTTGTATGCACATTTCCATCGCCTGTGTGGCCAAAGCATGGGATTTTTACATCATATTTTTTTGCAATTTTATCAATTGCTTTTAATAGTTGAGGAAGTTTGCTTCGAGGAACGGTGATATCTTCATTAAGCTTCTTGCTTCCATAGATGGTTATAGAAGGGCTTGCATTTTTTCTTGCAAACCAAAGCTCTTTTGCTTCATTTTCATCCTTAGCTTGTCTAAACTCTAAGCAGCCATTTTCTTTAAAAACTTTTTGGATAATTTCAAGTTGAGAGATTAGCTCTTGAGTGCTATTTCCATCTACATCGGTAATTAAAATAGCACCTGCATCCACCGGGAGTCCTTTGTGAAATTTTGACTCAACTGCTCGTATTGTAAGATTGTCTAAAAATTCCATTGCCACTGGAGTAACTCCAGAAGCCATAGTTTTATAAACCGCATTCATCGCATCTTCAACGCTTGAAAAGATGCCCATTGCAGTCTTTTTGAGTTTTGGTTTTGCAATGAGTTTTAGCGTCATTTGGGTAATAACACCCAAAGTTCCCTCGCTTGCAATGAGAATACCTGCTATATTGTATCCGGCTACATCTTTGATTGTGCGTTTGCCTGCTCTAATTACCTCTCCATTTGGCAAAACCGCGCGAAGAGCCATTACATAATCTTTTGTGATTCCATATTTTGCAGCCCTCATTCCCCCTGCATTTTCAGCAACATTTCCCCCAAGAGTTGAGTACTGCTCGCTTGCTGGATCTGGTGGATAAAAAAGCCCCTTTGCCTCAACAGCCCTTTGCAAGTCCATGTTAATAACTCCAGGCTCAACCACAGCAACCATATTTTGCAAATCAATCTCTAAAATCTTATTCATATGCTTTTCAAAAGCAAGAATGACTCCCCCGTTTGCTGGAAGCGCCCCCCCTGTGAATCCGCTACCGGCTCCCCTTGGGGTTATGATGATTTTATGCTCATTGCAGTAGCGCAAAATTGCTTGCACATCCTCTTCGTGTCGAGGAAAAAGCACCATATCTGGCTGGTATGAATTTCTTGTTGCATCATACGAATATGCTAAAAGATGAGCCTTGTCTGTATAGACATTCTCACTGCCAAGAAGTTTGGTAAAGTAGTTTACATGTAAAGCATCCATGTTATGGCACCAAAAGTTTTTCGTAGTGACGGTTATAATCTGAAATCTGCTCTGAATCCATTTTCCAAAAAGCACTCTCGATACCGCGAACCCTTGTGTAAAAGGGGACTTGATACTGGCTAATCGAGCCTGATTCAAACTTTTTTAACACCTTAAAACTTTGACAATCTGCTAAATAGCCATTGTAATTGAGTGCAAAAAATATAACTCCTGCACTATTTTCTCTACACATTTGGCGAAACTCTTCACGGCCTGGATTTGGCTTATACTCTGTAGCTAAATAAGCAGCTACAATGTCTGGATGGATCCATGTTACCTCATCAAAATGCTTTGTAATCTCTTCAAAAACCGCCTGATTTGGCGCAACAATAAGGGCGCGATCATAAAGGTAATTTAACATAATTGTATCGCCAACTTGAGGAAGGATTCCAGGCAAAGGAAATGCAGACTGCTCTAAAAGGTCAAAAACCTCAAAGCGAACTTTGGCAGTATTACCTGATTTTTCAATGACGCTTGCACGGGCAATGATGGTGCTTTTTTCTTCATCAAACTTGTGAACAATAATCCCAGAAGAGCCAATAACTAGGGCATTTGAATCTGTGATTGTGGCTGTATTGCCAGTAATGCTTTGTAGTGTTGTGGTATAAGGTTCAAAAAAACCTTTGCCAAAAAGGGATGAAAGAAATAGGAAAATAAGGGCAAAATGACGCAACAATGGAACTCCTTTTGCTTTTGAATAAGTTGATTATACTTTAACACAACTCAAAAAACCCTTTAGAGGTTTTGTAAAATGTAAGTATGGTTGCAGTACAATACATAAACTTTAAGGCAGGGTGAAGGATGATTCGCAAAGTAATATTTATGATTTTGATAGTTGTGGGTTTGCAAGGCGCTTATTTAGAAGAGCATCGATGGGAAAAGGGCGAAACATTTTTGACTTTTTTGGAAAAACAGGGATTGCCTCTTTCGATATATTACAATTTAGATGCAGAAGATAAAGAGCTCGCAGGAGAGATTTTATCAGGTGTCCGCTATCAGCTTTTGCGAAGCGATGATGGTACATTAGAGCAAGTGCTTATTCCAATTGGAGAAGAGCTGCAAATCCATCTTATTAGAAATGAAAAAAGCAATGAAATGGAGTTTCATACTACTCCAATTAGCTACCAAGAGCAGAATTTAACTGCGACTATTGAAATTACCCTCTCGCCTTATCAAGATATTGTAAATGCAACCAATAATTACGCATTGGCAAATGAGTTTGTAAATGCTTTTAAAAATAGTGTTAATTTTAGAAAATTGCAACGGGGTGATAGACTGGTAATTTTTTACTCCCAACGTATCCGTCTTGGACAAAGGTATGGAAACCCAAAAATAGAAGCTGCAATGGTTGAGGTTCGCAAAAAGCCCCACTATGCCTTTTTGTATAATGAAAATAGATACTATGATGCAAATGGAAAAGAGATTGAAGGATTTTTTCTTGCAACACCTGTTCGGTATACCCGTATCTCTTCTCCATTTACATATAAAAGATACCATCCAATCTTAAAGCGCTATAGAGCCCATTTAGGTATTGATTATGCGGCCCCAAGGGGAACTCCAGTTAAGGCAGCAGGCGAAGGCAGGGTTCGATTTGTAGGAACAAAGGGTGGTTATGGTAAGACTATTGAGATTGACCATGGACATGGATATAAAACTCTTTATGCCCATCTTAGTGGTTATCGAAAAGGAATCCGCCGAGGCACTAGGGTTTCAAAGGGCCAAGTGATTGGATATGTTGGCTCAACCGGTCTTAGTACTGGTCCTCATTTGCATTTTGGGCTTTATAAAAATAGTCGTGCTATAAATCCTAAAAGTGTTGTAAAGATAGAAAAAGATAAACTTAAAGGCAAGGCGCTAAAAGAGTTTTTAGCCCATACAAAAAAATATAGTCCCCGTTTTGAGATGGCACTAGCCAATCCAAGTGTACCGCCCAAAGAGGAGCCAATATCTTATGCAATGGTTTTAGATGCAAAAGAATCACTTAATAAGAAGTTGCAAACAGCTTTAAACTAGGTGAACAATGGGAAAGGCAAAAGAAATTAAACAGTCTCAAGAGATTATTGAATCCTATTTAAATGATGAGCTTGACTTTGACCTCTCTTCAGCTGAGATGGCAAAGCATTTAAAGCGAATCTATAAAAATGATGCAGAGCTCTTTTTTGAATATATCAAGCAGCTTCCTCACGAAACTTTGGGTGATGTGGCTATGGAGCTGCCCGATTACATCCTAAGAGAGGTTATTGAAGAGGTTCCATCAAATACGCTCAAAGAGGCTCTTGAAGAGCTTGAGAGTGATGATGCGACAGACCTTCTTCAAAATATCGAAGAGATTGATGAGCAAAAGGCTCAAGAGCTATTTGACATTCTTGATAAAGAGGATCAAGATGATATTAAACGTTTGCGCCGTTATAGCGATGAAGAAGCTGGCGCATACATGCAAACAGAGATTTTTACTGCAAAGATTGATGAGACAATTTCAGATGCTATTGGAAGATTGCGTCAGCTAAAAGAGGCTGGCGAGCTAGAAAATATTCATAGACTTTTTATTGTAGATGATTACGAAACCTTGCTTTTTGAGATTCCTTTGGAAGTTTTAATTATGAGTGATTTTGGCCTAAGCTTTAAAGAGATGATCCAAAAAGCGCCAGAGGATGAATTTAGGCCAATTTTAGCTCACGATACCGATCCAATTGAAAAGGTTGTAGAACTTGTTCAAGATTATGACCTCTCAGTTGTGCCGGTTGTAGATGAGCTTGGAAAACTTTTAGGCCGGATTACAGCCGATGATATTCATGACCTTATTCAAGAGAGTGCAACTGAGCAAATTTATAATTTAGCTGGCGTTGGCGAATCAGATCAAGAAGATACTCTTGTTGATGCAGGAAAGAGCAGGGCTTTGTGGTTACTGCTTAATCTTTTTACTGCCATAGTAGCCTCTCTTGTTATTGGAATTTTTGATGAGACAATCCAGTCATACGTAGCTTTAGCAGTTTTAATGCCAATTGTTGCTTCCATGGGTGGAAATGCTGGAACCCAATCTCTTACAGTTACAGTGCGCCAGTTGGCTCTTGGCGAGATTAATTTTCAAAATGCTAAAGAAGTTTTTAAAAAAGAGCTTTCAATTTCAATTGTCAATGGAATTGTATTTGCCATAATTATGGGAGCAATTGCCTATTTGTGGTTTCATGAAGCGATGCTTGGTGTTGTGATTGGAATTTCTATGATAATTAATCTTATTTGTGCAGGACTCTTTGGAGCTTTGATTCCTTTAACACTCAAGCGCCTTGAGATTGACCCGGCAGTTGGGAGTACAGTTTTGCTTACGACAGTCACTGATGTTGTAGGCTTTTTTAGCTTTTTAGCGCTAGCAAAATGGATTTTGATTTGATGAAAAAGATTAGTATTATAAAAATTGAAGAGTGTTATGAGTCAGAATATGTGCGCCCTAAGAGTGTTTACTATGAGCAAAACGGTCAGAAAAAACGTTGGGATATGATAGATGCGCACAATAGCGTTGCTATTTTGCTCTACCATGAAGAGTATGACTCTTTTGTTTTTGTAAAACAGTTTCGACCCGCAATCTATTTTAAAAATGGCGATGGTTTTACGTATGAATTGTGTGCTGGACTTGTAGATAAAGATAAATCTTTAGAAGAGATTGCAATTGAAGAGATTATCGAAGAGACTGGATATGCAGTGCCGCTAGAATCATTAGAGTATATTACTTCATTTTACACCGCTGTTGGGGTGGCCGGTGGAAAACAGACCCTTTTTTATGCAAAACTTGATGAGTCTTTACATGTAAGCCAAGGAGGCGGGATTGATAATGAAGCAATCGAGGTTATCTATATCCCGCGCGAAAAAGCACTCTCATTTATGTATGATGAGAGTATTGTAAAAACATCTGGATTGATGTTTGGGCTTTTGTGGTTTTTTAGCAATAAAAAGCCCTAATCTAAAAACCTCTTTGTAAGATTACTATAAGTTTCAATGCGTCGGTCTCTTAAAAAAGGCCACATTCTGCGCACCTCTTCAGAGCGTTTTAAATCAATTTCTACTACCGCAACCTCTTCGTCTGTATCGCTGCTTACATGTAAAAGTTCACCTTGCGGACCGGCAGCAAAAGAGTGTCCCCAAAAGAGTATTCCATCAAGTGCCTTAGTTGGATCAATCTCTTTTCCAACGCGATTTACTGCAACAACAGGCAGGCTGTTTGCAATGGCGTGCCCTCTTTGGATGGTAACCCACGCATCTTGCTGGCGCGCTTTTTCGTCTTTTGGATCATCTTCAAACCAGCCAATTGCAGTTGGATAAATTAAAATATCAGCCCCTTTTAAAGCCATGAGTCTTGCTGCTTCTGGATACCATTGATCCCAGCAGATTAAAACTCCAAGTTTGCCAAGGCTTGTTTGTATGGGCC
>DDHL01000012.1:10125-11805 GCA_002352945.1 Campylobacteraceae bacterium UBA1877 | reverse complement strand
GCTCATATCCTAAATCACCTGGAGTAAAGTAAAACTTTTCATAAAAACCAGGATCATCAGGAATATGCATTTTGCGGTATTTGCCAGCAACACTTCCATCTTTTTCAAAAACAACTGCACTATTGTGGTAAAGCCCGGGAGCTCTTTTTTCAAATAAAGAAGTTACCAATACAACACCATGCTCTTTAGCAACACGGCTCCAAAAGGCAATATCTTCTTTGAAATTTTCAGCTAAATCAAAATTTGCTGGATCTTCATTGATGCAAAAATAGCTACTTTGATGAAGCTCTTGAAGCACAATAAGCTCGGCTTTTTTTTGGCAAGCTTCTTTGATGGATAAAAGAGTTTTTTTTCGCGTTGCTTCTTTGGTGTGAGCAGCTTTGTGTTGGATAAGGGCAACTTGCATTAAAGCTCCTTTTTTTTGCGGATTGTAGCAACATCAAGCTTAAAAGATAAAACCTTTACATGTAAAAGTTTTGTAAGTGCAAATTAACATCATAATAGATATAATTACGAGATTTATTATCAATTAAAAAAAGGTCACTATGAAAACTCTTGATCAGCTACAGGTAAATCAAACTGCAGTAGTTACAGCAATTCACGCTCCTGAAGATTTAAAGCAGCGGTTATTTTCTTTTGGTGTTCGTAGAGGAACATCTTTTAAGGTAAAAGCATTTGGACTTGCAAACTCCACCGTTGAGATTGAAGTGGGTGCAACAATGCTGGCATTACGCAATGAAGAGGCAAAATGTATTGAAGTGAGCCTAGTATGCGAACTTTAACAATAGCCCTTGTGGGTCAGCCAAATGTTGGCAAGAGCATGCTTATAAATGCCATTAGCAACTCTCATTTAAAAGTTGGAAATTTCTCAGGTGTGACGGTTGAAAAGGCCGAAGTTGTATTTAGGCGCGGCGATACGCAAGTGCGTATAATTGATCTTCCTGGAACATATGCACTAGGAGATTACACCCTTGAAGAGAGGGTTACGAAGCGATTTTTGGAAAATGAAGAGTATGACATAATTTTAAATGTAGTTGACTCAACAAATTTAGAGCGCAATCTTTTATTAACAACTGAGCTTATGGAGCTTAATAAAAAGATGATTATTGCGCTAAATATGAGCGATGAAGCAAAAAAAGAGAAGATTCAAATTGACCACAAGCAATTGAGTGAAATTTTAGGAATTAAAGCAATTCCCGTCTCAGCACTTACAAAAGAGGGTATTGAAGAGTTAATTGCTACTTGTATAAAAGTCCATAAAGAACAAAAACAGCCCCCAAAACTTGTCTACTCCGAACCTGTTGAGGAGGAGATTAAGCAGCTAGTTGGCTTGATGGAAGAAAAAGGATTTTCTCATCCAAGACTCACTTTGCGAGAAGTAGCTTTAAAAATTTTGCAAGAGGATAAAGCCTTATATAACCAGATGCAAAATGAGCCAATTTGGGTTGAGCTTTTGCCTCTCATTCGGGAAGGATTAGAGCATCTGTATGTGCATTATGATACAAAAAATTTAGCTGAAATTTTTTCAGAGGAGCGCTACGCTTATGCAAAGGGTGCTGTTACTGAGGTTTGCTCGCAAGCAAAAGAGCGTGAAAAAACCTTAACCGAGCGGATTGATTCGGTGCTAATCCATAAGGTTGCTGGAATTCCAATATTTTTATTTTTAATGTGGGGACTTTC
>DDHL01000012.1:7877-9908 GCA_002352945.1 Campylobacteraceae bacterium UBA1877 | reverse complement strand
TATTTTTAATGTGGGGACTTTTTCAGCTTACATTTGAGCTTGGTGCAATTCCAATGGATATGATTGATGCCTTTTTTGGATATTTAGCCGATGAAGCAAAACTAATATTTGGAGATGGCAGTCTTGGCTCGCTTATTGCAGATGGTGCAATTGCTGGAGTTGGAGCGGTGGTACTTTTTTTACCAAATATTATGATCCTCTTTTTTGGAATAGCGCTTTTAGAAACAACTGGCTATATGTCAAGGGTTGCGTTTTTGTTAGATGGATTTTTTCACCGCTTTGGTCTTCATGGAAAATCTTTTATCCCTCTTGTTACAGGCTTTGGATGTTCCGTTCCAGCTTACATGGCTGCAAGAACTCTAAAAAATGACAAGGATCGTTTAATTACACTTTTTATTATTGGGTTTATGAGTTGTGGGGCAAAGCTGCCTGTGTATGTTTTGTTTGTAGGAGCTTTTTTTAGTCCTGAAGTTGCTGGAAATGTGCTTTTTATTATCTATATTTCAGGTGCACTTCTTGGGCTAATTGCAGCAAAATTTTTAAAACTTTTTGTATTCAAAGGCCGTGATGAGCCTTTTGTTATGGAGATGCCAAAGTACCGCTGGCCAACCTTTAAGCTTATTTGGCATACAGTTATTGGTAAATCTTTGATGTACTTAAAAAAGGCGGGAACCTTTATCTTGGCTGCTTCAATTTTGGTTTGGTTTGCAAGTTCCTATCCAAAAAATCCTGAACTTGAATCTTATTATGAGACAAAAATCCAAGCAGCCAGCTCTCGAGATGAGGCAGATGCCCTTGCAAACACTTTAGAGTCTGAACTTTTGGCTCAAAGCTATCTTGGAACAATTGGCCAAGCAACAGACTTTTTATTTACTCCACTTGGATTTGATTGGCGCTTGACTGTTGCTCTTGAAACTGGCCTTGCTGCAAAAGAGGTTATTGTATCAACTCTTGGAGTTTTATACGCTCTAGGCGATGAGGTTGATACACAAGCCACGAGCTTAGTGCAAAGAATTCATGAGCAAATTCCATTGCCCGTTGCTTTGTCATTTATAACATTTGTAATGTTTTACATGCCATGTTTAGCAGCAACGGTTGTTTTTACAAAAGAGTCGGGAAGTTATAGATACTTAATCTATTTAATCCTTTTTACAACCGTTGTTGCATGGGTAAGCGCCTTTGCGGTTTATCATATTGCGTTAGCTTTGGTTTAAGTTTTTATCATCCATGCCCGAATCGTCATACGGGTCTAAATGGATATTCATATTCCACATTTCATCAGGGGCGATGGCTCGGATTGCATCTTCAATCCGGTCTGTTGCCTCATGCGCATCCATCAGTGAAATTTGACTGTTAAAAACAAGGTGTACATCCACATAGTTTGTATGAGCAGATTTTCTTGTTTTTAGATTGTGAAAACTATTTACTACAGGTTCATTATTGATAATAGAAATAATCTTTTTTACAATATTTTCATCCAAAGCTGCATCTAGCAAGATATAAACTCCCTCCTTGATGAGTCCAAAAGCTGAGTAGATGATGTAAATTGCAATAGCAATTCCGGTTATTGAATCAATAAGTTCAAACCTGCTTACATGTAAAACGATCAATGAAAGCAAAATAGCGCCATTACTTAGAACGTCCGTTTGGTAATGCAGGGCGTCAGATTTAATAACAAGTGAACCACTCTTTTTTGATACAAAGCGTAAAAAAAGCACAAGTACAAGTGTAATAACCAAAGAGATTCCCATTGCCCAAATAGCACTATTTACATGTAAAGTTGGCGTGCCAAGAAAAGCCTTTTTTATTGCGCTATAAAAGATGTAAATTCCTGAAATTGAGATGATAGTACCCTCAATTACAGCAGCTAAAGCCTCAATTTTTCCTCTGCCGTAATTGAAGCGCTCATCTGGAGGAGTTTCAGACTTTTTAATTGCAAAATAGTTAAAAGCTGATACAATTAAATCAAGCACAGAATCAATTGCAGAAGCTAAAACAGCAACTGACCCACTTGCAATACCAATGGCTAGT
>DDHL01000012.1:2850-7644 GCA_002352945.1 Campylobacteraceae bacterium UBA1877 | reverse complement strand
AAAATCAAACCCCCAGCCACTCCAGTTGAAATAAGTGTGGCAATCCGCTCTAAACTCATCTTTTAATCCTATGCATGCAAGCGCAGTGCAAGCTTCCGTGCTGGCGAATAAAAATTGAAGCATCAACACCTTTTACATGTAAATGAGGCAGGGCCTTTTGGAGTCTTTTTAGGGCGATTGCATCCTTTGGTTGATTGTAAGTTGGAACAATGAGTCCATTGTTGACAAAAACAAAATTTGCATAAGTTGCGCTAAGGCGCTCATTGTTAAAATAGACTGGATCTGGCAGCGGAAGGGGAATGAGATTTACATGTAAAGCTTTTAGCTCCTCTTCCATCTTTTTTAACTGTTCATAGTGGCTGTCGTTTTTATCTTCACACTGCACATAAGCGATGCTATTTTTATTAATAAACCGAGCTAGTGTGTCAATGTGTCCATCGGTATCATCTCCTTGCAAATAACCGTTTTCAAGCCACCAAATTTCTTTTAGCCCAAAAAGCTCTTTTAGCTTTTTTTCGATTTGCATTTTCGTAAAGCCAGCATTCCTGTTTTGATTTAATAGACACTTTGAAGTTGTTAAAAGCACTCCATCGCCGTTGCTTTCAATGCTGCCACCTTCTAAAACAAAATCTACACTCTCAAGAGTTCCATTTAAGATTTTTTTAGAGTATAAAAATTGGTTGATTTTATTATCTGCACTGCTTTGGAATTTCCCTCCCCATGCGTTAAAGATAAAATCATACGCTTTTATGCCCTCATCACTTTTACAATCAATTGGGCCATAATCTCGAATCCAAGTATCGTTATAATCGGCTTTAACCCAAGTTATATTTGGGTGATGAAAGCGCTTGTTGGCTTCTTGAGTGTTTTGACAAAGGCCAATAACTGGTTCAAAATCGGCAATTGTTTTGACAAAAACCTCATAGGAGTCTAAAATTTCATCTAAATAGATAAACCAGTCTGTATGAGCATGGGGCAAAGCGATGAGTGTAGCTTCATGGGGTTCCCATTCTGCTGGCAAAGTAAGCATTCTTTTCCTTTTTTTAAGATTAATTTTAACTCTTCAAAAAAGTTTTTGAAACTTTTAGAAGGGTTTTGTGTTACAATCATCGAAGCTAAACGAAAGGTTATTGTGTGTTACGTTATCTTAAATCTCCAAGTATTCATCAAACAACGCTGATTGTAATAATCCTTGCGGGATTTTTTGCCATAATGTCTGCCTTTATTGTAATTTATAATGAATTTAGAGAGGCTGAAAAACAGATTGAAAGTGCAAAAGAGCAATATATTAAATCTCAAAAAGAGTCTTTGGTTTTGCACAGTTCAAAACTTTTTCACCTTATTTCATTTCTTTATTCAAACCAAGATGAAAAACTGTTTATTTCAAATGCAATAGAGCTTTCTAAAACCCTTTTTGAAGATAGCAAAAACTTCACTTTTATTTTTGATAAAAAAAGCGGATTTATCCAAGCGCCTAAATTTGATGATAAAGGCCTGATTAACCAGCTTGCAAATGAGTTAAAAATCATAGACCAAGATGGTATTTTTCAAAGATTAAGCCATAATGAGAGTGAAATTATCTTTTACATTCGTCAAGTGAAAGATTTAAACTGGGTTGTGGGAAGTGGGGCTTATTTGGATGAGCTTCAAGAAGTAGTAAAAAGTAAAAAAGAGGAGTCTCAAAAAAGGGTTGGAGGGTTTATATTAAAAATTGCTACTTTAACGCTTTTTTTATACGCCTTTGGAATTTTAAAATACCGTTACTTAACTAAACAGATTTCAAAAGATATTAAACATTTAGATAATGCCTTTAAGAAGGCTCCGCTTAGTTATGAATTTGTGGATGAGAGTAAAATTACCTTTGTAGAGTTTAAAGAGATTTCATCTCATGCAAACAAAATGATTGCAAAAATTCGTGAAAAAAATCAAGACTTAATGCGTCTTAATGCCAATCTTGAAAAGATAATAGAAGAAAAAACCGGAGCTCTTAAACGCTCAAACGAATACACAAAAGAGCTTTTAAAACAGCAAGATAAGTTTGTTAATAATGCAATTCATGAGATAAATACGCCTTTGACAATAATCATGATGAATATTGAACTTTATAATTTAAAATTGCCAAAGACTACGTATCTTACAAAAATTGAAGCGGCTGCAAAGGTTTTGGAAAATATTTATGAAGATTTGGGTTATGTAATTAAAAAAAATCGAACTCCATATCCTAAGACGAGAATCAATATGAGCAATTTTCTTTTGGAAAGAATTGCTTATTTTAACGATGTTGCCGAGGGTAATGGGGTCTATTTTAAAAGTGAAATTGAGCCTGATATTTGGATATACTTTAGCTTGGTTGAATTGCAGCGAATTGTGGATAATAACATTTCAAATGCTATTAAGTATGCAGTTGAAAATAGTGCGATTGAACTCTTTTTACATGTAAAAGATAAAAGGATCTATTTTGAAGTTTCAAATATGGGAAAACCCATTAAAAAGCCAGAAAAACTATTTGAGCGATACTACAGAGAAGATCAGGTTCGAGGCGGTTTTGGTTTGGGGTTAAATATTGTAAAAGAGATTTGTGATACAAACGGCATAAAAATAGAAGTTACTTCAAAAGAGGGAAGAACATCGTTTAAATATACTTTTAATCAGGGAGTTGAAGCATGAAAATTTTACTGCTCGAAGATGAGGCGATGTTGCGTGCTACAATTGAGGAGTATTTGAGTGATTTAGGTCACAATGTGTTTAGCTTTGCCCAAAGTACAAGTGCCTTAAAAGTTATGGATGAGCAGATATTTGACTTGTTGATTTTAGATATTAATGTCCCTACAATAACAGGTTTGGAGATGGTTGAGAAACTAAACCAAAAAGGCAGAAGTGTGCCAGTTATTTTTATAAGTGCTCTTATTGATATAGATAAAATTTCACAAGCTTTCGAGTTGGGAGCGAGTGATTACCTTAAAAAGCCTTTTCATTTAAAAGAGCTTGGATTAAGAATTGATCGTATAAAAAGAGAGCAAAAGCCCAAAAATCCACAGCATATCATTTTGAGTCAAAATTACCACTTTGCTCGAGATGAGGGACAGCTTTACTACCATAAAAAACCAGTTGACCTGACAAAGAGGCAGTTACAAATTTTAACACTTCTTTGTGAAAATATTGACTCGGTTGTCAATTTTGAGCGTTTTAGAAGTTATGTATGGAGTGATGAACCCGTTGATAATGCGACGATTCGAGCCGAAATTAGCCGCTTTAGGAAGGTGCTAAAAGAGGATTTTATCGTTAATATTAAAGGTGTTGGATATCGAATTAATCGTTATTACAGATAAAAATTTATAGATTAATGTTACGAAGTTACTCATAAAATTTTCCTTAAGTGTGTACTCTTTTCCCATTTTGAGTTGATGCTACGATTTTGCTATGCACTTTTGTTAAAGTGTAAGCATCATAATTGTGGGAGAAGTGTTTTGGAAAGTTCAATCTATAAGCGTGTTGGAAAGAGTTCACAGTTTAGACAGCTTGTTTCTAGACGCACAAAGTTGTCTTGGACATTAAGTGCCATAATGCTTGGGTCATACTACTCATTCATACTCATCATTGCGTTTTTTCCCCAAATTTTTAGTATCTCAATTGGTAACTCAGCCATTACAGTTGGTATTCCAGTTGGTATTGGGATTATATTTTTAGCCTTCATTTTGACAGGAATTTACGTCAATGTTGCCAATAAAGAGTTTGATGATTTGAGCGCACAAATTAAATCTCAAGTGGAGAGTGAAGAGTGAGAACAGTTTTATTGCTACTTTTTGCATCTGCACTTTTTGCAGATCAGATTGAGGTTGAAGGTGCAAGAGAGTTTAATCTATCTGCAGTAATAATGTTTTTAATCTTTGTGGCTGGGACTCTTGGAATCACGTATTGGGCTGCAAAAAGAACAAAAACAGCAAAAGACTTCTACACCGCAGGCGGCGGAATTACTGGTTTTCAAAACGGCTTGGCAATTGCTGGTGATTATATGTCTGCTGCATCGTTTTTAGGAATTTCAGGCTTGGTTTATTTAAAGGGTTTTGATGGTTTAATCTATTCTATTGGATTTTTGGCTGGTTGGCCAGTAATCCTTTTTTTAATAGCTGAGCAGTTAAGAAATTTGGGTAAATACACATTTGCGGATGTTGCATCATATAGACTGCGTCAAATGCCTATCCGTACCCTAGCGGCTTTTGGTTCAATTGCAACGGTAATTTTATATCTTATTGCCCAAATGGTTGGCTCTGGAAAGCTCATTCAAGTTCTTTTTGGGCTTCCTTATGAGTTTGCCGTTTTGATTGTAGGCTGCTTGATGATACTTTATGTCACCTTTGGAGGTATGCTTGCTACAACTTGGGTGCAAATAATAAAAGCAATACTGCTTTTAAGTGGTGCTACATTTATGGCATTTGTTGTAATGAAGACAGTTGGTTTTAATGTTGAAAATCTCTTTGCTGAAGCCATTAAAATAAAAAATGACTCACATATTATGGAGCCTGGCGGTTTGGTTAGCGATCCAGTCTCAGCAATTTCACTAGGAATTGCTTTAATGTTTGGAACTGCGGGATTGCCACATATTTTGATGCGCTTTTTTACAGTTCAAGATGCAAAAGAGGCTAGAAAATCGGTATTTTTTGCTACTGGTTTCATTGGATATTTTTACATTTTAACCTTTATCATCGGTTTTGGAGCCATTGTTCTTGTAGCATCCAACCCAGCTTACATTGATAGTGTTACAGGAGGCTTGATTGGTGGAAATAATATGGCTGG
>DDHL01000012.1:0-2606 GCA_002352945.1 Campylobacteraceae bacterium UBA1877 | reverse complement strand
ACAATCCACCTTAGCCATGCAATTGGCGGAAATCTCTTTTTGGGTTTTATTTCAGCAGTAGCTTTTGCAACTATTTTAGCCGTTGTTTCAGGCCTTACTCTAGCTGGAGCATCGGCAATCAGCCACGATTTATACGCAAGTGTAATAGCTAAGGGCGAAGTGAATCAAATGCGTGAAATTCGCATTTCAAAGTACGCTACAATTACCATTGGAATTGTGGCAATATTACTTGGAATTGCCTTTGAAAAACAAAATATAGCCTTTATGGTTGGACTCGCATTTGCTATAGCAGCAAGTGCTAACTTTCCGATACTTTTTCTTTCAATGTATTGGAGTAAATTAACAACAAGAGGGGCTGTAATTGGTGGGAGTTTGGGATTGATTAGTGCAATTATTCTTGTTATTTTAGGCCCAATTGTATGGGGAGAAATTATTAACAATGATAAATCTATGGCAATTTTCCCTTATGAATATCCCGCACTCTTTTCTGTAACAATTGCTTTTATTGGAATTTGGTTCTTTTCGATTACTGATAAAAGTGAATCGGCCAAAAAAGAGATTGAGGCATACGAAGATCAATTTGTACGTTCTCAAACCGGAATTGGAGCAGATGGTGTTGTGTACCATTAGGGCAATTGAGTTGAGCTAACCACTCTTTTATAAAAACAAGCAAAGAAATTTAAAGAAGGAGAATAAATGGAACAAATATTTGAGCCTGATAGAGCGTTTGCTAGGGAAGCGCGTATTAAAAATATGTGTGAATATAAAGAGTTGCGACTGCAAGCGCAAGAAGATTATGTTGGATATTGGGATCGTTTAGCAAAGGAAAAATTGGATTGGTTTGAGCCGTACCATACCGTTTTAGATGAGAGTGATGCACCTTTTTATAAGTGGTTTGTTGGTGGAAAACTCAATGTTACCCACCAATGTATTGGCCGACACTTAAAAACACGCAAAAACAAGGCTGCAATAATTTGGGAAGGAGAAGATGGTACACGCCGAATTATTCCCTATTTACTCCTTTACTATCGTGTAAATCGTATGGCAAACTTACTAAAAAATCAATTTGGTATTAAAAAAGGTGACAGGGTAGTGCTTTACATGCCAATGATTCCAGAAGCTGCTTTTGCAATGCTAGCTTGTGCTAAGCTTGGAGCAATCCACTCGGTTGTCTTTGGTGGATTTTCAGCTGAAGCGCTAAGAGATAGGATTATTGATGCTCAAGCAAAACTTGTAATTACAGCCGATGGTGCATTCCGACGAGGCACTCCGTATCTATTAAAACCAATGGTGGATAAAGCTTTAGAAGAGGGTTGTGAGTGCTGTGAAAAAGTGCTTGTAGTGCGCCGAAACTTTGAAGATGTAGATATGAAACCAGGACGCGACTTTGTTTATAATGATATGATAACCAAAGAGTCTCAACACTGCGAGCCTGAAGTTATGGATTCTGAAGATCCTTTATTTATCCTCTATACTTCTGGAAGCACTGGCAAGCCAAAGGGTGTTTTGCATAGCAGCGCTGGATATATTCTTTGGGCTCAATACACAATGGAGCACGTTTTTGACGTAAAAGAGAATGATACATTTTGGTGTACAGCTGATATTGGCTGGATTACTGGACATACATATCTTGTTTATGGACCTCTTGCCATGGGAGCAACAACAGTTATGTATGAGGGCGTTCCGCAATATCCAAACATTGGACGCTGGTGGAAGATGATTGAAGAGCTAAGAGTAAACCAATTTTATACTGCGCCAACTGCGATTAGATTGCTTCACAAAATGGGAGCGGATGAACCTTCAAAATATGATTTAAGCAGCTTGAAAGTCTTAGGAACTGTTGGTGAACCAATTAATCCTGATGCTTGGTTGTGGTATTACAATGAAATTGGTGGCGGCCGATGTCCGATTGTAGATACTTGGTGGCAGACTGAAACTGGCGGACACATGATTGCTCCTTTGCCTGGCGCGACACCAATCAAGCCTGGATCAGCAACTTTTCCACTGCCTGGAATTATGGCTGAAATCATTGATGAAGAAGGCAATCCTACACCTCCAGGCGAGAAGGGATTTTTGTGTATTACAAAACCTTGGCCATCGATGATTCGAAATATTTGGGGAAATCCAGAGCGTTTTAAAAAGTCCTATTTTGGCGATTGTAAAAAAGATGGAAAGCCTGTCTATTTCTCAGGTGATGGGGCCATGTATGATGATGATGGTTATATTGTCATCACGGGAAGAACCGATGATGTAATCAATGTATCAGGTCACCGTATGGGTACAGCTGAAATTGAAGCGGTTGCAGGTCACCATCCAAATATTGCTGAAGTTGCCGTGGTTGGTTGTCCTGATGAAATTAAGGGTGAATCCGTATTTGTCTATGCAGTTACTAAAGGCGAGATCGATAGCGAATCGCTCAAGAAGTCTCTTAATGGGCTCATTGTCAAAGAGATTGGACCAATTGCAAAAGCTGATCATGTGCTTATTGTTCCAGGACTTCCAAAGACAAGAAGCGGTAAGATTATGCGAAGGCTTTTGCGCACAATCGCTAAAAATGAGCCAATAACGCAAGATATTTCAACCTTGGAGGATCCAAGTATTATCGA
>DDHL01000022.1:10588-15794 GCA_002352945.1 Campylobacteraceae bacterium UBA1877 | reverse complement strand
CTTGAGTAATCAACACGCCCATTGGGATCTTCTGATTTGATCTTTTTTTTGTAGTGTTCAATGAAGTTATCATCAACTGGAGCAACAGGCTCAATTCCTTGCATAACAATAAAAGTTATATCCTCTGTAATGGCATTATTTATTCGAATAAGAGAGCTGATTCTTTTCACCTCTCTTTGCATAGTGGCTTCTCGAATTCCAACTAAGATTTTAGCGCGCACCTTTTTTTTATTGATAGCTTCAATAAAACGCTCTTCAAAATCAGATGAGTATCGGATATCAAATCCCTTTTTGACAGTTGCGACGACTCGGGTTAAATTTTTATTTGCCCCTAAAGTAAGCTTAGGCAGCGCTATAGTTTCAGGTTGACTTCTTGTATCAAATATCTCAATTTTAAAGTGCTGTTCAATTGCTAAATCGGGATTTAAAAAGAATGCATCATCATCAAAAATTTCAAGTTGACCCTCTTTGAGTTCTGTCCATTCAGGTTCATCTTTTAATTTATATCGAGTGGAAACTTCCAAGAGGTTAAAATCGACAAATTTTGGGCTTACACCATTTACTGATGCGACAGTTTTTAATTCATTTGCCACATCTTGAATATCGATTATGATAGGCTCAAATGTATTTATCTCTTGTTTGTCTTCATCTGAATGAGATTCTCCTATAAGTCGGTTAAATAAGCCCACATCATCTTCCTCTCACATTAATTTAAACTCTTTTATATTATCATATCTGCATGATAAAAACAAGAAAAATCCCTTTGTTTTGGCTATTTTATAAATGAATAATAGGATATGAATTAATGGTGTTACGTTCCTTTTTAACTAATAGTGGCGGAATATTTATTTCACGCATTTTGGGGTTTTTCCGTGATATTCTTACAGCATTCGTGTTAGGTGCTAACATTTATAGTGATATATTTTTTGTAGCTTTTAAACTCCCTAACCTTTTTAGGAGAGTTTTTGCTGAAGGTGCATTTACTCAAGCTTTTTTACCAGCTTTTACAAAATCAAACCACAAAGGAAGATTTGCAGCCGCTATTTTAGTGCGTTTTTCTTCTTTTATCTTTTTGCTCTCTCTTTTAGTGATGGTTGCTGCTCCTTGGGTTACAAAATTAATCGCTTACGGTTTTGATGATAGCGCCATAGCCTTAGCAACACCGCTAGTTAGAATAAATTTTTGGTATTTGCTTTTAATCTATTTAGTCACCTTTATGGCTTCTCTATTGCACTACCGCGGGCATTTTGCAACAACAGCTTTTTCTACAGCTCTTTTAAATATTGCTATGATTGGAGCGCTTTTAATTTCTGATCCCCTAACCCCTCAAGATACAGTTTGGAATTTAAGCTGGGGAGTGGTTTTGGGTGGCATTTTGCAAGCCTTAGTGCACCTTTGGGCAATTAAAAAGTGGCGCATGGCTAGAATGCTTTTTGCAGGATTAAAAAGGTTTAAAAAAAATAGTAGCCAGACAAAGCCCTTTTATCGCAATTTTTTTCATGCGGTTTTAGGTAGCTCTACTGCGCAATTATCAGCATTTTTAGATACATGGCTTGCTAGTTTTTTGGCCTTTGGAAGCATTAGTTATCTCTATTATGCAAATCGAGTTTTTCAACTCCCCCTTGCTCTTTTTGCAATTGCTCTTTCTGTTGCGCTCTTTCCTACGGTGACAAGATCTTTAAAACAAAAAGATTTTAAAAAAGCGCACAAATCTTTAAGTGATGGGTTTTGGATACTTACATTTTTACTCTCTATGGCCGCTCTTGGAGGTATTGTTTTATCCCACGAAATTACATGGCTGCTTTTTCAAAGGGGTGCTTTTACTCATGAGGATTCAGAAAATACTGCGTGGGTTTTACAAATGTATCTTGCAGGACTACTTCCTTTTGGTTTGGCAAAACTCTTCTCCCTTTGGCTCTATGCTACTGAAAGGCAAAAAGAGGCAGCAAAAATTAGTGCTTGGAGTTTGGGCGTAAATATCTTCTTTTCGCTTCTTCTTATAAAGCCAATGGGCGCAGGTGGGCTGGCTTTAGCTAGTTCTCTTAGTGGTTTTTTACTTTTAGCTCTTACTCTTAGGGCTTATGGTTACAAATATTTTTTAGCTATAATGCGCCCAAAACTATTTATTATTCTATTTTTTACACTTCTGTTTGAGAGTTTTCTTCTCTGGGGATTTAAGGAGATTTTACGTGGTTATTTATGATTCAGTGCAGCGAAAAAAAGTTTCTTTTCAAGAGCTTCAAAAAGGCAAAGTAACTATCTATGTCTGCGGGCCGACGGTTTATGATGATGCCCATTTAGGCCATGCAAGAAGTGCAATTGCTTTTGATTTGCTACGAAGGGTTTTTGAAGCAAGCGGCTATGAAGTTACCTTTGTTAAAAATTTTACCGATATCGATGATAAGATTATTGCCAAAATGAAGCAAACTGGAAAAACTCTCGATGAGATTACACACTACTATATTGATAGATACAAATCAGATATGCACGCTTTACATGTAAAGGATGCAGATATTGAGCCAAAAGCCACTCAAAGCATCGAAGCGATAGTGGCTCTTATTCAAAAACTGCTGGATAAAAAAGCAGCTTATATTCTTGATGATGGAGTCTATTTTGATACATCAAAAGATAAGGATTATCTTACACTATCGCACCAACATATTCAAGATGCACAAGCAAGGGTTCAATCAAATAGTGCTAAAAAAAATCCAAAAGATTTTGCCCTTTGGAAATTAAGCGATACTCAGCCATGTTACCAATCTATTTTTGGCAAAGGTCGTCCTGGATGGCATATTGAGTGTTCAGCTATGATTGATTCATTCATTGCAAATCACGATAAAGAGTATCAGATTGATATTCACGCAGGTGGAGCAGATTTACTTTTTCCCCACCATGAAAATGAAGCTGCACAAACTCGTTGCGCATCGGGACAAAAGTTAGCTAAATATTGGATGCACAATGGATTTGTTAACATCAACGGTGAAAAAATGAGTAAAAGTTTGGGCAATAGCTTTTTTATAAAAGACGCCCTTAAAGTTTACGATGGAGAGGTTTTGCGCTTTTATCTGCTTAGCACCCACTATAGGGCTGATTTTAATTTTAACGAGATTGATTTGCAAAGCTCAAAACGCCGACTTGACAAACTTTACAGACTCAAAAAACGCATTTTTGGTTATGAAAAAAGAGCTTTTGATTTGGAGTTTGAAAAAAAGATGCTTGAAGCGCTGCAAGATGATTTAAATATATCAAAAGCCCTTGCAGTTTTGGATGAGGCGATAAATGAGGCAAATGAAGCTCTTGATGCCTCCCCTAAAAATAAAGAGGTAAAATCTAAAATCAATGGAATTTTAGATTTTACTCAAAAAATTCTTGGAATTGGACATATGGATCCTTTTAGCTACTTCCAGCTTGGCGTTAGCGAAGATGAAAAAGCTTATATCGATCAAAAAATTCAAGAAAGAAATGAGGCAAAAGCTCTAAAAGATTATGCAAAAGCTGATGCGATTAGAGATGAGCTTTCCAGAAAAGGGGTTTTGCTTATGGATACTCCAAATGGAACGCAGTGGGAAAGAGCAATTTCATGAGTGGAATAAAACTTCTCTTTTCTCGTTTTGGCCCCTATTTTAAAGAGTACATTCCCCAATTTATATTTGCAATCATTGGAATGTTAGCAGCCTCTTTAGGAGCTGCCGCATCGGCTTACTTGGTTAAGCCAGTTTTAGATGAAATCTTTATAGCAAAAGATGAAAATCTACTCTATTTGCTTCCTTATGCGATCATAGCAGTTTATGTTATAAAAGAGGCTGGACGCTACACTCAAGCCTATTTTACAGCCTATATCGGGCAAGATATTGTCAGGCGGTTTCGCAACAAGGTTCTTGAAAATCTTTTAAGACAAGATATGGGGTTTTTTCACAAATTTCGCTCAGGTGAGCTTATTAGCAGAAATATAAACGATATTGAGCGCATTCGATTGGTTGTGTCAAATATTGTTCCCGAGATTGTTCGAGAATCAGTTACTATACTTGGGCTTTTGGGCGTTGTTTTATATCAAAGCCTTGAGCTCTCCTTTTTTGCTCTTATTGTTATGCCCCTTGCCATTATTCCGCTAGGAAGATTGGCTAAGCGCATGAAAAAGGTTTCAAAGCGTTCTCAAGAGACCACTTCAGATCTTTCTGCAAGGCTTAGTGAAATTTTTACAAATATAGAGATTATCAAAGCTCACGCAGCGGTCAAATTTGAATTTGATCGCTTCAAAATTGATAATTTAAAATTTTTCAAACTCAACCTTAAAACGGTTAAAATTGCCCAGCTTTCAAGTCCAATTATGGAAACTTTAGGGGCTATCGGAGTTGCTGTTGTTATTATTATTGGGGGAAAATCGGTTATTAATGGAGATATGAGCGTGGGTTCATTTTTCTCTTTTTTAACTGCTCTTTTTATGCTCTATACACCCATTAAACGCATCTCATATTTATACAATCAAATGCAAGATGCCATAGCAGCTAGTGAGAGAACCTTTTATCTTTTAGACCACATGCCAACAATTACTAGCGGCGATAAAAAGATGCCTTTTATAAAAGAGATTGAGTTTAAAGATGTACACCTTCAATACGGAAATAAAGAGGCGTTAAAGGGAGTTAATTTACATGTAAAACGGGGCGATTTTATCGCTTTGGTTGGCGATAGTGGCGGAGGCAAGAGTTCCCTTGTAAGATTATTGGTTCGTTTTTACAATCCAAGCAAGGGTGAAATCAGGTTTAATGGAATTTGTATAAAAGAGTTTGACCTATCTAGTTTAAGAAGAAATATCTCAATAGTAACCCAGCGAGTCTATATTTTTAATGACAGTGTTGCAGCCAATGTGGCCTATGGGGAAGAGATTGATGAAAATAGAGTTATTGATGCCCTTAAAAAAGCTAATGCATACGATTTTATTCAATCATTAGAAAATGGAATTTATACTATTTTAGACGAGCATGGAACAAACCTTTCAGGTGGTCAGCGCCAGCGAATAGCCATTGCTCGAGCAATTTATCAAAACCCTCAAATTCTTATTTTAGATGAGGCTACAAGCGCTCTTGATACTGCAAGTGAAAAACGCATAAGTGATGCTTTGGAGTATTTGATAAAAGATCGCATTACCATCGTTATCGCTCATAGATTAAGCACTGTTGAAAAGGCTGATAAAATTGTTGTATTAAAA
>DDHL01000022.1:4380-10402 GCA_002352945.1 Campylobacteraceae bacterium UBA1877 | reverse complement strand
TGTTGTATTAAAAAATGGAAAAATTGTAGCTGTGGGTTCAGATAAGGAGTTAAGAGCATCAAGTAAAGAGTACCAGACTCTACAAGGACTTAGTTGGCCCAATCAATGAGATTTTTAGGTTTTTTTAGATAGAATCGCGATACTATTATCGCAAGGATTGGCATGTATAAACTTATAAAAAAAGTAATGTTTCAGCTTCAACCAGAAAGCGCGCATGATGTAGTAGAAACGGGCTTACATTATGCACAAAAACTTACTCCATCACTCCTTTCGCTTTTAGCAAAGCGCTTTTTTGTTGTTGATGAGCGCCTAAGCCAATCACTTTTTGGAACCACCTTCGCCCATCCTGTGGGCTTGGGGGCTGGATTTGATAAAAATGCTACAATGCTAAAGGGTTTAATGGCCCTTGGGTTTGGACATATTGAGTTTGGAACAATCACTCCAAAGCCTCAGCCTGGAAACCCAAAACCTCGCCTCTTTCGTTTTCCTCAAGAAGAGAGTATTCAAAATGCAATGGGTTTTAACAATGATGGATTGGAAGTTATAAAAAACCGTCTAGAAGATCAATACCCTTTTGCAATCCCTTTGGGAGCAAACATTGGAAAAAATAAAACAACTCCCCAAGAAGATGCAATTGAGGATTATCGCACACTCATTAATGGCTTTAATGATTTGTGTGATTTTATGGTAGTTAACATTTCATCCCCCAATACTCCAGGACTTCGTGATTTACAAAATGAGAGTTTCATTAGTGAGCTATTTTCAATGGCAAAAGAGATTTCCAAAAAGCCAATTTTGCTTAAAATTGCCCCGGATATGCCCCTAGATACTGCACTATCTTTATGTCAATGCGCACTTGATAATGGGGCTAGCGGCATTGTAGCAACTAATACCACAACAGATTACTCGCTTTTAAAGGGAGCAAAAGATTTTGGAGGCTTAAGTGGAAAGGTGCTTCGAAAAAAGAGCGCTACCTTTTTTCGAGGATTAGCCCGCGTCTTTTATGGCAAAACAACACTCATTAGCGTTGGAGGAATCGATAGCGCACAAGAAGCGTATGCACGCATTTTAGAAGGTGCTAGTTTGGTTCAGGTTTATAGTGCGTTTATTTTTCATGGTCCATCTCTAAATAAAAACATTAATGAGGGTATTTTAGAGCTTATGGATCGTGATGGGTTTCACCACATCAGTGAAGCGATCGGAGCAAACAGATGATTCGATTTATAGTTATTGTAACACTTTTTTTAGGAGGCCTTATGGCACAATCCCTGCCAAAACACTACTCTAAAACTTTAGACAACGGTCTTGAAGTTGTCGTTATTCCTATGAAAAACGATTCACAAGTTATTAGCACAAACATTTTCTACAAGGTTGGAAGCAGAAATGAAACTATGGGCAAAAGTGGAATTGCTCATATGCTTGAACATCTTAATTTTAAATCTACCAAAAATTTAAAAGCTGGTGAATTTGATGAAATTGTAAAAGGTTACGGCGGGGTCAACAATGCTTCTACGGGCTTTGATTACACCCAATATTTCATTAAAAGCTCAGCTAGAAATTTAGATAAATCTTTGGAGCTTTTTGCCGAACTTATGGCCAATTTAAACCTCAAAGATGAAGAGTTCCAGCCAGAGCGCAATGTGGTGCTTGAAGAGCGGCTTTGGAGAACGGACAACTCCCCTATGGGTTATCTTTATTTTCGACTTTTTAACCACGCTTTTACTTACCACCCATACCATTGGACTCCAATTGGTTTTAAAGAAGATATTAAAAATTGGACAATTGAAGATATCAGATCATTTCATGAAACTTACTACCAGCCCAAAAATGCAATCATTGTAGTTGCTGGAGATATTGAGCCTCAAAGGGTCTTTGAATCGGCTCAAAAGTATTTTGGTTCTTTAAAAAATAGTCGTGAAATTCCAAAAAAACATGAAATTGAGCCAGAGCAGGATGGAGCAAAAAGGATTGAAGTTCACAAAGAGAGTGAAGTGCAAATGGTAGCAATTGCCTACAAGATTCCAGATTTTACTCATCCAGATCAAGTGCCACTCTCTGCCCTTAGCGAGCTTTTAAGTAGTGGAAAAAGCAGTTATCTTAATGAACGCTTGGTAGATGAAAAAAAACTTGTAAACCAAGTTTATGCCTTTAATATGGAAAATAAAGACCCTGGAGTATTTCTATTTTTGGCAGTTTGCAACCCCGGCGTTAAAGCCGAAGTGGTTGAAGAAGAGATCCACCAAATAATTGAAGCTATAAAAAAAGGTAAAATTACAGATGCAGATATCCAAAAAGTTAAAACTACTACAAGAGCTGATTTTATCTTTTCACTCGAGAGCGCAAGTGGATTGGCCAATCTTTTTGGAAGCTACCTGGCCAAAGGTTCATTAAAGCCTCTTTTAGAGTATGAAGAAGCAATTAATAATTTAACCAAAGAGGATTTGGTTCGCGTAGCAAACAAATATTTTGTACCTGAAAAATCAACAACTCTAATACTAAGAAAGGAAGATCATGAATAGCCTACCATTGGGTGCTATGACAGCACTTATAACGCCTATGAAAAACAAAAAACTTGATGAAGTTGGATATGAAAAACTGATAAAAAGACAGATTGAAAATGGCATCGATGCGGTTGTTCCAGTAGGCACAACCGGCGAGAGTGCTACACTAACCCATGATGAGCACCGTCAGTGCATTGAGATTGCAGTTGATACTTGCAAAGGAACCAATGTTAAGGTTTTAGCAGGAGCAGGCAGCAATGCAACCCACGAAGCAGTAGGGTTGGCTCAGTTTGCTCAAAAACATGGCGCCCATGGCATCCTTTCTGTAACTCCATACTACAACAAACCTACTCAAGAGGGACTATTTTTGCACTATAAGGCGATTGCTAGCTCTGTAGAAATTCCTGTGCTTCTTTATAACGTTCCTGGACGAACAGGGGTTGATTTGCTCCCAGAGACTATCTTTAGACTCTTTCGTGAGTGCCCAAATATTTATGGTGTAAAAGAGGCTACTGGCTCAATCGATCGCTGCGTAGATCTTTTAGCTAATGAGCCCGACTTAGCTGTCGTTAGTGGAGATGATGCAATAAATTATCCAATTTTATCCAACGGGGGTAAAGGAGTAATATCTGTTAGTTCTAATTTACTGCCAGATCGTGTTGCAAAATTGACCCATCTTGCCATGGATGGAGAGTATGCAAAAGCCAAGGCTATTAATGATCAACTCTACAATATAAATAAAGCCCTCTTTTGTGAGAGCAATCCAATCCCAATTAAAGCGGCCATGTATATTGCAGGCCTTATTGATACACTTGAGTATCGTTTACCTCTTTGCCCTCCAAGTGCAGAGAATTTGAAAAAGATTGAAACTGTTATGTCTGAGTACGAAATTAAAGGATTATAATGCAAGGAAAAACTTTAGTAATTAGTGGTGGCACGCGTGGAATCGGACGTGCTATAGTTTTAGCTTTTGCCAAAGCTGGCGTAAATGTAGCATTTACATACAATTCAAATGAAGAGTTAGCCAAAGAGCAAGTTGATGACCTCCAAAAAACATATGGCATAAAAGCTAAAGCCTATCCTTTAAATATTTTGCATCCAGAAGAGTATAAGGAGGTTTTTGCCTCAATTGATAAAGATTTTAATCGAGTCGACTTTTTTATCTCTAATGCCATTATTTCAGGTAGATCAGTTGTTGGCGGATATACAAAATTTATGAAATTAAAGCCGCGAGGAATTAACAATATTTTTACTGCAACAGTAAATGCCTTTGTTGTAGGTGCTCAAGAAGCAGCAAAAAGGATGGAAAAAGTTGGTGGTGGAAGCATTATTTCACTCTCATCAACAGGAAATTTAGTCTATATTGAAAACTATGCGGGGCATGGTGCATCCAAGGCAGCTGTTGAAACAATGGTGCGTTATGCAGCAACTGAGCTTGGACCAAAGGGAATTCGAGTAAATGCAGTAAGCGGAGGTCCAATTGAAACCGACGCCTTAAGAGCCTTTACCAATTATGAAGAGGTTAAAGAAAAAACTGCAGAACTCTCCCCTCTAAATCGCATGGGAACCCCCGAAGATATGGCAGGTGCTTGCCTCTTTTTATGCTCAGAAAATGCTAGCTGGGTAACTGGCCATACTCTTATAATCGATGGGGGAACAACATTTAAATGAGTCTTAACCTTCCCAACGCCCTAGCCTTTTTGCGAGTCATGATGGCTCCGATGATGTTTATTTTTTTAGTTGAACGTGATTGGTTTAGCGGGGTTCATCCAAGCTGGCTTAATTACTATGCAGCTTTAATCTTTGTATTAGCAAGTGTGACAGATTTTTTTGATGGGTTTATTGCAAGACGATGGAACCAAATGACAAAACTTGGTGCTATTTTAGACCCATTAGCCGATAAAATGCTCACTCTTGCAGCTTTTTTAGGACTTATGCTCATTGATCGCGCTAGTCCATGGATAATATATCTGATTTTAACCCGTGAATTTTTCATAACAGGACTTCGAGTTATGGCAGTTGGTGAAGGTCGTAATATTTCAGCCTCTATGGCTGGAAAAACAAAGACTGTTTTTCAAATGATTGCCATTGGCTTTTTGATTATGGATTGGCCGCTTGGGACAATTTTACTCTGGATTGCTCTTATCTTGACCCTTTATTCTGGATGGGAATATATTCGAGATTATACTAGAGAGGATAACACATAATGCTAACAGCGCTTTTGGTTCTATCCTTTCTTATTTTCTTTCATGAACTTGGCCATTTCATTGCTGCAAGGGCCTTGGGTGTACATGTAGAAGTTTTTAGTATAGGTTTTGGAAAAAAGATACTTACATACAGACACAAAAATACCCAATACTGCCTTAGCGCAATTCCTCTTGGTGGTTATGTGCAAATGAAGGGTCAAGATGATAGTGATCCTACAAAAATAAGCACAGACATTGATAGCTATAACTCTAAAAGCCCATTTGAGCGAATTGTTATTCTTTTTGCCGGTCCTTTTGCGAACTTTTTACTAGCCTTTTTACTCTACATTACAATTGCTATTTTAGGTGTTCCATCCCTTGCTCCTCAAATTGGAAATGTGATGGAAAATTCAGCTGGATATGAAGCGGGATTGCAAGAAGGCGATCTTATTTTGGCCATAAATGATAAGCCCATACAATCTTGGAGTGAAATAAAAACAGTAGTTACCAAAACCACAGGTCCTTTATCTTTACATGTAAAGCGAAACGACAAGACAAAACTGCTTACTCTCACGCCAAAAATTTCTGAGAATAAAAATATTTTTGGTGAGACAATTAAAGAGAGGCTTATTGGAATTTCGCCATCTGGAGCAACAGTCATACTCCATCTTAAAGGAGTAGAGATTATTAATTTTGCATGGGATCAAACTGTACGTGCTGCCACTTTGATTTTGCAAAGTTTGCAAAAGATGGTTCAAGGCGTCATCTCCCCTAAAGAGATGGGAGGAGTTATCTCGATTGTACAAGTTACTTCAGATGCAGCTTCTGCGGGAATCGTGACCCTATTTATGCTAACTGCTCTTATTTCAGTTAACCTTGGTGTAATCAACCTATTTCCAATTCCGGCACTTGATGGCGGACATATTATGTTTAACTTATATGAAATGGTTGCTGGACGACCGCCAAATGAGAATGTGTATGCAAAAATGACCTATGCGGGATGGGGAATTTTACTCACACTCATGGCATTTACTATAATTAATGATATTTTACGACTATCTGGAGCGTATCAATGAAGAAGTATGAACAAAAACTTGATCAAATTTTTGCCCGAATCGAAGCTGTAAGATCAAGGGTAAATGAGCACCAAATTATCAAACTGGTAGCTGTAAGTAAAAGTGTTGAACCTGAAGCTGTAAGATCACTTTTTGATGCAGGGCAAAGAGCCTTTGGAGAAAACCGTGTTCAAGAGCTGGCTCGAAAAGCTGAGGCCTTAAATGATCTGCCCTTAGAGTGGCACTTTATTGGAAGATTGCAAAAAAATAAGATAAATGC
>DDHL01000022.1:0-4129 GCA_002352945.1 Campylobacteraceae bacterium UBA1877 | reverse complement strand
TCACCTGCACTCATGCACTCGTGTGATAGCTTGGAGCTTGCTCTAGCAATCAATAAGCGTCTTCAAGCAAAATCAAAAACTATGGATATGCTTTTGCAAATCAATAGTGCAAAAGAGGAGTCAAAGGCCGGCGTGATGCCAGAGGTTGCACTTGAAGTTTATGAGCAAATCATTGAAGAATGTCCAAATATTAATCTAAAAGGAGTTATGAGCATTGGTGCTCATACGACAGATCAGAAGGTTGTTAAAAATAGTTTTGAGACAACCTATAAAATATTTGAAAAACTTCAAAGCAAAAAAGCTACAATTTGCTCCATGGGTATGAGTCAAGATTTTGAATTAGCTGTTGAGTGCGGCTCAAACATGCTGCGTATCGGCGGAGCTTTGTTTAACTAAACCCCAAACAATACTTACTCTTTAGGCTAAAAGCCTAAAGAGTTTTATAATCTATATAAATGAAACTCACTTTTTTACCCCAAAATTTTTAAGGTCATAAACTCTTTAAATATAAAACCTTTTAAAAACCGCTTATAAAATCAAATGAGCTAAAAACCTTTACATGTAAAGATACTCTAATTAATATCATAATAAAAAATATATTTTAAATGAAAATAATAACTACACTTTTTTTAATTTTTAGAGTATAATCTGCGATCATTTTTCAAAGGCTCCCTAATGGATTTAAGTTATATTATTTCTGTTTATATAAAATTTTTCTTTTTAATGACCCCTTTTTTCGTGCTTAGCATGTTTTTAGTTATGACAAAAGAGGAGAGTATTGAGCAAAAAAAGAGGTTGGCTATACATGTAAGTGGCTGGGTTATTTTGATTACAACTGTGCTTCTTTTTTTTGGAAATTACATATTTGAAATTTTTGGAATAACCCTTGATGCTTTTAAAATTGGTGCTGGTGCCTTACTTTTTTTAACAGCAGTTTCACTCATTCAAGGCCCAAAGACAGATAATCTTCCAAATGACACCAATGCAATTGCTGTTGTACCGCTAGCAATTCCAATCACAACCGGCCCTGGAACAATTGGGGCTTTGCTTGTAATGGGTGCTGGAATGGAGGAGGCTAAAACAATATTTTTTGGCTGGGTTGCTTTAGTTTTAGCAGTCATTAGCGTAGGAGTAATGCTCTATTTTTCTGGAACAATAGAGCGCTTTGTTGGAAGAAGCGGCTTAACAGTTCTTAGTAAAATTACCGGGCTTGTACTTGCTGCCCTTTCGGCTCAAATCATCTTTAGTGGAATAAAAAACTTTTTAGAACTCTAAGGAGGACAAAGCTGTCCTCCTTTTTCTTATAATTTGCCCTCAAGAGCCTTTTGGGCATATTTTAAACCAAGCTCAAAAGCTTTTATATTAGCATCTTTGACTTTTGGAGGAACTTTTGAGAGCATAACCTCTTTAACAAGATCCTCTGGCAAAACTTCAGTCATTTTTAAAGCAATTGCCAAAGCTACAACAGATTGCGTAACAACGTTGCCAACTTCCTCTTTCGCAATAGTGATAATTGGAATTTCATAAATCTTCCAACGCTTACGATCCTCTTTGGATGGCTTGACAAGATTGGGTTCTGTTACAATAATACCACCCTCTTTTACTCCATCTTTAAACTGATCGTAGCTTACTTGCGCAGTTGCAAGCATAAAGTCAATTTCGCCCTCATTGGCGTAAGGAAAGAGGATTTCACCCTCGTCTAAAAGAATATCAACCTTGGTTGGACCACCTCGCACTTGAGAGGTATAAGTTGAGGCCTTTACTCCATAACCGCCATCTTTTATTTTCGCAGCAGCTAAGATTTCACCAGCAAGGATAACACCCTGACCGCCTACACCTACAAATCGTAATTGGCTTCGCATTCGTGTCTCCTTATAATTGTACTTTGCGCTTCTCTTGCGCTGCTTGGATTACTTTTTGGTAAGCTTTGCAATACTCTAACTTAGATGTGTCGTGCTTTAAGATGCCAGTTGGAAAGACCTTCGCTTTTTCCTCGTCATCTAACGCATCATATTTTCTCTTTGGAACAACCAAGTTTTCAATCCATTTTAAATTTTGTACTGCTTCGCCCATCTTGTTTTTTCGACCCAAATTAATATGACAGTTTGAAAATATATCAAAAAAGGAGTAGCCCTCATGAGCAAACCCTTGCACAAATGCTTTTTCAATCTTTTTAGGATCCAAAACAGTTTCTCTAGCAACAAAGGTTGCTCCAGCTGCTTCGGCAAGGGCTGCTGCATCAAATGTTGGATCAACATTGCCATATTGGGCAGTAACTGTCCACATTCCCTGGGGAGTTGTTGGAGAAGTTTGTGAATTTGTCAAACCATAAATAAAATTATTAATAAGGATATGATTCAAGTCAATATTTCGACGACAGCCATGAATTGTATGATTACCTCCAATTGCAAGACCATCTCCATCGCCTGTAACAACTATCACTTTTTTATCAGGGTTTGCTAGTTTAATTCCAGTGGCATATGCAATTGCTCGTCCATGGGTAGTGTGTACAGTGTTGCAATTGATATATGAGCTTGTTCTGCCACTACATCCAATTCCAGAAACCACACACATATCATCCATATTCCAGCCCAGTTTTTCGATGGCTCGGATGATTGATTTTAAGATTACACCGTCACCACACCCCCAACACCAAAGTGTTGGCATTTTGTTAGTTCTTAAATACTCATCATAATTAAATGCCATTACATCATCTCCTTCACTTTAGCAATCATCTCTTGGGGGGCAATAGGACGACCATTAGCTTTATGAAGAGTTGTAAAATCATCCCGTTTCATAACGCGCTGAATCTCACTAAGATATTGTCCCATATTAAGCTCAGTTACAAAGATTTTCTCAAACTGCTGGGCAATTTCACGCATTCTCTTTTTAGGGCTTGGCCAAAGGGTTATTGGTCTAAAGAGTCCAGCTTTTATCCCCTCAGAGCGCAATTTTACAACCGCCTCTTTAGCGGCTCTTGATATGCTTCCATAAGCGATGATACAAACTTCAGCATCATCTAACATATACTCTTCATATCGAACCAAATCTTCATGGTGTGCGCGAATCTTATTCATTAATCTACTGATATTATATTGACAGATTTCACCATCTTCAGTTGGAAAACCTGTTGGACCATGATGGAGTCCGGTTATGTGGTATCTGTATCCTTTAAAGAATGGATTTAGAGTTGCTGGCTCAGTTGGTCCGGCTTTATAGGGCTCATACTCTTTTGGATCACCCTCAAAAACCTTTCTTTTAACAATACTTTTTTGAACCTCTTCCAAATCTGGAAGCAAAGCTTTACCATGCATATGACCCAAGGTTTCATCTAAAAGTAAAAAGACAGGGGTCATATAACGTTCAGCAATATTAAATGCTCTAACGGTTTCAGTATAAGCCTCTTCTAAACTTCCAGGACAGAGTGAGATGGATTCAAAATCACCATGTGTTGGATGCTTTGCTTGCCCTACATCTGCTTGAGATACACGCGTTGGCAAACCAGTTGAAGGACCTCCACGCATTACGTTTATGATAACCAAAGGAATTTCGGCAATAAAACCAAGGCCGATTTGCTCAGACTTCAATGAAATTCCAGGTCCAGAAGACGCAGTCATAGCTTTAGCGCCGCTCATTGATGCACCTAAAGCCACTGAAATTCCTGCAATCTCATCTTCCATCTGAATAAATGTTCCCCCATGCTTGGGCAACAAAACACTCATGTCATGGGCTATTTCACTAGATGGAGTGATAGGATAGCCACCAAAAAAATTACAACCACTCTCTATTGCTGCAAGGGCAGCTAGGGAGTTACCGCTTGATACTATTTCTCTAGCCATCCTAGCTCCTATGCACTTAATTTTCTAAAATGATTTTGTTTAATTGCTTCAGCACGTGCTTTTGACTCATCGGTAAGTTTTGCAAATTTAAACTCTCCACGTTCAGCTACATATATAGCAAAATCGGGACAGTGAAGTTCACAATCCTTACAGCCAATACACGATTGTGGCTCCCCTTCCTCAATGGTAGATCCCAAAATTGACCCAGGAGCTGGCACCATTGCCAACACGCCCGCAGGGCACATACTAACACATACATCACAGGCTTTACAACGTGTGGTGTTTACCCA
>DDHL01000057.1:568-4894 GCA_002352945.1 Campylobacteraceae bacterium UBA1877 | reverse complement strand
TGTCTTATCTTTTTTGTACAATGTCAAAAAACTTTGGAGGATTGCATGAAGAATCATAAGGTAGTAGATATTAAGATTACATACGAGCCTGAAGCTATGAGTGAGGATAAAAGAAAAGAGCTTGAAGATAAAATTTTAGCTTTTATTGATAGCGTCAAAGGGCGTGAAGGCGTAAAAGTTTTAGCAAAACGCCATAACGTTGCTGTTGATATTATGCTAGATGAGTATGGTATAGAGATCGAATAGTTTTACATGTAAAGGGCGGGCTCTTAGCTTGCCCTTCTTTTGCTTTGAATCATTCCATAAAGAGTTATTCCTACCCAAAAAACCTCAATTAAAAATGATCCTAAATTAAAATGCACAAATAAAGAGATAATAAGAAGTATTGCTCCAATGAGATTTAGCCATTGGTAGAAGCTATTGTGCTTAGTTACTTTTTCAGATTGGATGAGAAAGTAAGCATAAACAACGCATGCCATTCCAATAAACCCAATCCACTGGAATATATCAAACTGAGTAGTTAACATAAAAATGCCTTTGTAGTTTTGGAAGTGCCCCGTAACTAAACGGGGCAAAAAGAAGAAGTTTGTGGGAGGATTACATCATGCCGCCCATGCCGCCCATTCCACCCATGTCTGGCATTGGGTTAGCAGCTGGTTTGTCTTCTTTGATTTCGCTAATAGTTGCTTCTGTTGTAAGAAGAAGGCTTGCAACTGAAACTGCATTTTGAAGAGCGATTCGCTCAACTTTTACAGGGTCAATAATGCCCGCTTCAAACATATTTACATATTCACCATTTGATGCATTAAATCCAAAGCTTTCATCTTTGCTTTCTTCAACAGTGTTTACAACAACGCCAGCATCAAATCCAGCATTTTCTGCGATTTGGCGAAGTGGAGCACGCAATGCACGAGCAACGATATCTGCACCAATCGCTTCGTCACCTTCTAGGTTGAGATTTAATTTTGATTTAGCTTGCAATAAAGCAGCTCCACCACCGATAACAATGCCCTCTTCAACAGCAGCTTTTGTTGCAGATAGTGCATCATCAACTCGGTCTTTTTTCTCTTTCATTTCAGTTTCTGTTGCAGCTCCAACTTTGATTACAGCTACACCACCACTAAGTTTTGCAAGGCGCTCTTGCATTTTTTCACGGTCATAATCGCTTGAAGTCTCTTCCATCTGTTTTTTGATTTGACTTACGCGAGCCTCAATAGCTTCTTTAGCGCCAGCGCCATTTACGATGGTAGTATTGTCTTTGTCAATTACAACGCTAGCAGCTTGTCCAAGATCGTTTAGTGTTGTGCTCTCAAGTGTGCGTCCAAGCTCTTCGCTAATTACTTGACCGCCAGTTAAGATAGCAATATCTTCTAGCATCGCTTTTCGGCGATCTCCAAATCCAGGTGCTTTAACAGCACTAATATTTAATACGCCGCGTAGTTTGTTTACAACAAGTGTTGCAAGAGCTTCACCTTCAATATCTTCAGCTACAATAAGAAGTGGGCGGCTTGTTTTTTGAACTTGCTCAAGTACTGGAAGCAAATCTTTTAGGTTAGAGATTTTTTTATCAAATAGTAAAATGTACGGATTTTCAAGAACTGCTTGCATTTTTTCTGAATCTGTTACAAAGTATGGCGATAGATATCCGCGGTCAAATTGCATACCTTCAACTACATCAAGCTCATCTTGGATACCTTTTGCTTCTTCTACAGTAATAACGCCATCTTTGCCAACTTTTTCCATTGCATTGGCAATAAGCTCACCAATTTTTGTATCAGAGTTTGCTGAGATTGATGCAACTTGCGCAATCTCTTTTTTATCTTTTACTTCTCGTGCAATTTTTTTAAGTTCAGCAATGATTGCTTCAGCAGCTTTATCCATTCCTCGTTTTACTTCAATTGGGTTGGCGCCAGCTGTGATATTTCGAAGTCCTTCTTTAAAAATAGCGTGAGCTAAAACTGTTGCAGTTGTGGTTCCATCACCTGCTTCATCTGCAGTCTTGCTAGCCACTTCACGAACAAGGCTTGCGCCCATATTTTCAATAGTATTTTTTAATTCAACTTCTTTTGCTACTGAAACACCATCTTTAGTTATGCTTGGTGCTCCAAAACTTTTTTGTATGAGTACATTACGACCTCGTGGTCCCATCGTCACTTTTACGGCGTCACTTAATTTTCGAACACCTTCGTATAATTCGTTTCGAGCGTTGTCAGAATAGTGAATTTCTTTTGCTGCCATAGGTTATTCTCCTTGTAAAAATTGTGGATAAAAAAGTTACTTGATAACGCCTAGTACGTCATCAATGTTAAGTACAAGATACTCTTTGTTATCGATAGTGATTTCGCTACCTGAATATTTTGCGAAAACGACTTTATCGTCTACACTCACTTGTCCCTCGTCCGAAACTTCTTTGCTAACTGCTCGGACAACGCCGCTTAAAGGCTTTTCTTTTGCATTGTCAGGTATAATGATACCTGAAGCTGTTGTAGTAGGTTCCTCAAGGCGTTCGATCAATATACGTTGACCTAGGGGTTGAAAGTTCATGGTTTACCTTCCTTTATTAAGTGATTTGATTTTTAGCACTCATAAAATTTGAGTGATGAAATTATACGACATTTTTGGACTTAAGTCAACAGTTTTAGGGAAAAAATAGCTAGATACTTTAGTCTATTAGACTAATAGTTTATGAGTTGAAAGACTAAAATAAAGGAGATTATATGCGTTTTTTAGTCGCAATAGCGGGGATTGTACTAATTTTGTTTGGAGGAACCTATTGGGTACTTTTTACAAAATCAGGTAACGAAATGCTCATCCCATTCATAGAAAAAAAGGCAAGTGAAGCTGCAAAAGCGCCAATAAAAATTTCTATTTTTCGTTTGACTCCAAGCTCTTTAGCGCTAGATGCTACATATCAAGAGAGCATCAATATAAAAGTAGAAGGGGCAATTGCAATATTATCTAAAAGTTTTGATTTGGACTATTTAGTTGAGGCTGATAGTTTAAAAACTCCTCAAATCAATATAAATGAGCCAATTTCACTAAAAGGAAATGTCAAAGGCGATTTAAAAGATATTAATGTAAAAGGAATTGGAGTTGTTTTTGAAGCGCCTGCAAGCTATGATGTACAAATTTTGAATAAGAATCTCTCAAGAGCTGTTATAAAGGTTGAGAATCTTTCAATCCAAAAGATGCAAGCTCTAGTAAATCAACCCGTTTTGGCTTATGGCAGAGGAGATTTACATGTAAACATTGTACAAAAAGATGGAGTTCCTTTTGGAAGTGCAAAAATTGAAGTGTTTGATGGCAGGTTAAATGAGGATGCAATTTTTAAACAATATAGTGTAAAACTGCCACAAAATGTAACATATCAGGCAAATTTTGATGCAGTGCTTCGAGAAAATCGAGTTGATGGAAAAGGAGTTGTTGATACTAGTCTTGGAAAATTGCTTTTAAACAATAGTGTGTATGAGCTAAAAACTCAAAAATTAGAAAGTGATTTTGAGCTTCTTGTTCCAGATTTGAGTGCATTAGAAGAGTTAGCTGGCATTGCACTAAGAGGTAAACTAACAGCAGTTGGTCAAGTTCAAGGAGACAAAAATAGTATTCAAGCAAGAGCTAGAACTGAATCTTTTGGTGGAAAAATTGAAGCTATATATCAAGAAGATAAGGCCTTTGTAGCTGGCGAAGATGTAAAGCTAGACAAGATTCTTTATGCTCTTGTGCAGCCACCTCTTGCGAGTGGGGAAGTTAATTTTGATTTGAAAATGGATTCGCTGGCAAATAAAAAAGGAGATCTTGCTTTAACCGTTTTAAATGGGGTGCTTTTGCAAGCTGGAATGAAAGAGTTGACTGGTTTGGATTGGCCCCAAAAAACAGAGTTTGGTCTAAATTCTAAAGCGCTTATAAATGATGCTTTGATTGATTATGAGGCAACTTTTAAAAGTAGCCTTGCAGATATTAGTGGGATTAAAGGTGTGTTTGATACAAAAAGTCTCTCAACTCAAACACCTTTTTCTTTACATGTAAAAGAGTTGTCTGATTTGGCCTTTGTAACGAGCCGGCCGCTTAAGGGTCCAATGCAAATGGATGGAACTATAAAATTGGCCAATGGAAGTGTAAATGTGCATGGTGAAACCGGTTTACTAGATGGAAAGAGTACGATTGATTTTGAAAACAACCAACTTTTAGTTGATTTGAAAAATTTCTCTATGCTTAGATTAAGCGAAGTATTGGATTTTCCATATGTTTTTGAAGCCATAGGCGAAGCAGATGCAAAATATGATGTGATTCAAAAACAGGGTGAGTTTTCCTTGCTTTTACCAGAAT
>DDHL01000057.1:0-343 GCA_002352945.1 Campylobacteraceae bacterium UBA1877 | reverse complement strand
AAAGACAAAGCGAGTTAGTAAGTTTAGTTCAAGCTTTAACTGGGTTTGATCTCATCCAAGAAACTTATACTAATTCGACTTTAAAAGGGGTTATTAAAAATGAAATGGTTGGCTTTGATGTGACTATGGAGGGTGAACAAAGCTACCTTAAAGTTAACCAAGGAGTTTTAAACTTAGAGGCTAACAGTATAAATGCGCCTTTTGCATTAAAAGTTGAAAATAAAGATTTAAGCGGTGTTATTAAAGGCGGAATTAGCAAGCCAAAAGTTTCTATAAAAGCATCAGAGTACATCCAAAAGAAGATCACCAAAGAGCTGGAAAAACATGTGCCAGAAGAGGCAGG
>DDHL01000090.1:2877-7800 GCA_002352945.1 Campylobacteraceae bacterium UBA1877 | reverse complement strand
ATGCAAGACAGCGTGAAATTAAACGCAAGCGAAATAATAGAAAAAGCCAACAAGAAGGAGGGGCCACTAGTAATGAAGCGAGAAATTAAACGGTTAAATACAGTTGAATTTAATCTGTTATCGAAAAAAACAAAAGACGAGTTAAGACTGACTGATCCACGAGGCGTACTCGATGCGTTGGGCATTGCCTACGAAAAAAATAAAGGCGGCAACCGTTATGTGTTCAAAATTCGCGATGAGAAAACAGCCAGCGCCAACATGTATATGGATGCGAATGGACAATGGAAATATAAAGACTTTGCTGGCGGGAATGGCACAATTGAAAACCTCGTGATGGAAGCAACGGGCTTGAGCTACAAAGAAGCTTTAGAATATTCCGTCGCACACTCTGATGTCACCGATTATGTGAGAGAACGACTCGATGAACTAAATGGAGGACTTAGGGTCAAACCATCATTATCATCATTATCGATTGAAGCAAAACGAGAAGAAAATCTGAAAAAACTAGAAGCAGAAACTACCAGCAAGACCAGCAAGGTGACAAATGTGACAGATGTATCTACCTATGCGCCAGCAGTTAAGTATTTGAAATCACGCGGCATAAAAAAAATACCGCCTGAATTCAAAATTATCAACGGAGAATACACAAATGCAAAAGGAGAGATAAAAAGAGTATTTGGCGTTGGCGTAATGACAGTAGGCGGCGGAGCTGATGTGCACTTCATCAAAAAGCTTGGAAACCTAAAAACCATAAGCCTTAAAAATAAAAATATTTCTTTGATCAAAAGTAAAACTCCAAGTAAAGTAGCAATATTCGAATCAAAAATGGATTATGCAGCAGCCTATCAAAACACTGATTTTTCAAATACTGATGTAATTATTGCAAACTCCACAGGAAATGTGCACAAAGTATCAGAGGCTATCAAAGATAAATACAAATCGGTAATTTTCTACAATCAAAATGACCAAGCGGGAAAAGAATTTGTCAAAAAAGTTACCGAAAAAGCAAATATCCAAGAGTATTCATATATCGAATATCAGGCAGATGAAGAAAAACTAGATATTAATGACCTTTTATTAAAAGGTGTAAACATAGCCAAAAGAGTCAGAACAAATCAAAAAACAAAGGAGCAAAGAATGGAACTAACAATCTTTCAACGAGCGGTTCAAGCCGTTAAAAACAAGGATGAGCAAGCAAAGGTGCTTTTTGGGGAGGAGCGCATAGCGACCGCCAAAGAGTGTGTTGATTTTTTCAGGCAGAAAGCCGAAATGATTGATGATGTTACAGACGAGGAGGTAAAAAGTGAAAGCATTTTTGAAAGAATCAAAGTACTAGTAAAAAATGGCTACAAAATCACGAAAGAGTGGCTGAACAAATTTGAAAAAGAAGAAAAAAAACAAATGGAAAACAATTATGAAAACGAAAGGTGAAGCACTGGAATCTAAAATCAGAGATGATATTGGATTACTGGCATATCTTAATTCTGATTTTGGGAGAAATAGAAAGTTCACAAAACTGGAATTAAAGGTTTTGAAAAGCTTAAAAATAAATATTGAAAAAATAATAATAAAGGATAAGAGATGGAAAAAAGATTAGAGGATGAAGAATACATGGAGCATGTGGAAGTGCTAGGAGGAAAGAAGGTGGAAAACACAAATGAATTGCTTGGGATAAAAGAAGACAAGGATGAAATGTCAGTGTTTCTGGGTTTAATTTTTATCATTGCAATATTCTTTGTTTTTCATTTTTTGCATCAAAAAAATAACCTAGAAACGATTGAGATTTTGGTCAATGAGAATGATAGGTTGAAAGAAGAAATAAAAGAGCTAAATATGAGGAATAGAACCATGGAAACCATGGAAGCGCTCAAGAAAATCGAAAATGTTGAAAACCTTCCTCTTTTGAATGCGAATGCTAATGATGGTGAGAAAAAATGAATATCGCAACCATAAATACAGTTCCCTATTTAATGATGAAATTCAGGGATGCGAAATTTCAATGGCAAGACAAAGAAAATTTGAAAGGCAGATTGAACGGAAGAGAGGCAGAGCTTCGCCCTCTTCCACTATGGGTTGTTTTTGTGCTCAAAACGCTCCCTCTGATGCTTTTGCTTTTTGTAGTAAGCAATAATTTTTTCTTAATCAGGGAGTTTTTTCATTTAACTGGGCCAGATAAATTTATTGCCCTTGTTGCCGGAATAAGTTTATTTATGGCTATTTACTCTCTTTTTATGTCCAGGGGCGTCATAAAAATAGCTACTGCCATACTAGCTATACTGTTTTATTTACTTATCTCTTGGGCGGCTTTTCAAATTGACAGTGGTGCATTTTCATTTCAATTGGGTGTTGGTGCCAGTATGTATTTATTATTCATAATTTACGCATGGTGGGACATTATCATGATTGTGACTGGCAACAAAGAAATGTTTTATGTCAAGAATCGAAAGAGGGCTTTTACATTTTGGAAGGTGGACAAGAAAAAAAATAAAAAAGATTTATTGAATTTTGAGCTTGAGGGGATATTCGTAAATCTTTACAATGACGAAGACTACGAGGTGTATAATGAAAACACTCATTAACTTTTTGATATTTTCACTGTTGGGGTTAAATGCAGCTATTGCAGCTGGAATTAATCCAAACAACTTAGCTCCAACAGATAATATTATTACCGACAACATGGATATTCATGATATTCATATATCGTATCCTGAATCTAGGGATAAATGCGAAATCCAATACCCTACTATAAATAAAAACTTACTAGATGTTAGATTAAAGAAAATCGATCTGGGCAAAGGTCTATTTGAGTACTATATTTATCACGGTGACCAAATCGTCAAAAGCGATATCTTTTGGATTTCACAGGCGTGTAAAAATAAGTACGCTACTTTAAACGAGGTTGAAAAAAAGGAGCTTGAAAAAATACTTTTAAGTATTGACTTTGGGGACGAAGATAAAGTTGAAAAAAAGGCTGGTAGCACCATAAATAAAATGGAAGATAAATTTTTCTCGGATGAATATAATAACACTACCACGCAGGAATATATTAACACCTCAGAATACTTAATTGCATTAATAACAATGAATGATGAAATTATTGATATCGATGCATCAATAATGAATGGTTCAATAGTTCTTAATAATGGATATAGACTTGGAGACAACAGACTTACCGAAGCGCTAAATCTCAACTTTTTTACTTTAATTTTTGATTTTGTCATAAAGAGTAGTTCAATTTTTCGAGAACTTCAAATAGTACTTCTTACTTTTTTCGTACCATTTTCCATCGCTATTTTAGCTCTTTCAAAGGTTTCAAAAAAAATCCAAAAATTATACGATCAAGAAGACTTAATCGAGCGTGGAATTATAGGGGTTATCATTTTTTCAATGTTTGTCATTACGCCTCACGAGTTTGAAAATAATTATGCTCAATCAACGTTTCAAAGCCAAATTGGTAGCATTTCTAGAATAGGTGTCAAGTATGCAAATGATATCACCAACATCTTAACTTCTTCCTACATCGGGAAATTAAAAAAAGACATTGGAGTAAGCAGCAAAGACGAAATAGAAAGAGTTATAGCGCACTCGTTGAAATTGAAAAAAGAGCTTTTAGTCTACGAAATGTTACAAAAAAAATGTTATGAGAATAAAAATCCTGAAAGCTTCGCTGAAGATGGTTTTAAGGCTGATGAGATTACCACTTTCCCAACTAGTGAGGACTATAGTTATAGTTTTAACGAAAAAAGATATTTTTTAAAATGGGACGACCCAACGACAAACCTCAAATACACGCTATCTTTTTGTCGTAACGTAGATATTTTGAAAAACAACGTAGAGAGAACTTTAAAAAGAAATAATGAATTTATCGAGACGGTACAAAAGAGCTCAGGAAATACAACAATAGATGATTTTGTAGCGACCGCGAAAGAGATGATGCGCGCAAGTGCTGATTATGGATTTCTATATTCGCCATTTGTCATGTTTAATAAGATTTTTGTTGAAAATTATGGTCTCATGAAACCGTTGAATGATACAAATCAAATCGAAAAAGGGGTAGACGAATCATGGTTTGGAGTAAATAAACTCATGTATACTGCTCCGCTTTACGCTGCTCCTGGGGTGGAAAGCACTTTGAAAGTGTATAAAGACTTAGACATTTCGCAAGGACTAAAAAAGATAGCGGGTAAATTCTTGGATGGCCTTCCATTTGTGGGGAAAGGACTTAGCGGAAGTGTTGATTATGGGAATGATGGCCAAAGTCTATGAGTACTTACCTTTGTTAGGCATCACAGTAGCTTCAATTTTGGCAATAAGCTACTTTGGTATCACTTTATTTATTTATAGCTTAATTTCTCCTTTTTACGCCGTTTATGTGTTTTCTACACGACAGAAAGAAAACATCATAAGTTTTTTAATTCGTGGCGTTGTTATCGTGTGCAAACCGATACTGATAGTTATCTCTATCATTATTGCCATATTGGCCGTTGAATTAATGACTAATCTAGGTTACATAATCAGCAATGAGGTATTTACTTTTTTTACTAGCAACGACATAGTTTCCAGACACTCCCTTTCAAGTATGATAATTAGCTTCCTACATGGATTAGTTGACCTAGTACTGGCCATATTAACTACATTATTCGCATTTTATTTTGTCTTTAAGGGTAGCGATTTGATTCTCAATGTGTTCGGATACAAAGAAGGTGGAATTGATAGTCATGAGGTAGTAAGTGAAATAGAGCATAAAGCATCAAATAGAGCAACAGGAGTATGAGATGAGTAAATTTTTAATGACATGTTTTGTAGTCAGCGTTTTCCTTTTTGGAATAATTAAAATGTTCAATCTGCACGGTTGGCAAATTTGGGTATTGCTTTTTGCATCTTTAATGTTATATTGGTTCAGCACAGGTAGAAAAAGAGATG
>DDHL01000090.1:0-2653 GCA_002352945.1 Campylobacteraceae bacterium UBA1877 | reverse complement strand
AAGAGATGTAATAAACAATAAAGAATATGAAAAAAGCCCTAGTAATGCTGGTAGTTATCCAAACTTTGCAAATCAAACCGCGGGATTAAAGTGGACCCCAAAAAAGCATCTCAGAAGTGACAAAGATGGGATCTATGTTGATGAATTTATATATTCATGGGAAGTTTTAAAGCGATTAAATCTTTTGCATCGACTTATTTTCGGGACGAGAAAAGAGATGCGAAGAGAGCCTCTAGCTTTTACAAGGGGTTCTCTTGTTATAGGGTCAATGGGTAGCGGCAAGACAGAATTTATCAATTCTTTTTTGGATCAAAAATTCTACAATAGAGCAATTATTCATGACATCAAAGGGGACTATGTTGAAAAAATGTACACAACAAGGGATATCATCCTTAACCCCTTTGACAAACGAGGGGCAATATGGGATATTTTTGAAGAGGCCAAACAGCACCCCAAAATCGCTGACTCTTTCTTTCAAAGTTTATTAAATGGAATTTTAGGCTCTTCTGAGCAAAATTTCTTTACGAGTTCGGCGAAGGAAAGGTTCGTAAAAATCTTTAATGAGATACAAGTACAAGAGCTTCCAAGTAAAGAAAAGTGGGATCTTTTTGTTAAAAAGACGGATATATATTTTCAGGAAGTGCAAGAATTGGAACAAAAGAGCGAAAAAGATGTTGTATCCACCATGAAGCTACTCATTGAGTATCTCGAATTTATCAATTTTCTAATTCAAAATGGAGGCAAAACCTTTACTATTCGCAAATTTCTAAGAGGTAATAAAAAGCTTTTTCTGTTAAACAATCCGACTTATGGAGATTTTCTAACTCCATATTTTAGTGCTTTTATTGATAATCTTGCAAAAATATTCATGGCTGAAAAGCCCGAAACAAAAGAAGATTTCACCTTCTTTTTACTGGATGAATATCTATCGTTATTACCTTTGCTAAGCGAGGAAACAAAAAATATTCTTCACACGCTGGTAAGGAGTAGAGGCGGATGTATGATGCCAGGCATTCAATACTTGCCAGAAGATAAGAAATTAAAGCAACAACTTCTTAATAGTGCCGAAAATATTTATCTATTTCAAACAAGTGATTCGGCGACGGCGACAGAAGTAAAAGAGATACTCGGAAAGGTCGAATACAGCAGCGAGAATCGTTCTGAAACTAACAATAATGAATCAGGTTATCAGAACTCTTATGCCACTGCAATAGAGTACCTGCTGAGTGACAATATTTTGAAAGAAATAGGTCAAGACTACTCACACATTACTTTCACACAATCAAATCAGCAACTTTATCGAGGCTACACAAAAATCACAAAAAAAGAGAAAAAAAATAAACCATTTGAAAATGGGAAATTTATAGATTTTATGGAAAATAAATGGAAAAAATAGGAGGAATAGAACCATGGAAGCACTATTAAATCACCCAGAAGAACTAAAGGCAACCGTTCTAATAGTGTCTATCTTGGCTGGAATTTTTATAATCATTTTTTTATTTGATTATAGAGAAATAAGCGCCAAAAAAATCCCAACTTTTTCAGCAGAACCACCCTACTCTTCTTACAAAGCCGTAGGTGATAGGGAAATTTTAGTTGAAGCAGATTCCTATCAACGCGGTATATACTTACTCTCAAAAAAAGCTTTTAAGATGGGAGCTCATGCAATCAAAGATTTTAAAATCACTACTATCAAAAAAGGCAAGGACGAAAAGATAATGTTATCTGGCTTGCCAATTGTAAAAGTTAGCCTGTGATAGCTGTTTTTCATACATTGACATTCAAGTGGCTTTTCTATATTCTGGTTAGATATAGGCTAACGCTTGAGTTGAGAAATAAGTACCGATAGGGTATCTTATTTCTCTCTAATGATTTCTCGTGACGCCATAAAACCCAAACCACCAAGAGCACCAAAAAACACATGAAATCTAGATTGAATTGGCTTGGCCACGCCATTTCAGCCATATCATCGAAAAATACGGGCAGAAGTCTCATGCCATGGTTGCTGACGACTATTGCGGTGTAACCGACTAGTGCGAAAAAAAATGACTACAAGCAATATGTGAAATAAAATCATGAGTTTGACCTCTTCTTCAATTTTTTGAGGCAGCCTAACTATTTATTCAACGAACATTATATGTAAAACGGTCTGATATAGTCAAATAAATGAACGTACAAATGTTAGTTTATTTTCTAGAAATATTTCATAATTCAATATTTTGACTTGTTTTCTACTAAACTTACTAAAGTTTTTCAAATTCCGAAGACCATTTAAAATATTTTTAGCGTTATTTGAACATTTTGTCGTTTAATTAGTAGAAAAAAGCATTAAATAATCATTGTGTCGTTTAATCTTTAAGGACTTACGGTGAAAAACTACTTGGTGTGGTTCGTGATAAGATACGATTTAAGCACTACAGTATTTCAGCAGAAAAGACTATATGAAAAATTATAAGACGAGTCATCATACTGCATTGGCTTCGACGCTTCAATTGATTACCAATAATCTTAAAAAAGTGCGGTAAATAGTGCGGTAAGGTGTTTCTAGAAGAGTTTTAAATATTTGCAAAAAGATAGTTTAAATACCTAAATTTAGGGGTTTTGAAGTGGTGTCAAGAGGGAGACTTGAACTCCCGACCTCCGGCTTATGAGA
>DDHL01000071.1:1677-3592 GCA_002352945.1 Campylobacteraceae bacterium UBA1877 | reverse complement strand
ACAGAAATTATTTTACACTACCGGCTCACATCTTTTTGTGTAATCTTCATCAATAAAAGCAAAAATGATTTTTTGGTTTTTATCGACTATATAGGTTGCTGGCATTGGAAGCTCATAACTCTCCTCATTATTTGCCGCTGGGATGTCTATACCAAAACTTTTATATATTGGTCTTAACTCTTCAGCAAGTGAAAAAACAAGCCCATACTCTTTTGCAATAACATTGCCAGTGTCACTTAAAACCTCAAATTTTAAATCATGTTTTTGCTTGGTCGTAAGGCTAGAATCTGGACTTTGAGGGGAGATTGCAATAAGCTTTGCATTTAATTTTTCTAAATCATCATTACGCTCTTGAAGCGCTTTTAGTTCAAGATTACAATACGAACACCAAGCACCTCTGTAAAAGTTGATAACTGCAAAATCATTTTGCTCTAATATTTTATACAAAGATATCTCTTTGCCAACTGCGTTTAAAAGCTTGATTTCTGGTGCTCTATCACCAACTTTGAGGGCATTTTTACTAATTTTGCTCTCTTTTAATTTTTGCGTGGCTTGTGCCATGACTTTTTGAATATCCTCTGGAACTTTTGATCTAAAGCCCGCTTTGTACTCTTTGATTGCCTCTTCTAATCTTGACATTTTATTTCCTTTTTTCGGGTTGGTATTTTTACTATTTATAGAACGACTATTTCATAAAAAATAAAAACTATTTAATCATTGATAGGATATTATCTATTATGATTTTACTATCTTCTTTAGAACAATTATACTTTCCATGCACATGAAAACCATGTATCATCGTAAGAAGTGTTAAACTCATAGCGTTAACATCTCCGTGAAAATCTCCATCTTTTTTGGCCTGCTCAAGATTTGTCTTTAAACCTAAACGGATTTTTTTAAAATATTCTGTTGGGATTTTATAGGTATCTGTTTTTATAAAAACCTTTTCATTTAAGCTGTTTGAGAAAAGGCAACCTTTAAAATCTTCTGAAAAACTAAACTGCCTAAAAAAGAGTTCGATTCCCTTTTTCCCTGGATTTTCTTTTAAGATTTTTAGCTTTTTTGAGCCGCTTTTCATATAGTATCTATCAAGCGCTTCTTTAAAAAGTCCATTTTTATCTTTAAAAAGAGCATACATCGTTCTGCGATTAAGACCTGTATGCTCTACAAGCTCAGCCATTGAAACGCCTTCGTAACCTCTTTTCCAAAAAAGTTCCATCGCTTTATCTAAAACTTCATCTATATCATACTCTGCATGTCTTGCCATTTTTTCTCCAATTAAGAGTATTATAAAACAATCGTTCTTTAATGTCAAGTATTAAAATTTTTTACATGTAAAGATAGTACATTTGTTTTTGATGAGATTATAAGAAAATAAAGATACAAAAAATAATTACTAATTTTATAATTCAAACTAACAAGCAAAATCAAAAATTCTTAATAAATTTTTTTATTATTTTTACTAGATTTTAAATATTATAAATCAATCATTGTTTAATGTTATAAGTTATTAATATTACATAATAAATGATAAATTATCAATTTATTAATTTTTATTTAAATATAAATCTTTTTGTATTAATATTTTATTAACATTATTATTTATTAAAAGGAGGGGATTGTGGACAGTTTAGATTATAGCGAAGGTTCAAAGTTTAATCTGTTAGGAATTAAAAAAGTTTCTTTATCTGTTTTGGCTTTATTAGTATGCGTGAGCAACAAAGCGTTAAAGCAGCAGAACCTAGCCATTATGTTATCGATGATGAAAGAAACACTACATTGGAAATGAGTGATGAAGATAATGCCACAATTACTTCAAATGGAAGCATAACTGTATCTTCAGATAGTAGTTCTATATCTGGCATTTTTACTGACGCTTTAAAAGGGGATAATTTTATAAAAAATAGTGGTAGCC
>DDHL01000071.1:0-1449 GCA_002352945.1 Campylobacteraceae bacterium UBA1877 | reverse complement strand
GTAGCATTAGTGCAGAATCTACTGATAATAAAGCTTATGGTATTAATGTAGACTATAGTATGGATGAAAATGCCTCTATACAAAATAGTGGAAACATCTTTGTAGTATCTGATAATACAGAAGCATCTGGTATTGTTTTAGGAAGTGGAGGTTCATCATCTTTTAGTATGTCTGGGAACTCTTTTATAAATAATAGTGGCAAGATAGAAGTAGCTATTAATAATGACTACGCATTTGGGATTCAAGTTCAAAACGATATAGACCAAAATGCCTCTATACAAAATAGCGGAAACATCTTTGTAACATCTAATGATGGAGGAGCTTTTGGTGTTTATATTGGCAGCAAGTTTGAGAGCTCTGATATGTTTGGAAATTCTTCTATCATTAACAGCGGTGAGATAGAGGTATCTGCAGATCAATTCGCAGTTGGTGTTAGCGCATGGTCGATGGAAGATAGCGCCTCAATCATAAACACGGGTGCAATCAGCGCATATATAGATGGCGCCTTAAGTGTAAATGCATACTCTTTATCACTTCATAGTATGTCAGAAAATGCTTTCATACAAAACTATGGGGCATTAAATGGTAACATATATATTCCAGGTAGTTTAAGAAATGCTGGAATTATAACTTTGCCTTCTAATACTGACAATGGATTTTATAATACTAATATCAACAATTTTACAAATACAAGCGATGGTACCCTTGTTATTTCAGTGTTTAATACTGATGAATCGGATATAGAGTATTCAAAGCTAACTACGCAAACAGCTACATTTGAAGCAGGCTCAACCATAGGTGTTAATGTATTAAGCGATACTGGATCGCAAGAGCTGCTCATTGATAAAACACTTGAAGATGTAGTAACTGCAGATAATGACAGCCTAAATATTGAAGGCACATTAAATGTAACAGATAATTCAGCCTTACTTGACTTTGAGTATGTAATTGATGAGAACACTATAGATTTAAATGTAGTAGAGGGCATGAGCATATCAGACGCCACAGAGATTGGTGGCGGGAAGGCCAATGCATTAAAAACTGCCAGTGTTTTAGATGAGATAAAAGAGGCCAAAATGCTCTCTTCGCTTATAGGAAAACTAAACGAATTAGAAAATGAAGCGGCGGTTGCTAGTACAGTTGCCTCACTTTCTCCTGATGTAACTAATGCACTGCCGGGAGCATCCAAGCAGATAACAAGCGGGGTTCAAAGCATCATAGACTTAAAACAAAATGTTGGCGTTAGAGGTTTAAGCTCAGGTGATGCAATCTTTAGTGATAACTATCTTTGGGTAAAACCATATGGAAGCATTGGTAAACAAAAAAATAAAAATGGAATTAATGGATTTGATTTAGAAGCATATGGATTGGCAAAATAGCGTCAAAAATTTTCTGTAAATTCCTCATCAACTTCATTTAGCTGTTGCAAATCTTCCCAAGAAACATATT
>DDHL01000044.1:5617-5827 GCA_002352945.1 Campylobacteraceae bacterium UBA1877 | reverse complement strand
GGGCTCTAGTAGAGCACCAAAAAGGACAAATAAAAAGACAAATCCAGCACTAACGCCTAAAGGAACTCCAAAAATCCCTTCGGTTGTAAGGTACATTTGGCCAGAAAGTTTTGTAAGGCTTGCTCCCTTATGGGCAATCATATCTGGCATATACTGTCCAAAATAATCATAAATTAAAAAGATAATGACTATTATTGATAAGGCATACCC
>DDHL01000044.1:0-5387 GCA_002352945.1 Campylobacteraceae bacterium UBA1877 | reverse complement strand
TATTGATAAGGCATACCCTAAAGCGCGCCTTGATGCTTCAAGAAGAATTAAAACTGTTACTATAGCAAACACTATATCCCGAGTGATGTAAGCTCCCGGTCTGTCTGCTAAGCCAAAATAATCAACATAAATATAAAGTGCACCGGCGGTTCCGATGATTGCTAAGAGAAAATCGTACCATGTGATGCGGCTTTTTAAACTGCGGGTTTTAAACATAGGATAAATTAAAAATGCAAGCAGTACCGCAAATGCTAGATGGACTGAGCGGATAAAAACTGCATTTATTGGGTTGATTGCAACATACAATTGATAAACAGACCACGAAAAAGCAAGGAGTGCAATAAGCCAATATTGCCATTGCGAACGGTTAAAATCCCTTTGCCCCTCAAGATCTCCAATTAGTTTTTCTTCCGCTCTAGCATCATCTTGCTCATGTGAGGTACGGGGTTTTGAAAGTTTATCTAAAAGAGCATCATCAGATTCTGGCAAGTCTACTTGACGCTCATGAAGCTCTTTGGAGGAAAATTTATACGGCATAGACACCTCTTAAACTAAAAAGTCTCCCAAGTTAAACTTGGGAGCGAATGGGCTTATAGTAAGCCTGCTTCCTTATAGTACTTTTCTGCTCCTGGATGGAGTGGAGCCACAATGCCTTCTAGCAAGCTCTCTTTTGTAATAGTTTTGTATGCAGGATGGAGTTTTTTAAACTCTTCAAAGTTTTCTACAATAGCTTTTGTAAGCGTATAGACTGCTTTTTCACTTACTTTGTCGCTTGTAACTAAAACAGCTTTTACACCAATGCTAGGAGTATCGTTTGTAATGCCGCGGTAAAAAGTTCCAGAGATTAAACCTTTCGCATAGTAAGGGTATTTTTTTGTAAGCTCATCAATCTCAGGACCTTCGATTGGAACAAGATAGGCATCAACTGATGTTGCTGCATCTTTAATATTTGCGGTTGGGTGACCAAATACACCAAAATATCCATCAATTTTGCGGTCTTTAAGCATATTTGGACCTTCAGTTGATTTTAGCTCACTCACTAGGGCTAAATCATCAGTGCTAACACCAAGTGCTTTCATCACAATTTCTGCTGTAACGCGGGTACCAGAACCTGGAATGTCTACATTGATTCGCTTGCCTTTGATATCGGACATTGTTTTGATTCCAGACTCTTTAGAGACAACCAATGCAAGAAGCTCTGTGTAGATTCCCATAACTGAACGTAAACCTTTGTATGGGTTGCCTTCAAATTTATCTTCGCCATTAATAGCATAATGTACTACATCGCTTTGTGCGATACCAAAATCAAGCTCTCCTGCTCGAATAGTGTTTACATTATATACTGAACCTCCGGTAGATTCCACCGAACATCGAATTCCACTCTCTTTTTTTGTTTTATTTACCAAACGACACACTGCACCGCCAGTTGGGTAATATGTTCCCGTAACGCCACCTGTACCTATTGTAATAAATTCAGCTGCGTTGGCAGAAACAAAAAGTGCGCTGCCAAGGGCAATTGAAGCAATTTTTTTCTTCATGAAATCTCCTCAAAATTAGATTTAATCTAATATTAACCTTAAAATTCTGTGATTCTACTTAAAGATTTAATAAAGATTCTGTTACTAAATGTGACAAAAAATCATATTCTTTACATGTAAAAAAATTTAAATAGAATTTTTTTGTCAGGGCTTGACAAAACCAAACTTTTTGCCTATAATTTCGGTCTCATTTTAAGGTGTTCCGGATTAGCTCAGCGGTAGAGTAGGTGACTGTTAATCACTTGGTCACTGGTTCGAATCCAGTATCCGGAGCCACTTCTTTTTTTAGATTCTCACTTTGTTTTTAAATATGTGCAGTGTATTAAGCCTAATAATCTACATAAAATTAAAGTGGCTAGATTATTTACTCCCCAAAAAGCACATTCTCTTTTTGGTTGATAACTCTAGTGGTAAACAGGCTTACTACTAAAATTGTAAGCAGAGGAATTAAAAAAAGATATCCTGCTACTACCATAATTCGTAAATCCCAATATGATTCAAAAAGAGTATTGCTAATGATGTATGAGCCAAGGCTTCCTAAAACCACACCCAAAGCACTTGCAAAGAGTGAAATGAGTCCATATTCAATCAAAAAAGAGTTTTTAACAACTCTATTTTTTATTCCTATCATTTTTAGGCGTAAAATATTGTTTTTTTGTAAATTCATTTGATATTGGATAATGATAAAACTCATAATCAATCCAACAGCAATGGAGTAAAAGCTCATATTATCAGTTATTTTTACAACACTTTTTACAAGTTGGGCAAAGGTTTCAAAAATATTTTTAACATCTATTATTGTAAGAGAAGGAAAGGCTTCGGTAAGACTTAAAAGCAAGTTAGTTGGATTATAATCGCCCGAAGGTATTGTTGCTAAAAGCACTTTGGGTGCATCGTCAATTGCTCCTTCTTGCAAGATAAAAAAGAAGTTGGGTACAAACTCTAGCCAATTTACTGTTCTAATATTTACCACATTTGCTTCAATCTCTAATCCTAGCACGTCAAAAACAATCTTATCTTTAAGTTTTATTCCTCTCCTTTTTGCAAAACCCTCTTCAACACTAAGCTCTACAGGCTTTGAAAAATCCAAAGAGTCATATTTTCCACTAAACTCTTTCCCTTGAACTATCTTCTCGCTCGCTCTTAAGCTATTTCTATAAGAGAGGTTTACTGCCCCACCTCTTAATCTGCCATCATCACCATTTGCTACTTTAGCATTGGCAAAATTTTTGCCGTTAATTTTAATTATTCGGCCTCGCACCATTGGTGAAATATTTTGCAGTGTAGCACCCAATGACTTCACATCTTTTTGCAGCAGGGTTAAATCTTCTTCTTTGATATCAAGTACAAAAAAACGAGGTCTCTCTTGGGCGCTTTGGGTTAGTGCGCTAGATAGTGATGTGCCAACTTGCGGTATGAGACTAAAAAAAGTTGTACACAAAAGTATGGCCACAAATAGGCTTAGCGAAGTTTGCTTTTCTCTCGTGATATTTTTAATTGCTAATGAAATGGAGAGATTTTTAAAGTGTCCGGAAAAATCAAACTTTTGAAGTAAAAATGCTCCAATAAAGAAAAAAAGAGCAATCAAGCTTAGTATAATGAGTGCAAAAAAGAGTCCTACGTTTTTGCTTGGAGTTACAAAGTGGGCAATAAGCAGTAAAATTGCAATAAAGGGAGTAAAGATTAAAAAAGTTTTTAAATTGCCAAACTTTTTTCTTTGAACCAAGGGTAAAATGAGCGGAATTCCAACGCTCAGGCTTAAAAGCAGTAGTACAAAAAATGATTTTACAAAAAAGAGATATTCAAGATTAAAAGTAAACTCAAAACCTATGAGTTTTTGGATAAAAGGTCCTAAAAAATTGGCAGTTAAAAAAATAGATAAAAAGACAATAATGCTAGATATTAAAACTAAAATAAAAAGATGAAGCAAATATGTAAAGGATATAACTTTTTTGCTAACTCCCAAATCGCTTAAAATATTAATATCGTTTTGGTGGCGCCTTAGAAAACCCGAATAAAGATATATCAAACCAACAAGGCCTAAAAAGAAAGAGATGAGCGAAACTAGTGATAAAAAGTTTGTGATAAAATTTAAAACTCTCAAAAGCCTATCTCTTCCATCATTTGGCGAGAGAACCCTTAGATTTTGATCGATACTTTTTTCCAAGTCTTCTTCAATTTTTTCAAGCTCTTTGTTGTCAAAGTTTTTGCTAAATTGGTAGTTTAATTTATATCTTGCGGTTGAGCCAAACTGCAAAAGTCCGCTCTTTTTTAATGCAGCCTCGCTTAGGTATATTTTTGGCATAAAACCGCTAAAGCTGACTGCTTTTAATGTATCTGATTCAATAATTTTGCTTACTATAAAACTCTCTTTGCCTATTTTAATCTTTTGGCCGAGTTTTAAATCTAAAAGATCTAAAACCTCTTTATAAACCCAGACTTCATCATCTTTTGGCATAGGAGCTTGGTTTGGATATTTTGTTTTATCATGAAAGACTAATCCGCCATAGTATGGAAAATTTGTTTCAACCTTAACAAGCTCCATAAGTCTGGCTCTTGTTTTTGATGAGACCATGCTAACAGTAGAAACTCCTTGACTAAAATTTTTTATCTCAGGAAGTTTTTGTTTTAGATTGATTATCTGCTCATCACTGATTGGAAACCGTGAAGATACAACCAAATCTGCCCCTAAAAGGCTCTTTGCTTTAGCATCAAGGGAGCTATCAATGCTTGCTTTAAAAAATTGCAAGTAGGATAAAGAGGCAATTGCCAAGGAGAAGTTAAGTATGAAAATTATTGAAAAAGATTTTGAGCGTTTTAGTGCTTTTAGAACAAGCTCAAGGGTTAGCATTCTCTTAGGCTCCCCATTGTAAGTTCGTAAATTTTTTCACATCTTTTTGCAACCTCTTTGGAATGGGTAACTAGTATTAAAGTGATTCTATTTTCTTTTATAAGTTTAAAAAGCACATCCATTACTTCGTTTCCAGTTTGCTCGTCTAAATTTCCACTTGGCTCATCAGCTAGGATAATCTTAGGATTGTGAATAAGCGCCCTAGCTATGGCGACACGCTGCCTCTCTCCGCCACTAAGTTCAGAAGGCAAGTGGTCTAATCGATGAGACAAGCCTACATTTTTTAAAAGTTCAATCGCTTTTTCTTTTGGGTTAGAAATTTTGCAAACTTTGGCAGGAAGCATGACATTTTCAAGGGCATTAAGATAAGAAACTAAATGAAAGTTTTGAAAAATAAATCCAATATTTGTGGCTCTAAAATCATTTAACTGGCTCTCGCTTAAATTTGAGTATGATACCCCATCTAACCAAATCTCTCCACTCTCTGGCTTAATGATTCCAGAAATCAAAGAGAGCAGCGTAGATTTTCCGCTGCCAGATTTGCCCATGATGGCAACTGTTTTACCCTTATCTAGCGTAAAATTTAAATTCTCAAAAATCTCTATTTTTTGATTTCCTTGAAAATAGGATTTTTTTATCGATTTTAGCTTTAACATTACAGGCTCTTTTTTAAAAATTCAAATACATTTTTGGCAATTATCTCATGCCCTTTTTTGTTTGGATGGATTCCATCGCTTTGGTTAAACTCTTTTTTTCCAGCAACTCCTTCAAGTAAAAAAGGCATCATAGGAAGGTTAAATTTCGTTTTTAAATTCTCATACATTTGGCTAAAAGCTTTAGTGTAATCTGGCCCGTAATTTGGCGGCATAAGCATTTTTGCAAGCACAACTTTGGCTTTAGCTTCAAGGGCTAAATTTATAATTGTTTCTAAATTTTTTTGGCTTTGGTTTAAATCAAGCCCTCTTAAGCCGTCATTTGCGCCAAGGGCGATAAAAATA
>DDHL01000083.1:71430-76201 GCA_002352945.1 Campylobacteraceae bacterium UBA1877 | reverse complement strand
AGAATACCAATCTTTTTTATAGACATTTTATCCTCTCAATTAACGCGTTTGGAGTGAGTGCGTAAGAATTGCTTGTAATCATTCTTGCTGCTAACACATGAGCTAACACGCCTGTTATTGCTGCATCTTTGGGCTCATATCCTTGGGCAAGAAGTGCGCCAATCATTCCACTTAACACATCTCCACTACCACCTTTTGCCAAAGATGGTGCGCTAAATGGTGATATATAAACCTCTCCTTTATAGGCAATAAGAGTATGGGCTCCTTTTAAAACCAAAACAGCATGGGTGCTTTGTGAAAACTCTCTTGCAAGCTCAATTCGATTTTTTGCTATATCTTCAACTTTTACACTTCTTTTTTTACATGTAAAAAGAAGGTTTGAAAACTCTTTTGGATGGGGTGTAATTACCATCGGTTTTTGCAGTTTTAAACACTCCTTTACAATTTCCATTTTGCATAAATCTGCATCTAAAACAAGGGGGGTAGAATGGGAGCACAAAACCTCTCTTAACTTTTCACTTTTCCAAACTTCACCCAGCCCCATTCCAGCTGCAATCGCTGTAGTCTTTGGCGGAACTTTGTTCGTTTTCATGATGTGAGCTGGAGTAAACCCATCTGTAAATATACTAACAAGCCCTGCTCCTAAGGCAAATCCAGCCTCTGCTGCCAAAATTGATGCTCCCTCTTTTTGACCTCCTAAAACAAGAAGGTGTCCAAAGTTTCCTTTATGAACATTTGGTCTGTTTCTATGGGGCAAAATCATATCATCTTCTGAGAGCAAAAAGGTATGAGATGGGCCTTCAAAATATTTTCTTGAAACACCCAAATCTGCTACTACTATCTCTCCAACACAATCAATTGCATCCTCTTCATATAGTGCAATTTTTGGTGCTCCCATAGTTACTGTTACATCAGCGCAAAATGAGGCTTTACCTTGAGCTAAACCGGTTGGCAAATCGCAAGCAACTTTGTAAGCTTGGGCTGCATTAAGCTCATTTACAAGCTTAACCATCTTTTCATCAAGCTCTCTTGCCCCGCTTCCAAAGAGTGCATCAACTATTGTACTAGCATCAATTACTCTATCAACAATCTTTACATGTAAAGATTTGAGTATCTCTAGCTGCTTTTTTGCTAGGGGTGATTTAGCCCCAAGAGGCAAATAGACATAAACATCATATTCACCCATCAAGAGCCTTGCGCAAGCTAAGCCATCAGCTCCATTATTTCCAGGACCACACACCAATAAAACACAAGAGCCCTTTTTAGTCTTGTTTACAACTGCATCTTTAAGTGCTATTGCAGCATGTTCCATCATAATAATCTCTGGCACTTTATACTCATTTTGGCAACGCTTATCTAAACTGTTAACCTCTTTATATATTGGGTGCATTATCCCTCCTTTAGCGCTTTCTAAAACTGAGTCCCTCTAAAATATGACTAGGTAAGATATCCTCACTCTCATCTAAATCTGCAATCGTTCTAGCAACTCTTAGGGCCTTATCACGACCCCGATGGCTTAAACCATATTTTACACTAGCTTGTTCAAAAACCCTTTTGGCATCCTCTTTTAGAGTACAAAACTTTGCAAGATCTTCACCTTCTAGATGGCTATTAAACTCCTCTTGGGCTCTTTGCTTTTGAAATTTAAAAGCTTTGATAACTTGCATGTGCATCTTCTTAGAATCAATCAAAGACCCCTCATGTTTGCTCTCTTCCATTTGTACATGTAAATCAATTCTATCAAGTAGCGGTCCTGAGAGTTTTGATCTATATCTTGAAATCTCAACTTCAGAGCATCTGCATGGATGATCTAAACTTAACATATACCCGCACGGACATGGATTCATAGCAGCTACAAAGAGAAATTTTGTGGGATATACAACTTTTGAATTAACTCTTGATATAAGAACCCGTCCATCTTCGAGGGGTTCTCTTAAGCTCTCTAAAACCTGCTTTGAAAAGTGTGGAAATTCATCAAAAAATAAAATCCCATTGTGTGCTAATGCAACTTCACCAATCTTTGCCTGCGCACTGCCTCCACCAAAAATTGACGGCCTTGATGAAGTGTGATGGGGACTTCTAAAGGGTCTAAAAGCTTGAAAATCACTATCATCTCCCGCCAACGAACAGTGCGCTGTTGTTTGTAAAACTTCTTGGATGCTAAGAGGTGGAAGAATGTATTGCAATCTTTTTGCAATCATACTTTTTCCACACCCAGGACTACCTTCCATTAGGATATTGTGCATTCCAGCAGCAGCTATAAGAGCAGCTCTTTTTGCTCGTTCTTGACCTTTGACATCTTTAAAATCTAAAGGATAACTGTTATGAACAATATAGGGTTTGTTAGCAATTGTTAGTGGATTTTTAAAAAGAGGATGAATGCTTACATGTAAAAGCTTCTCTTTAAATTCTGGCGTGCTAAAGAGTGCTAGCGCTTCATCTAAACTCTCAACTCCATATACAATGAGATTTGGAATTTGAGCAGCTCTTTGGGCAATCGCTTTTGGGACAACCACTTGAAAACTTTGTCTATTTGAAGCTAAAGATAGCAGCAGTGAAAAGAGTGTTGCGGTCGATTTTACCTTCCCATCCAAACCAAGTTCACCAAAAATGAATACATCTTCAAATGAAACTGGCTCTTTTTGTAATGCAATCAATACTGCGATAGCTAAATCAAAGTGGCTACCGCTTTTTTTCATATCTGATGGTGAAAGGTTGATTGTAATTTTTTGGGCAGGAAATTGAAATCCAACACTTAATAGGGCTGATTTAATCCTATCTTTACTCTCTTGAATTGATTGGGATGGAAGTCCAACAATTGAAAACCCAGGAAGCGCTCGCACAAAGGCTGATTCAACAGCAACAACCTCGGCCCTATTGGCCTGCAGTGTAGCGCTATAGAGGCGTTTCACCTCTTACATCCTTTCGCGCTGACGTTTTTTGAACTCTTTTTCAAATTTTTTACGTTTAAAGTAGGGAAGTTTTTCAATAAAAAGATGGCCAGCTAAATGATCCATCTCATGCTGCATAGCAATTGCATCCAAGCCTTCCAAATCTTCCTCAATCTCATTTCCATTGCGATCTTGATATTTTACTTTAATCTTTTCGGCGCGCTCAACTTCTTCATAAAATTCTGGGACACTCAAACAGCCCTCTTTATAGGTTGTTGTTCCCTCTTTTTGTATAATGACTGGATTTATAACCTCTTTTAAATCCTCTTTGTGCTGCACGCCCTCATCGTCTACTAGGTTGATTATAAGCACTTGTAACGGCACAGCAATCTGAATTGCAGCCAGTCCAATACCTTCATAAGCCACCATAGTTTCATACATATCATCAAGTAGATTGTATAAATCATCATCAAACTTTTCAACCTTTTTTGACTCTTGCCACAATCGTTTATCTGGGTAGGTTATAACTTTGCGAATCACGCCATCTTCTCCGATTTTTCTACTCTTTTGTCTCCATCATATTTTCCAATGGAGTAAATCTCTTCATTGCGTCCACTAAGAGGCAGGGCATCTAAAGCTCCTCCAAGAGCCTCTTCTATAGTATGGTCGCTTCTTAAATCAATTATTGATAGCTCAATATCAATATCTAGCTCCATTTCACCAATAAAGAAACTTGTAGCATAAATAAGTTCAGCTATCCGGTTGCACGCCTTTTTTGCGCTTTCTAAATTTGTATGCTTCATAACCATAGCAAAGATGCCCTCTCCATAGTGGGCAACAATGTCACTTCTTCTAGAGGTTTTAAGAAGCAGTTTTGCAATATTGCGCAGCAAAATCGCCCTGTCTTTTGGGTTTGGAATCATGCTTAAAACTTCCTCTTTAACCCTTAAGAGCATAAGCGTGCTTGCATAATTGTACTTCTTATTTCCTTCTCTTTCATTTTCTAAAGCTTTTAAGAGATATTTTTTATTATAGATATTGTATCTTGTATCAAAAATCGCCTCTTGCTCGATGGATTTTAAGGTGCTTCCAGCTTTTTCATAATTCTCTTTTAATCCGCCAAGCTGTTTACTCAAAAGAGTACTAAGCTTATTTAAATCTCCTTCAAATGCAGTTATTACATTTTGGACTGCAAGCTGGTTTGCATTCACGCCAAGTTCATCAATTCTTTTTTTAATAAGGCTTTTCATAACCCCTAAATTTTTATAAATAGTTGCAATAGTTTGGAGCATCGATTTGATTTGGCCAAAACCATTTTTTATATCTTTTTCCATTTTACTGCGCTGTTCGTCGTCGTTAGCGTTTTCAGTCTCTAATAGTTCATTGATGCGTTTTCTAAATGCAAGGGGTCTTGTTTCTAAAAGTTTTTCAAAATAGATTTGAAAATTATTAGGGGTTGGAGGGACATTTTCTTCAATGAGCTCTTTTAACACATATTGAGAAAACTTCTCCAAATCCCCGCCCTCTGGCGGGGATGCTGGAGTTTCTACTGTGGGTTTTGGTTCGACTTTTTTCTCTTCTATAACTGAACGTGTCAGGGTTCCTCGTATTTTGTTTCTGTCCAAACGAACCATTCCCCACTCCTTTTAGTTATTTAAAGCTTTTTTCCAATACCTTATCTATTAGACCATACTCCTGAGCCTCTTTTGCACTCATGAAAAAATCCCTATCGGTATCTTTTGTGATTTTGCTAACCTTTTGGCCTGTATTTTTTGCCAAAATATCATTAAGTACTGTTTTAAGGCGCAAAATCTCTTTTGTTTGAATTTCAATATCTGTTGCCTGCCCTTGAGCACCGCCTAGTGGCTGGGGGGGCATAA
>DDHL01000083.1:57302-71216 GCA_002352945.1 Campylobacteraceae bacterium UBA1877 | reverse complement strand
TGGTGGATCATAATACGTGCATTAGGTAGAGCATAGCGCTTTCCCTTTGTGCCGCAGCTTAATAAAAATGCACCCATTGAGGCTGCTTGACCGATACAGATTGTACAAATATCAGGCTTTATATAGTTAAGGGTATCATAAATGCTAAACCCACTAGTAACTACGCCGCCTGGGGAGTTGATGTATAAATAGATATCTTTATCAGGATCCTCAGCCTCTAAAAATAGAAGCTGAGCCACAATACTTGAAGCTACTTGATCGTTGATCTCACTGCTAAGCATAATGATACGATCTTTAAGTAATCGCGAATATATATCGTAACTTCGCTCACCACGGCCAGTTTTTTCAACAACATACGGAATGTAGTAGCTCATTATTTACCTTTATTTTCTTTATTCTCTTTGTCAAATAATTTATTAAATAGCTTATCTTCAACAAGAGCCATTTTTACAGCAGGAAGCACTCCTTGTTTTTGGTACATTTCCACATACGCTTTTGGATCTTGACCTTGCTGCATCGCCTCATAATAAAGCACTTGCATAACCTCTTGGTCGCTAACACTGATGCCATTTATTTTAGCAAGTTCATCAACGATAAAGGTAAGCTTAACGCTTTTTTCTGCCTCTTGACGGAATGTTTCTCGTTTTTCTTGCACTTTTTCTGGGTTAGTTTTAAACTCTTCAATCTCTTTTTCTTCTAAACTTCCCCACGCATTGCGAAATTGCATATCAATCTCTTGCTCTACAATATTTTCTGGCAGATCAAACTCCAACTTTTCAACAACTGCCTCGATAAATTTTGGCTTTAACTCTTCATTGTAGAGTTTTGAGAGTTTTTCGCTTCTAATTTGCTCTTTAACTCGAGAGTCTAAAAGCTCAACACTTACCTCTTCTTCACCAGGAAGTAGACGTTTTAACATATCTTCATCAGGAGTTTCTGGAACCTCTTTGCGTTGAATTTCATGCAATAAGACTCTAAAAACTGCTTTTTTACCAGCTAGATGCTCTGCATTATAATCTTTTGGAAACTCTACTTCCACATCGCGAGATTCACCAGCTTTAAGACCAAGCATTCCATCTTCAAATCCAGGTATAAACTGGCCACTTCCAATTTCTAAGGTATATTTCTCAGCCTTGCCACCCTCAAATGGCTCATCATCGATAAAGCCTTCAAAATCAAACAATGCCATATCGCCTTTTTCAAGTCCGCGATCTTCTTCGACTTTTACCAGTGGCGCTACCATTTCAAGAAGTTTGGCAGTTCGCTCTCCAATCTCCTTTTTAGTAACGCGAGGAGTTGAGTAGTCTGGAATACACTCTTCATAACCTTCGGTATTGATTGTTGGTCTAAAAGAGATTTTAATCTCCACATCAATTCCATCATCAGTTCTATCAAATTTCGTAACTTGAGGCTCTCCAACAACATCTTTAGCCTCTTTATCCAATGCTTTGAGTGAATCGGTAAAAACTCCTTGGAGTGCCTCTTGCTCAGCATCTTGTTTAATCTTCTCTCCAAAACGCTTCATAATAACTGGCAAAGGAACTTTGCCAGGACGGAAACCATCAATTCGAGCGTCTTTAGCCACAGATCGGGCAATCTTATCCTGTTTTTGTTTTAGTATGTCATTGCCAATAACTACTGCAGCTGTTGCATTGGCACCGTTTAGCATGGTTGCCTTCATTTCCATAGAATCCCTTTAATTAAAAATTTTTTATGAATATACCAAAATTTTGCTTATTTGACGATAATAGCCATTATCAGCACCTAAACTAAACGGTTTGCTTAGCTGCTATATTCCATTTTGGCAAAAATTTTTTAACCAAAATATAGATAATAGCTGTTGCTACCATGGCTGGTAAAACCGCACCTATACTCCAATCCAATCCTTGAAATACATAATATGCAATAACTCCAATAACCCATGCAATTACTCCATTTACATGTAAAAGCAGTTTTGGATCAATAATCCTATTTTTAAAAAGATAAAAATCGCTCAATACAATTGCAAAAAGCGGGCCAAAAACTGATCCAATAGCGTATAAAAAGTGCTCATACTGCTGCATTGGAACCCAAAGAGCAAGCACAAGTCCAATTGTTGCCATCACAATTGCTACATTGCGGGCATTGAGTTTTGGAAATAGAGCAAGGGTGCTTACACCTGCTGAGTATGCATCCATAAAGGTTGTAGTAACTGTTGAAAGGATTACAATTAAGAGTGCAAATAGTCCTAAATTTGCAGCTAGAAGCATTTGGGAAGGATCAGCACTTCCAGAGTAAATTGCAGCACCAAGACCGATGACATACATCAAAATACTCCCAACTGTATAGCTTATAGCACTAAATAGAGCTCCTTTTTTTGGCTTACTTGCTTTACATGTATAATCTGCAATAAGAGGCAGCCAAGAAAGGGGCATAATGATGCTAAGCTCTAGGGCTAAACCAGCACTTAAGCTTTGATCGCTCTTAACAGGTGCGTAAACTGCATCTTCACCTAAAACTATAAAACCTAGTATGACACTTAAACCAAAAAGCAATCCTACTGCAACAACATTGAGCTTAGAAAAGCCAGCTTGACCAAGAGCAATCCAAGCTATAATTGCTCCCCCAAGAGCTAGTGTCCATACAGTCGGTGCACTTATTCCAAAAGCCTGCACGCTGATTGTATCAGCAGCTTGTGAACCCACTATAATCATAATGGCTGGCCAGCCAATGAGCTGCAATATGTTTAAAATAGCAAAAAGCCACGAACCGCCCTTTCCAAAAGCAGCTTGGGTACAAACCATTGAGGGCACTTTCATATACCCACCAAGCAATCCCCCAGCATAAAGTAAGAATCCGCCAATCAAATGACCAAGAACGATTCCAACAAAAGCTGTGCTAAAGCCCATAGGGGCCAAAACTCCTCCAGTCATAATCTCCGCAATTGAAACTGAAGCTCCAAACCATAAAGCAACGAGGGATAGATTACTCAAAGTCCCGTTCGACGAGTCCATCTTAACTCCTTTTTGTTTACATGTAAGGGGTTTGAATTACCATATTGAAGGTAAAAAGTATACCCTTTTATCAAGCAAAAAGGAAGAGTGAGTTACAATTGTTCACTTTAAAGAGGAGCTTATGAGAAATCCTGAAATATTCAAGTCGGCCGTTACGACTATATTAGAACAAATTGGCGAAGACCCTAATCGGGAAGGACTAATTAAAACCCCCCAAAGGGTTCAAAAAGCTTTTGAGTTTATGACACAAGGGTACCATCAAGATCCAAAACAGATTTTAGGTGATGCTCTCTTTGAAAGCTCAAATAATGAGATGGTTTTAATTCGAGATATTGAGTTTTACTCTTTGTGCGAGCACCATCTTTTGCCCATAATTGGAAGAGCCCATGTGGCCTACATTCCCAATGGAAAAGTTGTAGGGTTATCAAAAATTCCAAGAATGGTCAACATTTTTGCAAGGCGACTGCAGATTCAAGAACAGTTAACCGAGCAGATCGCCCAGGCAATTGATGAGGTTATTGAGCCAAAAGGCGTTGGAGTGGTTTTGCAAGCCCGTCATATGTGCATGGAGATGCGAGGGGTTGAAAAGATAAATTCAGCTACAACAACTTCAGCACTACGCGGACTCTTTATAAAAAATACTGACACACGCCGTGAATTTTTTGCCCTTATAAACTCTCCACAAGGAGCACGCTATTAAATGAGTCTTATTCGCCTCAAATCAAAACTCAAAAGCGGTGCTTCACTCTCTTCAGTTTTTGGAACAATAACTAATATTAGCGCAACCACTATTGAGGCGGGTGGATTGCGTCCTAGTATTGGAGATATTGTCAAACTTGTTTCCAAAGACTCCCTACGCACTGAGCTTGGGATGGTAACTGAAATTAAAGGCTCATCTTTTTTTATCTCACCCTTTGGCTTTGTTGAGGGATTTAAAGCGGGTGATAGAGTCTATATCAACGAACAAGGCATGGCAATTCCTGTAGGAGAGTCTTTGCTTGGAAGGGTTGTTGACCCTTTTGTGCGCCCAAAGGATGGAAAGGGTCCATTAGAAAATACAACGCTTACTTCCATTATCAAACCTCCCCTTGATGCTCTCAAAAGAGGGCTTATTAATGCTCCATTTGAAGTTGGAGTTAAAACAATTGATGGTCTGTTGACATGTGGCAAGGGACAAAAGGTTGGTATCTTTGCTGGCAGCGGGGTTGGCAAATCAACCCTTATGGGAATGATAGTAAGAGGCTCAAACGCACCGGTTAAAGTTGTTGCTCTCATTGGTGAACGGGGTCGTGAAGTTCCTGAATTTATACAAAAAAATCTAGGTGGAGATTTAACAAATACGGTCTTGGTTGTAGCAACAAGCGATGATTCACCTCTTATGCGAAAATATGGCGCATTTACTGCTATGAGTATAGCTGAATATTTTAAGGACCAAGGCAAAGATGTCCTTTTTTTAATGGATTCTGTAACAAGATTTGCAATGGCACAGCGTGAAATTGGCTTAGCGCTAGGAGAGCCTCCTACCTCAAAAGGCTATCCACCCTCAGTGCTTACCCTCTTACCTCAGCTAATGGAAAGGGCTGGAAAAGAAGAGGGCAAAGGCTCAATTACAGCATTTTTTACAGTTTTAGTTGAGGGTGATGACATGAGTGATCCCATTGCCGATCAGAGTCGAAGTATTCTTGATGGACATATAGTTTTAAGCCGGGAGCTAGTTGATCTTGGAATATATCCTCCAATTAATATTCAAAATAGTGCATCTAGGGTCATGGATGATGTAATCACTCCAAATCATAAACAATATGCTACTCAGTTTAGGCGATTTTACTCTATAATTAAAGATAATGAAATTTTATTGCGAATTGGTGCGTATCAAAAAGGGAGTGATAAAGATTTGGATTTAGCAATCCAAAAACGCAAACAGATGGAACAGTTTATGCAGCAAAATTCCAATGAAATAGTCCCATTTAAAGAGAGTATAAAGGCTTTGGAAAATATTTTCTCAAAGCCTAATAATTCTGGTTAAAGTGTTTTTAATGTTTTGTATCATACTATTCAGTAAAGTAATTAAGATAAAAAATATCCTATTTGAGATATTTTCAAGGAGAACCTTATATGCGAGTCTATTTAGATAACAATGCCACAACCATGGTCGACCCACTTGTCATGGAAGAGATGGCTCCATTTTTTACCAAAATTTATGGAAATCCAAACTCTTTACATGCATTTGGAAGCGATTCGCATCCAGCTTTGAGAAAGGCTATGGATCGACTCTATGCAGGTATTGGTGCAAAAGATAGCGATGATGTGGTTGTAACATCCTGTGCAACCGAGAGTATAAACTGGGTTATAAAAGGCGTTTATATTGACCACATTTTACGTGGAGATAAAGATAACATTATCACAACTGAAGTAGAGCACCCAGCTGTTATCTCAGCCTGTAAATTTTTAGAGAGCCTTGGAGTGAAAGTAACGTACTTGCCTGTAAACAGTCAAGGGGTTGCTGAAGTTAGCTCGCTGCGCGAATACATAACTCCAACAACGGCTCTTGTTTCGGTTATGTGGGCAAATAATGAAACGGGTATGATTTTTCCAATCAAAGAGATGGTAGAAATTGCCCACGAACATGGAGCACTCTTTCATACAGATGCTGTTCAAGCCATTGGAAAAATTCCTGTTAATGTCCAAGAAGTTGGTGTGGACTTTTTAAGTTTTTCTGCTCACAAATTTCATGGTCCTAAGGGAGTTGGTGGGCTTTTTATAAAAGATGGCCAACCACTTACTAGCCTTTTGCATGGGGGCGAACATATGGGTGGACGCCGCAGCGGTACCCTTAATGTTCCAGGAATTGTAGGCATGGGCAAAGCAATGGAACTTGCAAATCTCCATCTTGAAGATGAAAATAAAATTGTTCGAAGTTTAAGGGATATGCTAGAGGATGAAATCAGCAAAATTCCTGATGTTTTTATAATTGGCAAAAAAGAGGAGCGCACCCCAAATACCTTGCTTGTTAGCGTAAAAGGTGTTGAGGGTGAAGCGATGCTTTGGGATTTAAACCAAAAAGGTATTGCAGCAAGCACAGGAAGTGCATGCGCTAGTGAGGACTTAGAATCAAATCCAGTAATGGAGGCAATTGGAGCGGAAGCAGACCTTGCTCACACCGCGCTTCGACTCTCTTTGTCTCGTTTTAATACAAAAGAGGAGATTGCTTATGCAATCGATGCAATTAAAGCTGCAGTAACAAGATTACGCAGTATTTCAAGCACATACTCTTATGCTCCAAAATGGCATAAAAGTAGATTATAAAAGGATTAATTATGGGAAAAAATAGTCTCATTGGCGGCTCCATTTGGGAGGAATATAGCCAAAAAGTACAAGAATTGATGAACAATCCACGCAATATGGGCGAAATCACCGAGGAGCAAGCTGCCGCTATGGGCGGTAAGCTAGTTATTGCTGATTTTGGCGCCGAATCGTGTGGAGATGCTGTGCGTCTTTATTGGGTTGTAGATGAAAAAACCGATGTCATTAAAGACGCTAAATTTAAAAGCTTTGGCTGTGGTACTGCCATTGCAAGCTCTGACACTATGGCAGAACTTTGCAAAGGCAAAACCGTAGATGAAGCGGTTAAGATTACAAATATCGATGTAGAACGGGCAATGCGTGATGATCCAGACACACCTGCCGTTCCGCCACAAAAGATGCACTGTTCTGTTATGGCATATGATGTTATTAAAGCAGCAGCGGCATCTTATAAGGGTGTAAATCCTGAAGATTTTGAAGATGACATCATCGTTTGTGAGTGTGCAAGGGTTAGCCTTGGCACCATTAAAGAGGTGATTAAAATCAATGATTTAAAAACCATTGAAGAGATTACAAACTATACAAAAGCCGGCGGTTTTTGTAAATCGTGTATCAAACCAGGTGGCCATGAGGAAAGGGAGCACTATCTAGTAGATATCTTGCGAGATACTCGCGCAGAGATGGAACAAGAAAAGCTTAAAGCGCAAGCTGATGCAAAAATTGCAGGAAGCGCCAGCCAGACACCATTTGAGGATTTGACCGTAGTAGGCCAGCTTAAAATGGTTGAAGAGGTTATCGATGCAGAAATCCGTCCTATGCTTGTCATGGATGGGGGAAATTTAGAAATTATTGATATTAAAAATGATGGAAAAAATATAGATATATACATCAGATACCTTGGAGCATGTAATGGATGCGCTAGCAGCTCTAGCGGGACTTTATATGCCATTGAATCGATATTGCGCGAGAAGCTCTCTGATGCTATCCGCGTAATGCCAATTTAAAGGATCTAGCATCAATAAACTGGTGCGATTCTTTTTTATTTTTAGCATTTTACTGCTATGTGTTGCCATCTTGGTACTTTTTTTAAGGTATCAAGATGAGCAAACCAATGAAGATGCTTCGCGCTATCTTAACCATCAATTGATGCTTTTTAATAAAGCAATTGATGAGGAGCAGAATTTAGCCCTTGCTATGGCTGTCTTACTCTCACGTAATCCTGCAATTATTGAATGTGTTAAAAACCATGACAAATCACTTTGCTATGAGTATATCAACCAATCCTTAGAAGCTCTTTCTTTGCTTCCTCATGATGCAATTCGTATCCATATACATACAAAAGATTTAAGAAGCTTATTGCGGGCTTGGGATGTAAATAAAAGTGGAGATAGCTTAGAGGCTTTTCGCCACTCTATCTCTAAAGTTAAAGCATCAAAAAGACCAATTTATGGAGTAGAAGCTGGAAGGCTTGGCTTGTCTATCAGAGGTATTGCGCCTGTTATGGATAAAGATGAGTATGTGGGCTCCATTGAAGTTATTTTTAACTATAAACATATTACTAAATTTTTAGCCCAACAGCATATAGATTTTTATGTTTTAGTTGATAAAAAACTAAGCGATCTCTCCCCTGCTTTTAGACCGCATACTTTTGGGCTTTTAGACCAATGGGTTATTGTAAATGAAGAGGCCAATTTAAATAATGCATATCTGCTTAAAAATATAGATTTAACAGATAGAAATATTCAACACGACAATGCTCACGCCTTTGTTAGCACACCAATTATAGATATCAATCAAAACCTCGTAGGCTACTACGTTTTAGGGGTAAACTACACAAAAAATAGTTGGAAAAATCTCTCAATCAATTCACATCACTGAGTATTTTCTAGCTTATCAAGCCACTTTTCCTCATAAAGTGGAATTGCATATGTAAAAGTGCTGCCCTTGCCTAAAATAGATTGGACCTCATAACTGATTCCATACTTTTCACAAATCTTTTTTACAATACTAAGCCCAAGCCCAAAACCGCCTTGAACATAATCTTCTCGCTCAAACCTTTCAAAAATCCGTTTAGTATCTTTGATGCCACGCCCAAAATCTTCTACGCTAAAATAGGCTTTTGAATCTTTACATGTAAGATTTACTAAAATATTTGAGGCTGGATTGGAATATTTAATTGCATTAGATATTGTATTATCAACAATGCGCTGCAATTCAGTCTTATTCATAAACACAATGCACTCATTTGCAATATGAGGCTGGATTCTTATCTGTTTTGCAAGGGCAATATCTTCAAAAAACCGCACTCTATCTTGAATATAAACAGATAAATCAATCACTTCTGGATTAAAACTTGCTCTTGTATGTTTTATATAATACTCAACATCTTCATATGTCATTTGCATCTGTTTTGTAGCAGCCTTCATCCGCCCAATATATTTTGATTGCCCACTTGTAGCCTCAAGCAATTCAAGATTGATATGAATTACTCCAAGGGGAGTTTTAAGCTCATGCATTGCATCATTAAAAAAGTTGTTCATATATTTTTGAGTCTCTTGATAGGGTTTGATACTATTTAGTATCATAAAGTGAGCAGTTATATAAACAACACAAATCATAAGCAGCAAAACGACAGCTCCTACAAGTACAATTTTTGTATAACTAACAGGTTTTGCAACAACTAGTCTAAAAGCGTCTATATTATTTGGAGAGAGTATCTTTTGCAGATAAAAATATCCATCTTCGCTTAGGGTTGAAAATGAAAATGTAGGTGGCTCTAATGGTAAATTTGAATAAATCACTCCGCCATTTGTATCATAAAGTGCAACGCTGTAAATAACAGATACTGGCAGCTTTACATGTAAAGAGTCAAGCTCAATGAGTGGCTCATAAACCACCTCTTCGATACTATCTGCCCAAATCGTAAGCTCTTGGGTATTTTTTGAATGCTCCTGCTCTATGCTCAATTGTAAAATCTTAAAACCGGGCAAGCAAAAAAGCAGACCAATAAGCAGTGTATAGAGCAAAGGGGACTTAAGCATCACTCTTCACATTAATTTTATATCCAAGTCCGCGAAAAGACTCAATGAAAGTGGGTGTGGTTTTTTGTCGGACTTTTCGTACATGCATTCTTATGTCCGCATGGTGAATAGCCTTGCCTTCCCAAACCTCTTCACGAAGCATCTCAATACTCGCATAAGCATTTTTATTGCGAACTAAATACATAATCAACTCCCGCTCTTTAGCGCTTAGAGTGATCTCTTTTTCATCTTTATAGAGTTTACCCTCTACTATATCAAAATAGTATTCATCGTCGATGCAGACACAATTTTTTTTATCTTTTGTGGGATAAAACTTATTTATCAACTCCAAAACACGGTATTTAAGCTCTACAAGCTCAAAGGGTTTTTTTAAATACTCATTACACCCCAACTCATATCCGATAGCTACATTATCAATATCAACTAAGGATGTAATAATCATAATGGGCACTTTCATGTCTGAATCTTTAACATATCGGATAATTTCATGACCACTTACCTCTGGGACTTTTACATCCAAAATTAAAAGATAGTAAGTTTTATCATAAATCGCATCCAACGCATCTGCGCCATTATCAAAAGCATCCACTTCAAAACCTAAAGTTTCTAAATACTCTTTAATGCTTTCGCGATAATTATAATCATCTTCTAAGAGTAATATTTTCATTTTTACCTCATTGCCCTGTAAAGATTTGTCCTGCGTAAACAATATAATAGCGCAATAAAAACACCCCTACAAGAACTACAAGGGAGTTAGCTATAATAAAAGATGTGCGGTATGCGTGCTGACGCAAAGCCATAAAGGCTATGAACATGGGCAAAAAAAGACCAAATCCAACAACACCAACCCAAAAAACCAAAGCCAAAGGACCTTGGGTTAGGGCATCATGTGCAGCCTTCACAGCAAATCCACCACTGTAATACATCCCAATAAAAAGCATGCTCAAAAGCGGAACCTCTGTCATGATTGCACGCATGTCAAGAACTAAAAGGTATTTTACACTCTCTGGGTTGAGTGAACTTTTAAAAAAGAGCAATCCGGCTAAAATATTAGCTGCAATTCCCGATGAAACTCCAGAAGTTAGAAAAATCAACGGCAAAACTGCGCTGTTCCACAAGGGCAAACTCTGAATTGAAGAGAGTAAAAACCCCGTATAAGCTCCAATTACTAGGGCAAAAACAAAAAGTATATACTCTAACTCTTTAGAGCGGTGGGCAAAGGATCGAAAAAAGTATACAATGGGAGAAAATATATTTAAAAATTTATTAGATTTTACCTTCTCTTCAAAAATCATTAGGGCAAAAAGAAAAGTTAGTGGTGTATAGACCGTTAGAGCAAGAACACCCAAAGACATAATAGATGTAGGGTTATAATAGATTAAAAGCCAGTAAAAAGAGAGGGGTTTTCCCAAATCGACTATAAGTAAAATCAAACCAACTACTATCGAGCCAAAGGAGATAAGCGAACCTGCCTTAACCATTGCATCCCAAATAGAGTTTGTATTATGGGCATGACGATTCCATTTTACTAACAAAGACACTACAACACTTCCAGCACTCATTCCGGCTAAAAAAAGATAAAGAGCTATCGGCCACGGCCAATGGATAACTTCATGCTGAGCCATACTTCCCCAAATACTACTCATGAGCTATTCCTTGTCTAACGGGCACTCGCATCACTTTTGGCTTGGTTCCATAGTGGGCCTTAGGAAGTAAAACTGCAGATTTTTTTAGTTTTTGACTTACTTCGCTTTGAGGATCATTAATATCTCCAAAAATCAAAGCATCCGTAGGACAAATCTCAACGCACGCTGGATATTCGCCTTTTAAAAGGCGGGTGTAGTAGCAAAAATCACACTTTTGTAAAGCGTGGGTTATTGGATCTTCATACCTAGCGCCATACGGACAAGCTAGGGCGCAATATTTACACGAAACGCAGCGGGTCTCATCAATGAGTACAATCTTATCTTTTGTTTGAAAAGTTGCGCGGGTTGGGCATACATGTACGCAAGGGGCGTTATCACACATAACGCACCCTAAGCGTGTAAATTCCATAGTAGAGTACTCAGGCTTTATTGTGATGGCAACTTGAACTTTATAAACTGGCTCAGGTACATGATTTTGAGATCTGCACGCTACGCTACAAGCTTGACAGCCAATGCATACATTTTCATCATGTATGAGTCTGTATGATTTTGCCATCAGTTATCCTTTGGACTATTGGTTTACAGCTATCTCCTCAGAACCCATTGTTGGGCGAAACATAGCTCGCACTTTATCCATTCCCATATAAAACTCTTTCATGAGTACTGTGCATACATAATTACCAAAGTCTGTTGGCACAATCACATCATCGGATATCTCGATGGCTTTAGCAAGACGTAGCATCTGTATTTCTTTGGCCAAAACTCGTTTTAGGTTTGTATTTAAGGCCTTATTAAAGGTCTCAATTTGCACCATTCCATCAAAAAGAGATGTTAAAAACTGGTATCGAACACGATCTTTATGGTTAAAAGTGCACCCTGCAATTATAGCATTTTCTTCATTAGCAATTTTATCCATATATTTATCCAAATCAAAGGCATTAACATAAAGTGTACCATCTAAAAAGCTAAATGAACCGCTTCCAACTCCTACATATTCGCTATGACTTCCAACATACTCATCACTTAATTGCTCTTGCTTTCTTGAAAAAGCCCAACCATTAATGGGTCTAAAATCATTCATTGCGCCTCTAATTAATTCATAAAACTTATACTCATTATTAGTATCTTTTTCATGCCCAAAAGCAGATGCAATGGATTCACGCATAAGCGGCGATTTCATAAGCGGGTATGTGGTAATTTGATCAATGTCCAAAGCCTGGCTTGTTAAGACATCATGCAAAACCATCTCTTCGGTTTGACCTGGAAAATTAAAAATAAGATCAACGCTAAAAGTTGGCAAAATTCCGCCAATTTTAGAGAGTTTTTCTTGGAGCATTTGGCCTGAGCCAAATTTATGATACCTTGCAATCTTTTTTAAAATATCATCATTAAAAGTTTGCACGCCAATAGAGAGCCTGTCAATCAACCCTTGAAAACGGCGCAGTGAGTTTGGGTCGATATGATTTGGATCACTCTCGCACGAAACCTCTTTAATAGAAAAAAGTTTTTTTGCATACTCTAATGTTTTAATCAATTCTGGCTCATTAATAAGTGTAGTTCCGCCACCAACATACAAAGTTTTAAAATCAAAGCCTTTAGCTTTAACTTTTCGTAATTCATGACGCAAAAGAGCAAAGTATTGCATCGCTTTTTTCTCTTCATAGTGAAACTTATTAAACGAGCAATAGGGACAAAAAGTATGACAAAAAGGCACATGCATATAAAGCATATATTCTCTATCTGGTTTTGGCTTGCGCTCAACTTTTTGTTTGATTGGTTGGATATTTAAGCTAGAGTTGAGTGCTTTGCGCATCACTTTCTCTGCCCAAAAAATTGTTGCTGATTGCGTAAAGTTCATTTGCATACCTTTTTCCTTTTTACAACAAGAGTGTATTGTAATTGTGTAAATTTAGTGTAAATTTTAGGAAAGAAATCGCTCACGGTAACCACAATAGTTACAAAAGCTTTCCATTACCCTCTTGTGTTTAAAGCCATCTTTTATAGATATGGCTTTTGAAGAAGCTAGGATTTCATCTAAGGTATTATTAAATAAATTTCCAAGCTCCACCTCCCCCCTTCCATCCATGCAACACGGAACTACACGCATATCACTTAAAATTGCAACTTGAGAAACCAACCCATGGCACCTGCTTGGTTTAACAAGGGTATTGCTATGCTGGGGCCATTGAAAATAACGGGTATTAACCAGACGGATTTTAGCTCCTAGTTGATAAAAACTGTTTGGATTTAACTTATAGGGAATCTCAACTTGAAAGTGATTGTTTAATCGTTTTATAGTCTCAAATATGAACTTATCATCTTTACCATCCTTTCTCCAAAGTCTTAAATTCAAAAATGAAAACAGACCCTCTCTCTCATGGTAGTTTAGCCAATCAAAAAGGGTGTCAAAATAATAATCTCTTCTAGAGGGTGAAAGCTGGGCGGCACTATTTAAAGAGATAGCACACTGCAAAAGAGCTTTGTGAGATAAAAGCGAAGGGCTGTGTTTTGCTAGATGAAAACCACTTGTTACTAATCGGACTTTAAAATTGTACTCTTTTGCTAAGTCTAAGTAACTCACAATCTTTTGAGATGTTAGCGGATCTCCCCATACATGTAAAGATATGACCCTTGTTTTTCCTTGAAGCTGGGTTAATACATTTTTAAAATCTTTAAAATCCATATTTTGTTCAAGCTTGGAAAAAGAGGGGCAAAAGGAGCATGATAACCCACACTGGTTTGTTATCTCAATATAAACAGATTGAAATTCCATCTATCGTTTTTCACACAAAAGGTAACCAAGAGTGAACCATCTAGCTAACTCAAGTGAGTTAAAAGATATCTCTCTTTGATCTTGCGGCACTGATAGATGGCGCATTTTACTGCTAACAAGCCCTACTAACAAGTAACCAAATATTCCAAAACCAACCG
>DDHL01000083.1:40341-57074 GCA_002352945.1 Campylobacteraceae bacterium UBA1877 | reverse complement strand
AACCAAATATCCCAAACCCACCCCCCACAACCCAGCCATAAAGCCAAACACCTAACATTAGCAAAAGCCAAGGACTTATCCACAAAAGTATTGCAATTATCCAAACAAGGGCTTTACATGTAAAGCTTTTTGGTTTAGGTGTGGGCTCTATTGTATACATAGCAAACTATTTTAAATTTTAAATATTTCAATCCCTTAGCCTTATTTTATGAATCTTTTAACCCAATATCTTTAACTACTTTTGTAAAAAATCTTCTATATTTTTATAAGTCTTTTCTATCAAAGTCTTTCTAGCCTCAATTGAAGCCCAGGCAACATGAGGAGTAATTACAAGACGATCTTTAAATTTTAAATCTTTTAAAGGTGCATTTGGCGACATGGGTTCAATTTCTAACACATCTAAACCTGCATAAATTTGCTCATTTTCTAACGCATCTTTAAGGGCAACCTCATCAATAATTCCACCTCGTCCAACATTGATTAAGAGTGCATCTTTTTTCATTAAATCCAACTCTTTTTTTCCAATAAGTCCGCGAGTTTTGTCATTTTTGGGTGCGTGGATTGAAACGATATCGCTCTTGCTTAAAAGCTCTTCTAAACTTGTGTTAGGAAATTTGTTATCTTGATTTTTTCCCGATGTAGAGTAGTACCACACATCAGCACCAAAAGCTTGAGCAATTTTTGCAACCTCTTTTCCAATTGCCCCAAAACCGATAATTCCCCATTTTTTTCCATAAATCTCACGGATTGGGTTGTCAATATGGGTAAAAATTGCACTTTTTATCCATCCGCCATCTTTTACAAACTTATCATAATAACTAACATGTGTTAGAAGCTCCAAAACCAAAGCAAAAGTGTGCTGCGCCACAGAGTGAGTCGAATAGCCTGCTACATTTTTTACTTCAATGTCTCTTTTTTTTGCAGCTTCCAAATCGATAATATCCATTCCCGTTGCAGTAATGCAAATCAGTTTTAAATTTGGACAGCTTTCCATAGTTTTTTTATTAATTTTTACCTTGTTTGATATGGCAATATCTGCATCTTTTAATCTTTCAATAATATCTTCTTGGGTTGTATTTTTATAAAATGTAACTTCCCCATACTTTTTAAAACCGCTAAGCTCTGCATCTTTACCCAAAGTTTTTGCATCTAAAACTACTAACTTCACTGTAATCCTTTCTTATTTATCTGAGAGAATGGATTTTAGCTTTTTGCCCTTTGCAAAAAAGAGTACTCCATTCTCCTCTTTTACATCATCGCTAAAGCCAACCTTTGCAGCAAGTGCTGCGGCAATCTTTTTCTGTTTTTTTGCACTCACTCCCTTTTGCTGCAAATAGAGGTGTAAATTGACCCATTTTGATTCATCATTTGGAGTGAGCATATCTTTTTCGTATGGACTTAACTCTTCAAAGTCTGCATCGATTGCCTCTTGAGGTTTTGGAGTTTGTGGTTTTGTTAGTGCTGGGCGCTTTATTAATGAAAGAATGATTCTAAGCTGTTTATCCCGCTCTTTGTAAATGCGTTCAATCTCGCTTTTTGACTCTTTTAAAAGCTCCTCTTTTTCGTAAATGAGTCTGTTTTTCTCTTCTTCAAGCCTTTTTGTCTGGGCTTTGAGTTCCTCAACTTGAGACTCTAAGAGTTTTACATAACGATCCTCACTTGGCACGCTTGGAGTTGTGTTATTGTGTTTAGGAGCTGGAGTAGCATCAAGCAAAACATACTTTGTTCCATTTTTTGTAATGCTATCTAGACTTCCACGTCGAATTCTATTATAGATTGCCTCTTTTGTTATGCCTAAAACTTGCGAAGCCTCTGCTACAGTCAATTGTGCCATTACGACTCCTTTGTACATGTAATACAAATAACACACAAACTAACGTGTTTGTAGCCTATTATACGCAAGAAGTCTAAAAAATGGGTAAAGTTTAGGAAGTTTACTAACATACCTGAGCCAAATTTGACTCAGGCACATTGGGTTTAGAGTCTTGATTCGTAACGACGAAGCATATAAAGACGTTTTAACATCTTTTTGCGTGCATTGATTTTTTGTTTTTTGCGGATTTCCGTCATTGGTTCAAAAAATCGGCGTGCACGAGTTTCCGTAACGATTAGGTTGCGGTCCACTTGTTTTTTAAACTTGCGGTACGCTTCGTCAAATGAATCGTTAGGATGCACTTTAATACCAGGCATCAGGCTCTCACCACCTTTCAAAAAAATTTGGGCTTTATTCTATCATAATCTTTTTAAATGCACAACAATAAAATTTTTACTCTTTTAAAAACACAATTATTAAATATTTAATACGCCATTTTGGGTGATAATAATAAAATATTTATTGACTTTTAACGTCATAATAGGATACAATCTCACATGTGACAAAAAGGTGACATCATGACAGTAGTACTTTTAAAGAATATGGCTCGACATGCCAATATCACAGAGCAGCAACAATCAATTTTAAAATATGCAGCTGCCCATGGTATTGCAATCGATTCGACCGAAATTGAGACTTCAGACTCTAGTTTACCTCTCGAAAAGCGCACAGAGTTTAAAGGTTTTTTACGCTCTTTAAGCGAAAACGACTCCTTGCTAGTTCATGAACTGTGGACTTTAAGTTTACATGTAGATGAGCTTGTTAAAGTATTTGATTGCTTGCTAAAACGCAACATTTCACTCCATGTGTGCAAAAGTGATGAGGTTATATCTAATGAAACTCCAGTAGCAAAGGTGCTTGAAATACTCGTTCGCATTCGCGAAGAGAAAATCCGCCCAAAACCAGAAGCTTCCCACGGACGGCCGAAAGGAAGAATGTCTAAATCCAAATTTGACGTATATAGGCCTAAGGTAATTGCTATGTTAGAAGATGGCATATCTGTTAGTGAGATCGCCAAGGTTTTGCAAGTTAGCCGAAGCTCCTTGAAAGATTATATCAACTCAAGAGGCCTTAAAGAGTTAGCAAAAGCCAAAAAGAAACTTCTCTATGCTAACCCAATAACACCAAACAGACCACAACCTAAAATTTCAAATGAGGAGTGTGATCTAATCTCCCAAAAAAATAAAACACCCCAAGGAGCTTATTAATGGCATCATCGACCCAACCATATAAGAGCATATATTATAGGTATAAACGTTACATTAATTTTGGCATCATCACTGTAGTTGCGCTTGTTTTGCCATTTCTTAGGATTAATGACAACCACTTTTTTCTACTCAGTTTTGACAAAAAGCAGCTCCATCTTCTCTTTACAAGTTTTGACATGCAAGAGCTTTACCTTATGCCCTTTTTATTGATTATTCTCTTTTTGGGCATATTTTTCATGACAACTCTTGGAGGAAGAGTTTGGTGCGGCTGGATGTGTCCTCAAACTATTTTTAGAGTTATTTTTCGTGATTTGATCGAAACAAAACTCTTAAAAATTCGTCGAAATATCTCTAACAAGCAGAGTAAACCAAAAGAGGGCCAGTGGGGCAAAAAGGCTTTAGCCATTGCCATTTGGGCTATTTTATCTTTCATTGCAGCCTCAAATTTTATGTGGTACTTTGTTCCACCAGAAGATTATATTCTCTACCTTCAAAATCCAGCAGAGCATCCGGTTTTACTTGGATTTATTGGAACAATCACTGCATTTTTAATTTATAACATCATCTTTTTAAAAGAGAATTTTTGTATCTATGTCTGCCCTTATGCGAGGGTTCAATCGGTTATGTATGATGATGATACCATCCAAACAATTTATGATACAAAACGCGGTGGTATTATCTATGACCAAAATGGCAAAAAGCTATGGAGCAAACCCCCTGGAGAAAACGACGAATGTACCGGCTGCGAAGCTTGTGTTAGGGTCTGTCCAACCCATATTGATATCCGCAAGGGGATGCAGCTTGAATGCATTAACTGTCTTGAGTGCGCAGATGCCTGTACTAAGGTTATGAATAAACTTGGCAAGGAGACATTGATTGCTTGGACAAGTCCAAACGCTGTAAGCAGTAGACAAAAAGTTAAGTTTGTGCGCGCTAGAACTATTGGATATGGGGTTGTTCTTTTAATCGCTTTTAGCCTTTTGATGTTTATGAGTACCAAAAAAGAGCATATGCTTTTAAACATTAACCGTACAACCCAGCTATATAAGGTGCAAGATGATAAGATTCAAAACGCCTATACATTCCTATTTCAAAACACTGATCATGCCGATCATACCTACTACTTTGAAGTGAACCATCCAGATATTAAAATCGATCGTCCACAAAAACCATTTTTACTAGAAGCTGGCAAAAAGGCTAAAAAAATTGTCGTACTCTCAACCGACAAAGAGCTCTCTAGCGAAGATAGAAAAGACTCTCCAATTCCAATTAAAATAAAAGCTTATGCAGTAGATGCAAAAGATTTTATCAATGTTGAACGTGATGCGGTATTTGTCTATCCACGAAAAAGCATTATTGATGATGCTAGAAAATAGTCTTACAAATGGTCTCTCTTTCTAGAGAGGCCATTATATTAAACTCATAACAACTTTTTATCTTCTTATTAAATCCATTACTTTAAAGCCTTACATGTAAAGAGTTTAAAATAAAATTCAAAGTTGATTTTACACTCAGTTTAATCTTTACATGTAAAAAAAGAGAGCTAATTTATAAAGAGGTTTTACTTGGAAGTCAAAAATTAGGAGTGTGAGCCAAAAAGGCTCACAAATTAAATTATAAAGCTGCTTTAGCCTTAGCAACAACCGCTGCAAAAGCTTCTGGGTCGTTCATAGCCATATCAGCGAGGATTTTTCGATCAAGTGCAATATTTGCCTTGTTTAATCCATTAATAAAGCGAGAATAACTAATGTCATTTAAGCGACACGCTGCATTGATACGAGTAATCCATAAACGACGAAAATCGCGCTTTTTATTGCGACGATCGCGGTATGCATAAACTAAACTACGCTCTAACTGCTCTTTTGCTTTTCTAAAGTGCTTGCGACGACCGCTATAAAAGCCGCGAGCAAGTTTGAGAACTTTCTTATGGCGTCGACGTCGAACGACACCTGTTTTTACTCTTGCCATTTGGTCTCCTTAACCATTTTGGTGCCTGCATTGCAGGACTTGCCCTATTCTTAGGGGGATACTCTATTGGGTAGCTAAACTACCACCTACTGGGAAGAGCGCTTACCTTTGGCACAACATAATGTTGACGCTTTTAACATTTGAGCTATCAACATATTGAGAGGCTTTGAGTCCGCGCATGCGCTTGGTGGGCTTTTTAGTCAAGATATGGCTTCTGTATGCAGAACCGCGCTTGATCTTATTTTTGGTTGACTTGAACCGTTTTGCCGCACCGCGTACCGTTTTCATTTTCGGCATGCTGTCTCCTTGCAAAATTGAACTGAAAAACTAAAGAGAGAAACTCTAAGCATTTTTCAAAGCCGTAAATGTTAGCTAAAAAATGCTTAGAGTGGAGTTAAACTACTTTGAAGTCTCTTTTTTAGGAACTGTCATCATATTGACAAATCGACCCTCAAGGGTTGGGCCTTTATCGCGATCTGCGATATCTTCCACCATTGGCCAAACACGCTCAAGCACTTCTACTCCAGCTTGCGGATTGGCCATTTCGCGGCCTTTTAAAAAGACACGAAACTTTACATGCTTACCCTCTTCGAGAAACTCGCGGGCATGCTTTACTTTATAATTGACATCGTTTTGGGCGATTTTCACAGAGAGTTTAATCTCTTTAACTTCGATGCTTTTTTGCTTCTTTTTAGCCTCTTTTAGCTTTTTTTCTTGTTGGTATTTGAATTTTCCATAATCCATGATTTTACACACGGGCGGTTTCGCATTTGGAGCTATCAATACCAAGTCTAAGCCAGCATTTTCTGCAATTTCCAAGGCTTCGTCGCGAGAAATGATGCCATATTGTGTGCCATCATCGCCTACGCATCTTACTTCGCTTGCTCGAATTTCGTCGTTGAGCATGACCTCTTTTTGTTTACTCAAAAGTGTACCTCACGCATTTTCTCCTTTAGTAGAGTGATAAATTCCTCTTCTTGCATTGTGCTTTGCTCTCTTGTTCGGCGATTGCGCAATGCAATACTCTTGTTAGCCACCTCTTCATCACCTAAGATGACGATCATTGGCACCCGCTGCTTTTCAGCCGTTCGAATACGCTTATTTAAACTCTCACTTTTTAATGAAAGCTCAGAGTCGATACCTATTTGAGTCAATTTATCTGCCAGCTCTTTTGCATACTCATGGTGATTTTCGCTAATTGGTATGATAACCACTTGCGTTGGTGCAATAAAAAATGGAAACTCTCCACCTGTATGCTCGGTTAAAATTCCGATAAATCGTTCAAATGATCCTAAAATTGCCCTATGAATCATCACAGGACGAGCCCGTTCATTATTGCTATCAATATAGCCTAAATCAAACCGCTCTGGTAAATTAAAATCTACCTGTATAGTACCACATTGCCACTTGCGTTTCAAAGCATCGGTAATTTTAATATCAATTTTTGGTCCATAAAATGCTCCACCACCCTCATCTACTCCATACTCTAAGCCTTGCTCATCTAAGGCTTCTTTGAGGGCACGAGTTGCCTTTTCCCAAACCGCATCATCACCGATTGCTTTTTGGGGTTTAGTTGAAATTTCCATCTCATAAGTAAACCCAAACAGTGACATTAATATATCGACAAAATTTAATATTTCTAAAACATTCTCTTTAATCTGCTCTGGAGTACAAAAGATATGGGCATCATCTTGTGTAAATTCGCGCACCCTAAAAAGCCCGTGCAAAACTCCACTCTTTTCATGGCGGTGCACTACTCCATACTCAAAAAACTTAAGTGGCAAATCCCTATATGAACGCACTTCGCTTTGGAAAACCTTTAAGTGTCCCACGCAATTCATTGGCTTAATGCCATACTCTACATCATCGATGGTTGTAAAGTACATATTTTCGCCATAATTATCATAATGTCCACTTGTTTTCCAAGCATCAGATTTGAGTATTTCTGGACCCCGAACTGGTTGATAACCGCGCTTTCTATGGGCACTAAAGAGGAGCTGTTCCAATTTTGATCGCAACCTGCTTCCATTTGGTAGCCATATAGGCAAGCCCGAGCCGATATCATCATCGAAAGTAAAAAGCTTTAATTCATTACCTAATTTTCGGTGATCTCGTTTTTTAGCCTCTTCAATCATAGTTATATGGGATTTTAAACTCTCTTTGTCCGCAAAGGCTGTTCCATAGATGCGAACAAGCATCTCTTTAGTCTCATCGCCACCAAGATAAGCCCCCGCAACACGCGTAAGCTTGAAAAATCGTAACATTTTTACATTTGGCACATGAGGTCCGCGACAAATATCTTCAAACTCCCCTTGACGATAGATACTCACAGCTCCATCGGGAATCCGCTTTAAAACCTCTTGTTTTAAATCATCATCCTTAAATTTAGCAGCAACTTCTGCCTTAGTACTTTCAATCCGCTCGATGGGGTGCTTTTCTTTAATGATTTTTTTCATCTCATTTTCGATAGCTTTTAAATCGGCTTCACCAATTTTAGCATCAACTCGAAAATCGTAATAAAACCCATCTTCAATAACTGGTCCAACAAAAAATTTAGCCTCAGGATAGAGCCGCTTGATGGCATGAGCCATTAAATGTGCGGTTGAATGACGAATAAGCTCTAAAGCATCAGGAGAGTTGTCAAAAAAAACAGGAGTGCCCTCATGCTGCATAGATGCAGCAGTCTGCGTATCAACAAGGGCGCCGTTGATACGATATGCGATTGGTTCGCTCATAAATGTATTTCCTTTTACCTACTGAACTCCCATACAAGCGGGAGAACATAAAAATGGTGATCACGATTGGACTTGAACCAACGACCCCTACCATGTCAAGGTAGTGCTCTACCAACTGAGCTACGCGATCCCAAAAATATTTCGAGTCAAGATTATAGCTATCGTTCCTTTGGATTTTGCTTAAAAAAAATTTTACAATTAATACCATTTAGGCCTTTACATGTAAAGATTATTTACTTTTTAAACCTTTACATGTAAGGGTTTGCAAAAGAAGAATTGCAACTGCTAAATTTATCAAAGCATCAGCTAAATTAAATATGGCAAATTCAAACCAGCGGTGCCAAAAAAAGTAATCTACAACACCTCCGTGCCAAAAACGGTCTAAAATATTACTACACCCTGCTCCGAGTATAATCCCCATTGGAAGCGAGTGATTTTTTAAAAAACTTTTTTGCCATCCAAGATAGATTACAATGAAAGCTATTAAAGCAAGCTGGATATATTTTAAATAGGGTCCTAAAAAGGCAAACATTGAAAAGGCAACACCTTTATTGTAAGTTAAAACAATTGAGAAAAAACTTCCCTCAAAGCGCCAGCCTTTAACTAAAACTCCATATTTAATAGCTTGATCAACAAAAAATACAAAAAGCGCAACTATAAAAAGAGTGCGCCAATATTTAGCCATTTAAGGCCTTTTGAAAAAACTGCTTTAACTCTTTCATATGCAGGTGCAATGCGTCGTTATCTTGGCCTTCAAGCAAGATTCGCAAAAGCGCCTCCGTTCCAGAGTAGCGAATAAGTGGGCGAATGCCAGCCTCTTTTAATTTTTGAATCTTCTCTTCATAACCTTTGATAGATTCAAGAGGTTTTTTTGCTCCAACCGGCAAACTTTTTAAAAGCTGAGGATAAGGTTCAAAAGGGTTTAAAAGCTTGCTTGCTTTTTCATTGGTTGTGAGCATATAAGCCATCACTTGCATTGCTGCTACCAAAGCATCACCAGTCTTTGCAAAGTCGCTAAATATGATATGACCACTTTGCTCTCCTCCAAAATTGAGCCCATTTTCCTTAAGTGTTTTTAAAACATATTTATCACCCACATTGCAACGCATAAGTCCAATTTTGTGAAGATGCAAAAAATCCTCCAAAGCTTGATTGCTCATAACAGTAGCAGCTATCCCATCGCCTCTTAGCGCATGGGTCTTTTTTAAATAAAGTGCTAAAGCTCCAAGAAGCTTATCTCCATGAACAACTCTGCCGGTTTCATCCACGACCACAAGTCTATCAGCATCTCCATCAAACCCAAAGCCAATATCGGCTCGTAGCATCTTAACTTGCTCACACAAAGCCTCAGGGTGGAGTGCACCGCAATTTAAGTTGATATTGCTTCCGTTTGGATCATCAGCAATTACTATTGTCTCAGCTCCAAGTTCACTAAATATGGTTGGCGCGACTTTATATGCAGCACCATTGGCAACATCTAAAACCACTCGAATCCCATTTAAGGTCAAATTCTTTGGAAAGGAGTTTTTGATTTGGACAATATAGCGGCCAATTACATCATCGATTCGCTTTGAACTGCCAATTTCCATCTCCTGTTTTTGATTTTTAACAATCAAAGCATCATCAAAATAGATCTTTTCAATTTCAGCTTCGGCTTTTTCATTGAGTTTATTGCCTGCATGATCAAAAAATTTAATCCCATTGTCATAGTAAGGGTTGTGCGAAGCGCTTATCATAATTCCCCCATCACAGCGCATATCTTCAGTTAAAAAGGCAATTGCAGGTGTTGGCATTGGCCCAATCTGGCGCACATCATAACCGACTGCTGTAAGTCCTGCAACAATGGCAGTTTCAATCATATAACCGCTTCTTCTTGTATCTTTTCCAATAATTATTTTATTTGTTTTAGACTGTTTTCTAAAATATATTCCAGCAGCCATTGCAAGTCGCATCGCTTTTGCGGCATCTAAGCCCACGCCAGCTTTACCACGTACCCCGTCAGTACCAAATAGCTTCATCATCATTCCTTGTTCATAAACTCAAGCCGATATTGTAACACACACTCGCGAAAAAACTTTAATGTGGTATAATGGATAAATATCTTTGATTGGCAGGATAAAAGTTTAAATTTTGCTGAAAATAAGTTTTATTTAATTTTTAATTATGTATAATCCAAGACTAAAATTTTACACTAAAGGTTATATGCTATGGCGAACCATAAGTCCGCGGAAAAACGCGCACGACAAACCAAAGTACGCACTGAACGAAATCGATTTTATCGCACTCGTATGAAAAATATTTCAAAAGCGGTTCACGCTGCAGTTGCGTCTGGCGACCTAGAAGCTGCTGAAGCGGCGCTTAAAGTTGCAAATCAAAGTCTACATAGTTATGTGAGTCGAGGTTTCTTGAAAAAAAATAGTGCTGCACGCAAAGTTAGCCGACTTGCTAAAGCAGTTAATAGCCTCAAAACAGCCGCAAAATAGTTATTGCGGCTATCCTAAAACCACCCCATGTTAATTGAAAAACTCCAACCTTTTTTAGATCGTTATAATGAAATTACCACCCTTTTAAGTTCACCCGATATTGCTAGTGATATCAAAAAGATGACTGCCCTTTCAAAAGAGCAATCCTCTCTTGAACCTCTCAAAGATGCTGCTACTGAATATATAGACGTTTGCAATCAAATTCAAGAGAATAAGGCATTAGCAGATGATGATGAACTCTGGGAGCTCGCTAAAGAGGAGTTAAAAATTTTAGAGCCTCGAAAAGAGGAGCTTGAAAATGAGATTAAACTGCTTTTGCTTCCAAAAGACCCCAATGATGATCGCAATATCTTTTTAGAATTACGTGCTGGAACTGGCGGAGATGAGGCAGCTCTTTTTGTTGCAGATCTTTTTAAAGCCTATGTGCGATACGCTGAAAGTAAAGGCTGGAAGGTTGAAATTGTCAACCAAAGTGAAGGAATTATGGGCGGGTTTAAGGAGATTATTGCACTCATTAAAGGCCAAGGGGCTTATAGTAAGATGAAATATGAAGGTGGAGTGCACCGTGTACAGCGTGTACCAGCTACCGAATCTCAAGGAAGGGTTCACACTTCAGCAATTACCGTTGCTGTAATGCCCGAGGTTGATGATATTGAAATTGAAATCAATCCAAATGATTTAAAAATCGATGTTATGCGAAGCTCTGGCAATGGTGGACAATCTGTAAATACCACAGATAGTGCTGTTCGCATTACCCACATTCCATCTGGACTTGTGGTAGTAAACCAAGATGGAAAATCGCAGCATAAAAACAAAGAGGCTGCTATGCGCGTGCTTAAAGCAAGGCTTTATGATCTTCAAGAGCAAGAACGCATTGCAAAAGAGAGTCAAGCGCGCAAGGTTCAAGTAGGCTCAGGAGATAGAAGTGCGCGAATTAGAACATACAACTTCCCTCAAAATCGTATTAGCGACCACCGCGCAAATATCACACTTTATAGATTAGATGCAATTATGCAAGATGGGCTTTTTGATGAGATTATTGATCCAGTGATTGCCCACTTTCAGGCTGAAGCGATAAAGGCTGCTGGGCTGTAGCCCAGTTATCGTAACGTAAAAAGTCATTCTCTTTAATCACTTTTATGAGCATTTGAACATATTTTTCTCGCAACTCCGAATAGTACAACATCGTCTTTGCAGCATCTAATCCGGTAAATAGCCTACCTGCTTCTTTTGCCTCCTGCCTAGCTTTACGAAAGAGTCTGTAGGCATAATGGCGGTTTAAATTAAGAACATACCCATCAACTGAATCTTGTAAACTTTTAAATATGCGGATTCTATGGGTTTTACCCTCTGCTCTATTTAGAGGCACTAACCCAACACTCCCCCATGTCCAGTGCCCAAAAATATTGTTTGCCTCTCTTACAAATCTACTCTTGCCCCATCCACTCTCGATTGCTGCTTGAGCAAGAGCCAAAGAGACTGGAACTGTATCGATTCTATTTTCGTACGATTTTAAATCAAATAGACTCTCAACGCGGTATTTTTGACGGATTTGGCTCAATTTAACCAAATCCTCTTTTGGAATATCACGAAACTGCATAGGAAGGTAGCGGGCAAAAAAGTTTTGCACAAAGGCGCGCTCTTGAAGGGTCTTTGCATTGGCCTTATCAATCATGGGACGCATTATGCGTCCAAACTCTTGCCTTTGGGTTTTGCTATCTTTTATCTCATAATAAAATTGAGGAAACCCGGCTGCTTTTAAACTTCCAGCTAGCAGTACAATGCTTAAAAAATGGCAAAACTTATTCACAAATTGACTCCAAATACCTCAGCGCTAAAAACCTCCCTTACTGAACCTTTTAAAAAGACACTATTTTTATCATCAATTCTTACTCTTAACCATTCTCCGCTTGGTGGAACTACGCTTAAAGATTCAATCCTCTTTTCTTCCTGCCTTGCACTTAAAAAAGCTGCTACCATTCCGGTGCCGCAAGCTTGAGTCATCCCTTCTACGCCGCGCTCATAAGTACTTACATGTAAAGCATTAGATTCCCACGTGCAAAAGTTTACATTAGCATTAAACTCCATGCGCATACTTCTAGCAAGCTCTTGGTCATATTTGCCAAAACAGACCAAATGGGGCACGCCCGTATCCCAAAAGTACCACTTTTTTCCACTCTTTGTAAATGGATCTTGCAATTTTACAAATGGGGTCAATTGACTCTCAACCATATCTTTCTCAACGGATGCTCTTAAAATTCCAGCATCAGTTTTAAAACTCATCTGCTCTTTAGCCAATCCTTGATTGAATGCGTAATGAGCTGCTGCTCTTGAGCCATTGCCACACATCGCTGGGCGCGAACCATCACTATTGTAAAATTCCCACATAAAATCACACTCATTATGGGGCAATAAAACAATCATTCCATCTGCCCCAACACCTTCGTGACGATCGCAAAGATGTTTAGCAAGCGCGCTTCTATCTTTTACATGTAAAGAGTGAAATATGATAAAATCATTCCCACTTGCACTATATTTTCGAATATGCATTGTCTTCCTTTAGCCATTTATAAAGGCTTTGAATCTCCTCTTCAAGGCTCTTTAAATCTTTTGAATTATCTACTACCCAATCGGCCATTTTACACTTTTTTTCAATAGGTAGCTGTGCATCTAAGCGTTTTTGTATCTCTTGCATAGAAAGATTATTGCGCTCTTTTAAACGCTTAATTTGCTGCTCTTTTGGAGCATACACAACTACAATAAAAAAACCCTCATACCTATTTTTACTCTCAAAATAAAGAGGGATATCTAAAATAGCATCCTCATTTTTATCCTTGCTTTTTTGCCATTCATCTAAAAGGTCTTTGTGAATAATTGGATGGATAAACTCCTCTAGAATTTGGCGTTTTTTAGGGTCATTAAAGACAATTTTGCCAAGAATCTTTCGATCTACTTTTCCATCAAAAAGGCACTCTTTGCCAAACATTTCACAAATTTGCAAGGCATTCTCATCCAAAACTTTGTGGGCAATTAAATCAGCATCTATGACTTTAACACCCATTTTGGATAATCTTTTACAAACGGTGCTCTTTCCAGTTCCAATGCTGCCTGTAATAATTGCGGGACGCATTCAATTCCTTAAAAATTATTAACCCCGATTTTAACATGCTTTAGCTAAAATTAGCCAATTTTTATATACAATCTTAAACTACGGTGGTCTATGACCCAATAGTAATTTTACTGTTTTTGAGGAAAACTAATGCCTTCACCAATAAGTTATAAATCTGCAGGCGTCGATATAGATGCGGGCAATGCCTTTGTTGATGCCATAAAACCCTTTGTTAAATCCACTTTTAGCTCCAATGTTATTGGCGGAATAGGCTCTTTTGCCGGAGCCTTTGCACTGCCCACAGGCTACAAAGAGCCCGTGCTTTTAGGCGCTACTGATGGGGTAGGGACTAAATTAAAATTGGCAATTGATGCAAAACGCTTCGACAGTGTTGGAATTGACCTTGTGGCGATGTGTGTGAATGATTTGATTTGCAATTTTGCCACACCTTTATTTTTTCTTGATTATTACGCTACTGGAAAATTGCGCATTGAAGATGCAACCGATATAGTAAAAGGAATCTCCAAAGGATGTATTGAGGCAAATGCTAGCCTTATTGGCGGAGAGACTGCTGAAATGCCAGGAATGTATCAGGGTGAAGATTTTGACTTAGCTGGTTTTGCTGTAGGCATTGCAGAAAAAGAGGAGATTGACCCAACAAAGAGAGTAAAAGAGGGTGATGTGGTTATTGCACTTCCTAGCTCTGGAATCCACTCTAATGGTTACTCTTTGGTTCGAAAACTCTTTTTTGAAACCCTAAATATGGATTTTGACACCCAAGTGGATGGGAAAAAACTCATTGATACCCTTTTGACTCCTACACGAATCTATGTTAAAGAGTTTTTAGCTCTAAAACCCTACCTCAATGCACTTGCGCACATTACTGGAGGTGGAATTCTTGAGAATATTCCTCGTGTATTTCCAAAAGGACTTGGTGCAAAAATTTACAAAAGCAAGATTAAAAGTTTGCCAATTTTTGATTTAATGCGTCCGCACATAGATGAGATGGAATTGTATCGTACATTTAATATGGGTGTTGGAATGGTTTTAATCGTAAATCCAAACAATGTCTCAACTGTTTTACAAAAGTGCGATGGGTATGTTATTGGACAAATTAGTAGCAAAATTGAGGGCGTAGAGTTAGTAAATTGATTTTTATTATCTCCAAAATATTTACCGCTCTTTTTTTACCTCCTGGGATTTTATTGCCCATACTTTTATATCTGGGCTGGAAAAATCCAGCCTTTAAAAAAGCCTTTTTATCCCTGGCTCTTTTTTGGTACTTGCTTACAATCACACCAACAAGTCTTCTTCCGCTAAAGTGGCTTGAAAAAGACTCTTTGACTTTTACACAAAATAGCCCAAATGCTGTTGTAGTTCTTGCCGGAGGGGTTGGAGTAGGGCATCCAAACCTTCCTCTCTCAAGCGATGCACTTAAGCGCGCATTAGTTGGGGTTCATGTTGCAAAAAAGCACAATATTCCACTTTTTTACACTGGAGGAGGAACAAAACAGCTTAGCGAATCAAGTGCTTTTATAAAGAGCCTTGAGTATACCTATTTGCCTTTTAATGCTTTGCTTTTAGTAGATAAATTTAACGGATTTGATCATTTTTATATTGTTTTAGAGGATAAAAGTTTAGATACTTTTGAAAATGGCAAATATATCGCATCTTTAATGCCTGCAAAAAGTACAATTGCCCTTGTAAGCTCGGCTTATCACCTTCTAAGAGCAAAAATCATTTTTGAACATTTTGGCTTTGAAGTTTTACCAATTCCAACCGATTTCAAAAGAGATTACCCGGCTAATCTTACTTGGCGCGATTGGCTTCCATCATTAGAAGGGCTAAAAAGAAATTATATTGTACTGCATGAGATTGTGGGTATTGCAAGCTTGATTTTAAGAGGAATTTGGCCTTTTTGATTCTTTACATGTAAAGGCCAAAGATTTTGGCTTATTTTTTAACTGATTTAATCTTTTCAAGCCATGAATCAAGGGTCGCCTCAAAACCAACTTTGCTTGAAAAGTAAAACTCTGCTCCCCCTTGCCAATACTCTTGCTCAACCCATCCTCCAAAAGCGTGAGGATATTTATAACCTTTGCGCTGTGGCTCTTTGAGATGGATTGGCACATCTTGACGCGGATTTTTTTGCACAAAGGCTTGAGCCTTATTGATTGCATCGTAAGCTCTATTTGATTTTGGAGAGCATGCAAGATAAATAACGCATTGAGAGAGTATAATTCGCGATTCTGGATATCCAATGCGCAAAACTGCCTGCAAAGTTGAATTGGCTAGATTGAGTGCATTTGGATTAGCATTTCCAATATCTTCACTTGCTAAAATAACCAAACGCCTTGCTATAAATTCTGGTGGCTCAGCCCCTTCAATAAGTCTTGCCAACCAATAAAGGGATGCATTTACGTCTGAACCTCTAATGCTTTTTATAAGTGCACTTGCAAGCTGATAGTGGGTATCATCGCTGCTGACACCATCTTTAAGCGGGGCAGGGCGCAATGATTTGAGCAGTTTTAAATCGATTTGACTATTTACATGTAAAGCATACTCTAAAAGATTAAGCATCGCCCTTGTATCTCCTGCGCTTGAATCAATAAGATACTCTCTTGCATCTTCTGTTATTGTACATTTTAATGTGTTACTAACACGTTCTAACAAACTCTTTAAATCTTCACGCTCAAGGGGGTAAAACTCAAATAACATTGAACGAGAACGAATACCACTGCTTAGAGCAAAGTAGGGGTTTTCTGTTGAGGCACCAATAATGATTGCTTGATGGTTTTCCATTGGCAATAGCAGTACTTCTTGCTGGGTTTTTGATAATCGATGCACCTCATCGACAAAGATAACCGGTTTTATAAGTGCATGTTGATGGTCATTAAAAATTTTTCGAAACTGCTCCACTTTTAAGCTTGTAGCATCAAGCTCATAAAAGGGTGCATCAAGCATCTTTGCAATAATTCTTGCTAAGGTCGTTTTGCCAGTTCCCGGAGGGCCAAAAAACATTGCATGGGGCATTTTCCCCTGACGCACAAGCTTTGCTAAGGCAGCATCGCTTCCCACAAGATGTTTTTGTCCCACCATCTCCTCAAGGCTTTTTGGGCGGAATCGCAAAGCAAGAGCATCCATCTTAGTATCGAACTCCTTGCTCTTTTAAGAAACTTCTTAAATCATCATACTCACTTGATGTTAAATAGCGATGCTTGCCTGGTTTTAACATTCCCAAATCTACCCGTCCAAAGCTTACCCTTTTTAAATCAACTACCTCTGTATCAAAATAGCCAAAAAACCTTCTTAATTCGCGGTTTTTCCCTTCATTGATAATAACTTTTAGCTTCGTAG
>DDHL01000083.1:38893-40116 GCA_002352945.1 Campylobacteraceae bacterium UBA1877 | reverse complement strand
TTCGTACCCCCGCCGCTACTGCCTAAAACTGAGTAGGCTACAAATGGAGCAAAATTCATGGATGTAATTTCACTCATTGGGTGGGCACCCTTTGTTGCATCAGCTGCATTTAACCCCTCTCTCATGGCCTCGATCATAGGCTCACTCACTGCACCTCTGATTTTAAGATAATACATTCTTTCAAGATCACTTCGCATCAGTGCATCTGCAACAATTGCAGAATCGGTCAAAAGAAGCAATCCTTCACTTGCAAAATCAAGTCTTCCCACACTCAAAAAGTGTGAAAACTTTTTGGGCAGAGTATCGTAAATGGTTTTTCGGCCCCTATCATCTCTTTTACTAACCAATTCACCCTTTTGTTTGTTATAGACTATAACGGTAAAGTGCTCTTTTTTATGGATAAGCTTATTATTGATTTTAATCTTATCTTCATCACTTACCCTTGTTGCCATTTGAGTTATAACTTTGTTATTAACCTTTACCTTTCCCTCAGCAATAAGCTTATCGGCTTCTCTGCGTGAATACTTGGTATTATGGGCTATATATTGATTTAATCGTTTTAATGTACTCATTTAATACCAGCTTCTACCAAATCGTGAATATGTAAAACTCCCTTAGGATGGCCATCTTTATCGGTAATTACAAGGAGTTGTATCTTATATGTCTCAATCCTTGCTAGGGCATCGCTTGCTAAAATAGTATCATCATCTAAGCTTTTTGGGTTTTTAGTGGCATACAGTTTTGCCTCTTTATGCAATGAAAAATCCTCTTCCATCAAGGCTCTGCGCAAATCTCCATCGCTTAGTAGGGCAGTTAACTTTCCGCTTTTATCAACTAAAAGCACATTTCCAAGCCTACCTTCACTCATCGCTGTAATTGCCTCTTTTAGTGAAGCATTCTCTTGAATAATTGGTAGATTATCAGTTCGCATCAAATCCCTTACTTTTACAAAGAGGCGCTTTCCTAAACTTCCTCCAGGATGAAATGATGCAAAATCCTCTTTTTTAAAATTGCGCCACTTCATCATACATACCGCCAAAGCATCACCTAAAGCCAATGTAAGCGTGGTTGAAGATGTTGGGGCGGCTCCTAACGGACAAGCCTCTTTTTGTACATGTATAGGGATAAATACATCACTATATCTTCCAAGTGAAGACTCTTTATCTTTAGCCATTCCAATAAGCTTGATCCCAAGCCTTTTAATATGGGGCAATATTCTTACT
>DDHL01000083.1:33467-38698 GCA_002352945.1 Campylobacteraceae bacterium UBA1877 | reverse complement strand
GGATATGGGGCAATATTCTTACTAACTCCTCACTTTCTCCACTGTAACTAATGGCTAAAACGGAGTCATCTTTTCCAATCATGCCCAAATCACCATGCATGGCTTCAGTTGGATGCAAAAAGAAGCTACTTGTTCCTGTGCTTGCAAAAGTAGCAGCGATCTTTGCTCCAACTAGGCCACTTTTTCCAACCCCTGTTACTATAAGTTTGCCTTTTGTGTTAGCTATAAGCTCAACTGCTAACTCTATTTCTTGGCCTATTTTTTCGGCACTTGTTAATATTTCATTCGCTTCTAGGACTAACACATTTTTGGCAATTTGTTTGTAATCTTGCATCAAATTTCCTTACATTATAAATATCGTAGGTACGATAGTTGGATACTTTTTAAGTGTTCTAAAGATATGCTTTCTCACCACTTGTCTCAAATCGTTCTCCAATGCCCTTTGATTTTGCAAAACCTCTTTTTTGGCATTAGTTAAATACTGCACTAACACATTCTCCATATCTTTTGAAAATGCTTTATCCTCTTTATCTGGCACTAACCCGTAACTAACAACCTTTGGTTTTGTCTCCAATCTCTGGTCATCTTTATTGATTTGAGCTACAATCATTACCACACCCGCATCGGCTAGTTTTTGGCGATCAATTACGACATCATCTGAAATTTGCTTATTGATTTGATTGTCTATAAATACTTTGCCTGTTTTTATAGACCTTACTTTTTTAATATACTTCGTACAAACTTCAATCTGGTCTCCATCTTCCATAATAAGGCAATTTTTTGGATCAACTCCGCATTTGATTGCGGTCTCTTGGTGTTTTAGTGTATGGTTTAACTCTCCATGCACTGGGAGAAAATATTGTGGTTTTACAAGGCGAATAAGCAGTTTTTGCTCCTCTTGAGCTGCGTGTCCGCTTACATGTATTTCACTAAAATCTTGATAAGCCACACTAGCTCCACTTTTTAACAAAAAGTTTAAAACCGTAGAAACGCTTCCCTCATTTCCTGGAATTGCCTTTGCTGAAATGATAACTTGATCAGTTGGTTTAATTTTAATATGACGGTGCTCATCTGTTGCCATCCGATAAAGTGCGGCCATGGTTTCGCCTTGGCTACCTGTGGTTACGATGAGTACTTCATTATCTGGGTATTTATGCACCTCTGAAGCATCAATAAAGATACTTTTATCCAAATCCACATAACCAAGCTCGCGAGCCATATCGAGGTTTCTTTCCATCGAGCGCCCAATAACTGCAACTTTACGGTTGTAGCGCAAACCATGCTCAATTGCTTGATAGACACGGTGGATATTAGATGAAAATGTTGACATTATCACCCGTCCCTTTGCTTTTGAAAAGATTGCATCAAAGGTTTTGCCAACCGAGCTCTCACTTCTAGTAAAGCCTTCTTTATGGGAGTTTGTAGAATCACTTAGCATACACAAAACGCCCTTTTCTCCATAGTATGCAAAGCGATGCAAATCTGAAGGATATCCATCGATTGGAGTATGGTCAATTTTAAAATCACCCGTGTGAAAAATAGTTCCTGCTTTAGAAGTAATTGCTAAAGCCGAAGCATCAATGATTGAGTGGGTTATATGCATCCACTCCACATCAAATTCGCCAATTTTATAAATTTTACGCTTCTCAACGGGTCTAAATAGTTTTCGATACTGTTTTAAGCCGTGTTCTTCAAACTTATTTGAGAGCATCCCAAGAGGCAGTGGGGTAGCATAAATAGGAAATTGCATCTCTTTAAAAAGATATGGAACTGCTCCAATATGATCTTCATGAGCATGAGTAATAACAATTCCTTTTATTTTATTTTTTATCTTACGTACATAATCAAAATCTGGAATTAATATATCAACACCATGCATGTCTTCACTTGGAAAGCTCATGCCAACATCGATAATCAAAGCGGAATTATCTGTTTCAACCACTGTCATATTTCCGCCAATTTCTCCCAATCCACCAAGGGGAGTAATGCGTACTTTTTCAGTTGATCGATTGGATTTAAAAGTACTTAAGCGCGCTTCATGGCCCTTTTTATTTGCCACAATGACTCTAGAAATCTCTTTTTGCCATGGCTCATTTCCTATAACGGGTCCAGAGCCATTGCTTCTACGTCGCCTCTTATTATTTGAGTTTGATGTTTTTTGGCCGTTTGTTTGGCTTTTATCTACATCTTGTCTTTTTTCATTGGCACCATTTGAACTATTGTTTTGTGTTTTTCTTGGACGTCTTTGTCGTCTTTGTGTAGTAGTTTTTTCAGCACTTGGCTGTTTGTTGTTTGTCTCTTCTGACATGATCATTCACCTTTAATAATTGTATAAAGAGGTGATGATGGGTCGCAGTGTCGATTTCATGAGGTCTTATTTGAGGGGATATCTTTGCTTCTTTAAGCATTTTTTCCAATACTGATCTATCATATTTTGAACTCATATTTTTTATCCACTGTTTTCGTGGAGCTAAAAAGGCGGTTTTTAAATACTCTTCAAACCCTTTAAGCTCTTCTTGTGTACCAAAAATAGGTTGCTGCCCATGAATAAAATCGGTTCTTTTTTGCATGCACACAATAGTTGATGTAACCTTTGGCATTGGATCAAATGCACTTGGCGGCACATCCATTAAAAGTCTCACATCTGCCACACTTTGAGCAATAATTGCTAAAGAGCTAAAAGCCTTTGTTTTAGGCTTTGCGGCAAATTTCTGAGCTACTTCTTTTTGTACCATTACTTCAATATAACGACAATTGGGGTCATATAGAGCTTTTAGCACAATTGGAGTTGCAATATAGTAGGGAAGATTGGCCACTAAATAATAGGGCTTCTTACATAAAGTATTGCTCTTATTCCAATAGGCTAACACATCACCTTTGTGTAGCTTTATCTCCCCTGTCTTTAGGGCATCTGCAAATTTTTCCTCTAAATAGACGCACAAATCTTTATCGACTTCATAAGCCTCCACTCGCCTTTTGCGAAGGAGACACTGCGTCAAATCACCTAAGCCAGGCCCAATCTCTACCACAGGATGGTCTGATTCGGGCATCGCTTGGATGATCTGTTCTAGAACGGTACTATCTTTTAAAAAATTCTGACCAAAATATTTTTTGGCTACTACTTCCATACCCGCTCCTAAAAGACTTTATTATATCTAAATTATTCTTAAATGTATACACACAGCTTTTTTGATCTCTGTTTTAACTTTTTATCAACTCTTTTTTAACCATAATTGGCTAAACTTAATCTTATGTGATTTAAAAGGAGTTAATTTCCATGGAAACCTTCGCCAAACGTATTATTCCCTGCCTTGATGTTGACAACGGCCGTGTTGTTAAGGGTGTAAACTTTGTTGGCCTTATTGATGCTGGTGACCCTGTTGAAGTTGCAAAACGCTACAATAACGAGGGTGCTGATGAGCTTACTTTTTTAGATATTACAGCCTCTCACGAGGGTCGTGACACTATCGTTGATACTGTTGCAAAAGTTGCAAAAGAGGTTTTTATCCCTCTTACTGTTGGTGGAGGAATTCGAAAACTCGATGACATATATGCTCTGCTTAATGTTGGATGCGATAAGGTTAGCATCAATTCTGCTGCAATCCATCGCCCCCAATTTATAAATGAAGCTGCTAAACGTTTTGGCTCTCAATGTATAGTTGTTGCAATCGATGCTAAACGTACTGGAGATAGCTGGAATGTTTATATCAATGGCGGCCGGATTGATACAAAAATTGATGCGCTTAAGTGGGCAAAGGAGCTTCAAGAACGTGGTGCTGGAGAGATTTTGCTTACCTCTATGGATTGCGATGGAACAAAAAATGGATATGATTTAGAGTTAACCTCAAAGATGAGCCAAATGCTAAAAATTCCAGTCATTGCAAGTGGTGGTGCAGGAACTATGGAGCACATTAAAGATGCTTTTACCCATCATGCTGATGCTGCTTTAGCTGCATCAATCTTCCATTTCCAAGAGATCAATATTATGGACTTAAAACATTATCTACACGATGAGGGCATAGCAGTTAGATTATGATAGTTTGTGCTGGCGATATTGAACAGTTTCCTTTTGCTACGCCAATTGGTATAGGTATTGCCCAGGCTGCAATCAATACCGTTAGAATTTCTATATCTAAAAAGCCCAAGTCTCTTCTTTTTATTGGCACTGCTGGAAGTTACGGAAATGGTAAAATTTTTGATTTATATTGCAGTAATGAGTCAAAAAATATAGAGATTGGATATCTTCAATCAAAATCATACACTCCAATTACACTTGAAGTACTATCTAACATACCCCAAGATGTTTCACGTGAAACATACCCTTTTATATGTACAAATTCTAGCAACTACATTTGTACAGATGAGAGTATGGCAAAACTCTTTACAAAAAAAGGGTGTGAAATAGAAAATATGGAGTTTTATGGATTTTTATCTGCAGCAAAGGCGCTTAATATTGATGCTTTTGGCCTTTTTTGTATCACAAATTTTTGCAATGATAGAGCCCATTCTGACTTTTTAAAAAACCACAAGAGGGCAAAAGAGCTCTTAAGTGAAGCTATAAATTCACATTTTAAGGCCTTCATATGAAAAAAACAATTTTAGATTTGACAAAAGATGAATTAACAAAATTTGTAACGCCAAAATTTAGAACTAAGCAAGTTTATAATTGGCTCTACCAACACTATGTAAATGATTTTGAACAAATGAATAATTTGCCTAAGGATTTAAGAAAATTTCTATCCGAGAATTTCATCATCGATCCGTTAGAAATTGTACGGGAAGAAAAGAGCTTAGATGGAAGCGTGAAGCTTCTTTTTAAATTGCAAGATGGCCATACAATTGAATCGGTACTCCTTCCCATGAAAGAAGAGGAAGTAAGTGAGGATGGGAGGATAAGAAGGCATGCAAGATATACAGTTTGCATATCATCACAAGTTGGATGTAAGATTGGATGTTCATTCTGTTTTACTGCAAAAGGTGGTTTTATAAGAAATCTTAGTGCAGGTGAAATTGTCGCTCAAGTAGTTGCCATTAAAAGACGATTTCAAATTCCTGCACAAAGAAGGGTAAATATTGTTTTTATGGGCATGGGTGAACCGCTTGATAATTTAAAGAGTGTTTCAAATGCAGTTAAAATTTTTTCCGATATAGATGGACTTAGTATATCTCCAAGACGTCAAACTATTTCTACAAGCGGTTTGAGCAATCAAATTAAAAAGTTGGGTGAGTTA
>DDHL01000083.1:28844-33212 GCA_002352945.1 Campylobacteraceae bacterium UBA1877 | reverse complement strand
GGTGAGTTAAATTTAGGTGTTTTACTAGCCATATCCCTACATGCAGTTGACGATGAGCTGCGCCAAGAGTTGATGCCAATAAACAAGGCATACAATATTGCATCAATTATTGAAGCAATAAAATCATTTCCCGTTGATGATAGAAAAAGAGTGATGTTTGAATACTTAGTCATTGACAAGGTAAATGATTCGCTAAGCAGTGCTAAAAAGCTAGTAAAACTTCTTCATGGAATTAAGGCAAAAGTTAATTTAATCTATTTTAACCCTCATGAGGGGAGCAAATACAAAAGACCAAGTGTTGCATCAATGGAGCAATTTAGAGACTATTTAAATGCCCATGGATTAATCTGCACAATTAGAGAATCAAAAGGACTAGATATAAGCGCAGCCTGCGGGCAATTAAAAGAGAGGAGTAAAAATGACTACGCTTGATTGGGCTCAGATAATATTTATTGCAATAGTTGCATGCGTAAGCTTATATGGAATAATAAAAGTAATCTTTTTTGACAAAAATAGCTCTAAGTAGCTATCCATTCATGTTCAACTAAGAGTTTATCATTTTCATAGACCTTGCCATGAAATATATCTTTAATATGCACAACCCCAACTCCCTTTGGAGTTCCAGTAAATAAGAGGTCATTTTCATATACATCGCTCCACTCTAAAAGAGACTTTAGAGCAACTTTTGGAGGATATATCATATCTTTAACTCCCCCTGATTGAACTAACTTGCCATTTATATAAAGTTCTAAACGCAACGATTCAAGTGAGTTAAAAGGAACAAATTCGCTAACTAATGCACTAACGCGAAAAGCCTTTGAGCGCTCCCAAGGAAGGGACTTTGATTTTAGTTTTGTTTGTAATTCACGTTTTGTTAGATCCAAACCAAAACCGACTGCTTTGAATCCACCATCTCCTAACACAAAAACTAACTCCCCTTCATAATGAACCGGTTCATTATGAAGACTTACATGTAAAGATTCACCTAACGCATGAGGTGGTTTAATAAAAAAGACACACTCGTCTGGTTTTGCATTTTGTAACTCATTAATATGTTCAACATAATTTCTGCCAATACAAAAAAGAGCTTTTGGGTAAATTGATTCACCTTTACATGTAAGAGTAACCATAGCAAACTCCTTTATGGATTAAAAAGATTTCCAACTCCACATTGAAAGCGATACTTTTTTGATTTGTATTCAAAACTAAGTTTATGAGCATGAAGCATCAATCTAGATGCTCCCATAAATGTAACTCTCTCTTCAGGACTCAATACTCCATCTAAATAATCCTGCGTAACTTTAACATCAACGCCATAAATTGGATCTCCAAGTATGGGATGTTTCACGTGAAACAAATGAGCACGTATTTGATGCTGCCTTCCAGTTAGTGGAAATGCCTCAATAAGAGATAGGTCATCCTTAGAAAAGTATTTTAAAGGAATAATTTTAGTTTGAGAAGGTTTTCCTTTGGGGTCAACAAACATTCTCTGCTTTAACTTACCATAGGATTGATTGTTTAAAAGAGGAGCATCTATCATCATTGAATCAATTAGTTTTCCCCGAACTAAAGCTAAATAACTTTTTTGGACTTTTCGCTCTTCAAAAAGACGTTTTAAGCTAACTTCAGCTGGTCTATTTTTAGCAACTATTATCAATCCACTCGTCTCTTTATCTAGCCTATGAACAACGTGTGCGCAAGCTCCATATAAATGCAAAATTTCATCTAACAATGAGTAGTCGCATTTTCTACTAGTTGGATGAACAAGCACTCCGCTTGGTTTATTAAAAATAGCAAAATCATCCTCTTCAAATAAAGGCTTTAAACCTCGTGGATTTGGCTGATATACAACTATTTCAATTTTACCTTGTACGACTTCATTTTTTTCAACTATTGCAAGGCCATCTTGATAGACACGAGCTCGGTCAATCATGCGCTGGGATTCGCGCATAGAAACACCCAATTTTTTTATTAAAAAGGAGTATATTGGAATAGGGCGATGAATAAAATATGGTTTTTTAATATAAGGCAATATTTACTCTCAATTAGATAAAATTTACTCTTTACATGTAATGATTTTCTTACCTGCAAAAAGAGTCTACATTATACCAAAAGAGTTATAAACCGATGAGTATTTTTACACTGCATTGAAAGCAGTTTAGTGTAAAGATATATCAGTGAAGGAAAAAAATGGTCGAACGATACGCGCGTAATGTTATGAAAGAGAAGTGGACACAAGAAGCAAAATATGCAGCATGGCTTGAAGTAGAAAAAGCAGCTGTAAAAGCGTGGAATGAGTTGGGACTTATTCCAGATGATGATTGTAAAAAGATTTTAAAAAACGCAAGTTTTGATGTAAAAAGAATCGATGAAATAGAAAAAGAGACAAAACATGATGTCATTGCTTTTTTAACCAGTGTTGCAGAAAGCCTTGGAGAAGAGAGTAGGTGGGTTCATTATGGAATGACAAGCAGTGATTGTATCGATACTGCTGTGGCTTTGCAGATGAGAGATTCACTAAAACTAATCATTGAAGATGTCAAGGGCTTGATGGCTGCGCTTAAAAAAAGAGCATATGAGCATAAAAATACGCTCATGGTTGGAAGAAGTCATGGAATACATGGAGAGCCAATTACTTTTGGATTAGTTTTAGCAATTTGGCATGATGAAATTAAACGTTCACTAGAAAATCTTGAACATGTAATGAAAGTTATTAGTGTAGGTCAAATTAGTGGAGCTATGGGAAATTTTGCCCATGCACCGTTAGAATTAGAAGAGATTGTATGCAAAGAGTTAGATCTTTTGCCAGCTCCTGCATCAAATCAAGTTATCCAGCGTGATAGATATGCAGCTCTTATGAATGCGCTTGCTTTGCTTGCATCCAGTTGTGAGAAAATAGCAGTAGCAGTTAGGCACTATCAACGCACAGAGGTTTACGAGGCTGAAGAGTATTTTAGCAAGGGACAAAAGGGAAGTTCGGCTATGCCCCACAAAAGAAATCCAGTCCTTACAGAAAATGTAACTGGACTTTGCCGCATGATACGATCGTTTGCAATTCCAGCAATGGAAAATGTAGCTCTCTGGCATGAGCGTGATATCTCTCACAGTTCAGTAGAGCGCTTTATTTTACCAGATAGCTTTATAACAACAGACTTTATGTTAACAAGACTCACTGGAGTGATTGAAAAGCTTGTTGTTTATCCCGAAAATATGATGAAAAACCTCAACCTAACAGGAGGACTTGTTTTTTCTCAAAGAATTTTATTAGAACTGCCATCTCGCGGAGTTTCAAGAGAGGATGCATATAAAATTGTTCAAAGAAATGCGATGAAGGTTTGGGAAGATTTGCAAAAGGGAAAAGCTGCAATTAACGATAAAGGCGAAAGTCTCTTTTTGCAAAATCTCTTAGAAGATGAGAGCCTAAGGGAAAAACTCAGTGAAGATGAGATTAGAAACTGTTTTGACTACTCCTACTATACAAAAAATGTAGACAAAATTTTCAAAAGAGTTTTCGGGGGTGAAAAATAATGTTGACAGTTCGAAAAAGAAACGGTCGAATTGAACCACTAGATATTTCAAAGATAAAAAAATATACTTCAGCAGCAGTTGCTGGATTGGAAAATGTCAACCAAAGCGAATTAGAAGTTGATGCAAAAATTCAATTTCGTGACCAAATTTCGACAGAAGAGATTCAACAAACACTAATAAAAACAGCAGTTGAAAAAATCGATGTAGACAGGCCCAATTGGACCTTTGTAGCAGCAAGGCTCTTTTTGTATGATTTGTATCATAAGGTGAATGGATACTCAGACTACTGTCACTTGCGAGAGTATTTTGAACGCGGAGAGGCAGAGGGTCGGATTCTTTTAGGACTCAAAGAGAAGTACGATTTAGATGATTTAAACGACTATATTAAGCCAGAAAGAGATTTACAATTTACCTATTTGGGTATTAAAACTTTACACGATAGATACCTTATAAAAGACCGCAAGGGAAATCCTATAGAACTGCCCCAGCATATGTTTATGGCAATAGCTATGTTTTTAGCCCAAAATGAGTTCAATCCGCAAGATTGGGCCAAAAAGTTTTATGATTTAATTAGTAAATTTGAAGTCATGCTAGCAACTCCAACGCTTTCAAATGCGCGGACAACAAGGCACCAATTAAGCTCTTGCTATATTGGCTCAACTCCAGATAATATTGAAGGAATATTTGATAGTTATAAAGAGATGAGTCTACTTAGTAAATTTGGTGGTGGAATTGGATGGGATTGGAACCTTGTTCGTGCAATGGGGGGAAGCATTGATGGACACAAAAATGCAGCCGGCGGCATCATTCCATTTTTAAAAATTACAAATGATATTGCTA
>DDHL01000083.1:26753-28647 GCA_002352945.1 Campylobacteraceae bacterium UBA1877 | reverse complement strand
TACAAATGATATTGCTATTGCCGTAGATCAACTTGGAACAAGAAAAGGAGCAATTGCAGTCTATATTGAGCCATGGCATATGGATGTGTCAGACTTTTTGGATTTAAAAAAGAATTCAGGCGAAGAGAGACGCCGTACCCATGAGTTATTTCCCGCTTTATGGATAAATGATCTATTTATGCAAAGAGTCAAAGAGGATGGAATCTGGACCCTCTTTGATCCTGCTGATACTCCAGACTTATCAGATTTATACGCAGATGAATTTAAGGCCCGATATGAAGAGTATGAGAAAGATGAGAGCATAAGCAAAGAGAAGATAAAAGCAAAAGAGCTTTGGAAAAAGATTCTATTAAATTATTTTGAGAGTGGAAGTCCATTTTTATGTTTTAAAGACCATGCAAATAGAGTCAATCCAAACAGTCATGTTGGTCTTATTAGAAGTTCAAATCTGTGCACTGAAATTTTCCAAAATACAGCTCCAAACCATTACAAAATCAAAGTAGTTTATGAAGATGACTCATTTGATCTCTTTGAAGAGGATGAGGATGTAAAACTGGACAATGGTATTATTAAAAAAGCAAAAAAGATTACTGCACTTGATACCATTGGTGGCAAAAAGATTTTCATAGTAGAAAAAGAGAAGTTTGAAGGCAAAACTGCTGTTTGTAATTTAGCAAGTGTAAACCTTTCTAAAATCAATACAAAAGAGGATATTGAGCGGTGCGTTCCAATAGCAATTAGAATGCTTGATAATGTTATTGATTTAAATTTCTACCCCCATGCAAAAGTTAAAAGAACCAATTTAGCCACAAGGGCTATTGGGCTTGGTGTTATGGGTGAAGCGCAAATGTTAGCTGAATCCAAGATTGAGTGGGGAAGCTATGAGCATTTGGCAAAAATTGATGAAATCATGGAAGCAATCAGCTACAATGCCATTTATGCATCTTCGAATTTAGCAGTAGAAAAGGGGGTTTATCCAGACTATGAAGGATCAAAATGGTCTCAAGGTATCTTTCCAATCGACATGGCCAACGAGAATGCCAAAGCTTTAGTTAAGCGGGGTGGACTTTTTGATGGAACAACCTATGACTGGGATAAATTGCGCGCTAAAGTGAAAGAGCATGGAATGAGAAATGGCTACCTTATGGCCATAGCCCCCACAAGTTCAATTTCAATTCTTGTTGGAACTACACAAACGATTGAGCCAATTTACAAACGAAAATGGTTTGAAGAGAACCTTTCGGGAATGATTCCAGTAACCGCTCCAAATTTATCTCCCGATACTTGGAGCTACTACACTCCTGCATATGATCTTGATCAAAAGCTTTTAATTAAAGCTGGCGCTATTCGTCAAAAATGGATTGATCAAGGCCAAAGCCTTAATATATTTATCACTCTTGATAAAGCAAGCGGAAAATATTTAAATGACATTTACATGTATGCCTGGGAGCTTGGAATAAAATCTACTTACTACCTGCGCTCACAAAGCCCAGAAAGCGCTTTTGATGTGGTTGATAGAAGCATTGAGTGCGAGGGCTGCCAATAATAAATTTAGCCATAGCCATTTTAGTAAAGCTATGGCTAATTTAAAAGTAAGATATGGATTTGAAAATTACTTCAAAGTGTAGTTTATTAAATGCAGTTACTTTAAAATCAAAATAATCTAGCACCATCTTAATAGAGTTTATACAATCTGGCAGAGAGGATGGGATTCGAACCCACGAAGGCTTGCACCTTACACGCGTTCCAGGCGTGCTCCTTCAACCACTCGGACACCTCACCGGATCTCGACGGGCGTGCTGTCCGTCGAGGCGCGCTAATGTAGCGGAACACTTTCCGGTTGGCAAAAGTTTTTTGGTTTTTCATGCGCTTAAGTGGTTATTGGTGCGACGGC
>DDHL01000083.1:15201-26687 GCA_002352945.1 Campylobacteraceae bacterium UBA1877 | reverse complement strand
TGCTCCTTCAACCACTCGGACACCTCTCTATAAAAAGCGGGATATTATATTAAATTTGTGCTTATGCAGATGTTAAAAGTAAAGGGTGCAAAAGCCGAACTCTTGAATAACCGGTGTGTGTGTAGGAGTAGGCATAATGACAGTTACGCCACGGTTAAAAATTTTGGCTGCTTCCAAGGCTAGTGTGCGATAACCTAAAGAGCTGTATTCGGCTTTTGCTTTATGTCCTTAAACCATTTAACTCACAGGAGAAGATTGCAAGTTAAATTAGCAAAATGGTATCAAAATCTAAAGATAAAAAATTGCGCATTGTCAAGAAAATCCTCTTTTAATCTTAGATATGATTATCAAAGAGACTATTTTTTTAGTTTATTATAAATCTCAAAGGAGTGTGAAATGAAAAACCCTAAGTATAGGCGCTTTTACATACGGTTAATCGTTGGCGGCGGTTTTATATTGGCTATTTTTGTCTCAAGTATTTACCACGCATTTCAATCCCCTTAAAGGGCGCCTTGTTTATAATACGCAGATAGTTAAAGGAGAAGTAATGACCCGATTAATCTTTTTCATCTTTTTTTCTACCCTTTTATGGGCGCAGCCTATCTTAGAACTTTCCCAATTCCAAGAGCTAAAATATTATAGTGCATCAGATAAGCCTCTTCAAATCTCAAATGAAACAAAGCGCATTATTATCAGCTTTGATCAAGAAGGCAACAATATTATGAGTGCCTTTTTACAAACCAAGCCAACATCCTATCTGCCTAGCAACCAAACGATATATATAGGCGATATAAGCCAAATGCCATCAATTGTTACACGGCTATTTGCTAAGCCACGCATGGCAGAATACCCCTTTACAATTTACCTCCACGATGAAGAAAAACTAGCATCAATTGCGCCTCATGAGCCAAACAAACTTACTGTTATCCTCTTTGATGAGCAAAATCAAAGTAGCAATATCTTTTTTACAAACAATCCTCAAGAGGCTATGACTAAAAAATAGTCTACTGTTTAGATTCTAAATAGATTGGCTCAAGCATTTTTGCAGCTCTTTTTAATTCTATGATCCTACTCTTGGGAGCTGGATGGGTGCTTAAAAATTCTGGTGTTTGCGAGTTGGATTGTGCAGCCATCTTTTCCCAAACACTCACCGCCGCATATGGATCATACCCAGCCCTAGCAGCTAACTCAATACCGATAATATCTGATTCTCTTTCATGCTCACGACTATAAGGCAATGAGATTGTATAGTATGTGGCAATATCAGCCATTTTCATAACATCTCCTGATAATCCGGCAACTTCTTGGGCTATTATCAATCCAATTTGCCGCAACTGATCCTGCGAAGCTCTTTCTCTGCTATGTTCTCTGAGTGCATGAGCCATTTCATGCCCCATAATTGCAGCAATCTCATCATCGCTTAAGTGTAATTTTTCAATAATCCCTGAATAAAATGCAATTTTACCACCTGGCATACACCAAGCATTTAAAGTATCTTCATGGATTAAATTCACTTCCCAATCCCAGCTAGGAGCATCAGATCGAAATACCCTAGTTTGCGGTATAAGTCGATTCATGATTGTTTTTAATCTATCTAAAGTTTTTGGATCTTTATTGAGTATGCCTTTAGCCCTTGCATCACTTAAAACCTCTTTGTATGCAGCATTGGCTCCCTCTTGCATTTGACTAGCAGAAACCATAAGCAGTTGAGAGCGCTCCACACCCAATGCTCCACTTTGGGTTGTATTTGCAATACAACCTGCTAAAAAAATTCCAATCAAAGAAAATAGGAGTGGATAAAAAAGGCGCATTCATTCTCCTTTACATGTAAAGCTTAGTCATTTAAATAATATTCAACAGTTGAGACAACTCTGACTATTTTGATATAAGGTGTATTTTTATCCCTATCATAAATGCTAAATTGACCTTGAGTAGCACTTTTTATTTTTCCAAGTTTGCTTTGGGAATCATCTGCAAAAGTTTGTGCAGCTGCCCTTGCATTTAAAGTAGCCTCTTTTAGCATTTCTGGCTTAATTGAATTAAGCCCGGTATAGATATATTCAACCTTGTTTTCATAAGATTGGGAATTAAAAGTAATGCCCTCTTTTCCTAAAGGCTCAATATCAACCATCGCTTTTCTAGCTAATTGAACATTTTTACTGTAAACTGAAATTGTTTGGGTTAAAATATATCGAAATTTTCCCTCAATATTGCCTCCATACTGCTCACTTAATCTATCGTGAACCTGAGGAGCATTTATGGTAATTTCATCATCTGAAAAACCACTTTGGGTTAAAAAATCAAGAATTGCGTTTCTATCTTTTTGAATCGCTTCATACAATAAACTCAACTCATTTCCAGTTCTTGTAAATTGAATAGGCCAAATAACAGTATCGGCTAAAACCTCTTTTTGAGCTAAACCTTTTACCCTTACGATCCGATCCATTTGCTTATATTTTGCAAGGCCGCTGCTAAAGCTCATGCCAAGGGCACCAGCACTTAAAAGCAAAAAAACTCCCAAAACAAATGCCGCACCCTGCTGCATGAAAGCTCCTTTTAGCTAGTTTTATTACACTTACAATATCCAATAAGCCCTTAAAAGATACCAAGGATTAATTTTACTAAAAAATAAATAAATCTATTCAAAAAACCCCATTTTGTAGGAGTATGGTGAAAAATAAATCATACTTATTTAATTTTTATTTACCTCAAATTTGGTATACTAAATAGCAAAATAAGTTTATTTAGGAGAAAACATGGCGTTGTACGACAGAGATTATATCCACAATCGAGCTACGCAGGGCTACTCAACAAGCCAGCACTCAGCTACTCGATTATCAACATTCATTAAGCAGACTTATCAGCTTTTTGCTGCATCTTTATTGGCTGCAAGTGTTGGTGCATATGTAGGCATGAGTATGGCTCCAGCAATTGCTGGATGGTTCTGGCCTCTAGTAATTTTAGAGTTTGTTTGTCTTTTTGGACTCTATGCAGCTAAGAAAAAAGAGGGGTTAAATCTTGTTTTACTTTTTGCCTTTACTTTTCTTAGTGGTTTAACACTCACACCATTGCTTGCAGTAATTTTGCAAATGCCAGGCGGAGCTGGTATTGTTACAAATGCTTTTGTTCTAACAACAGTGGCGTTTGGCGGACTTTCAGTCTTTGCTATGAATACAAGCAAAGATTTTAGTGCAATGGGAAAAATGCTCTTTATCACGCTTATTATCATGGTTGTAGCTGGACTTATTAATATCTTTTTGGGAAGTCCAATTTTACAACTAGCCATCGCAAGTGTGGGAGCAATTTTATTTAGTGCGTTTATACTTTATGATACTCAAAACATTATCAGAGGTGCATACGAAACACCTATTGAAGGTGCAATTGCACTCTACTTAGACTTTTTAAATCTTTTTGTTTCACTGCTTCAAATCTTTGGTATTTTGGGCAGCGATGAATAAATATGTCTGAAATTCCTACTGCCGTATTACGCACAATTGACGCTAACCTCAACCGCTTAAGGGAGGGGTTACGCGTTTTAGAAGATATTCGGCGTTACGGCTTTGATGATGCCACAACAGCAGGAGCAATCAAAGCCTTGCGCCACCAAGTACGCATTGATGATTATGAATCACTTTTAAAAGCTCGAGATAGTGAAAATGATGTATTAAGACCTTCCACTAAAAGCGAGCAAAATCGAATCGATTTATCCCATATTGTAATTGCAAATATCAAGCGTGCTCAAGAGAGCGCAAGGGTTCTTGAAGAGCTTTTAAAACTCCATTCAAAGGCCCAATCTGAGAAATTTAAACAGATCCGCTACAGCCTTTATACAATTGAAAAAGATTTACTTTAGCAATTTTTAGATATACTACTACGTTTTATTGTCAGCTTTTCTAAAAGGATATTATATTATGACTGGAATTTTATTGGTTGCACAATTTATTTTGACAGCTATTTTAACCATTGCAGTATTGTTACAAAAAAGTTCATCAATTGGATTAGGCGCATATAGCGGAAGCAATGAATCTCTCTTTGGTGCAAAAGGACCAGCAGGATTTTTAGCAAAATTTACCTTTGGCATAGCCTTTCTTTTTGTTGTAAATACATTAGCTCTTGGCTACATGTATAACACCCAAAAAGGTGGCTCAATTGCCGAAGAGATTGATACAACCATTCCTGCACCAGCAGAGACTCCACTTCCACAAGCACCGCAAGCACCACAAGCTCCAAAGGCCGAATAAGGATCATGATACGCATCCTTTTTTTGCTTGGACTTTGGTGTCTTAGCGCAATTGCGGATGCGCACATTTTTATCTATCATCGCTTTGGTGATGATAGATATCCAAGTACAAATATTTCAATCCAAACCCTAAAAGCACAATTTGATTATCTTAATGAAAATGGCTATGAAGTCGTCCCACTATCAACTATAGTTGATTCAATACATTCTAAAAAACCCATTTCTAAAAAATGGGTAGCCTTTACAATCGATGATAGCTATAAAAGCTTTTATGATAATGGCTTTGGAATTTTTTAATAGTATAACTTTCCTTTTACCTTCTTTATTTATGTTGAAGCAACTCAAAAAAAATATGGTGATTTTAGCAGCTGGGATGAGTTAAGAGAGATTGCAAAATATGGGGAGTTAGCTTTCCACTCCTACGCCCATCCTCACATGACAAGAATGGATAAAAAGAGTTTGCAAGAGGATTTTAAAAAGGGTTTAGAACTCTTTGAAAAAGAGCTTGGATTTAAACCACGCTACTTTAGCTATCCCTATGGAGAATACAATTTAGATGTACAAAAAATAGCAGAATCTTTTGGTTTTGAAGCTATCTTTAACCAAAACATTGGAGCAGTCTCCCATGAGAGTAATCCAATGAATTTAGATAGAATTGCCCTAGGTGAAAATTCCAATTTAAAACAGCTACTTGAGTACTCATACCTAAAAGCTGATTGGATTGAACCAAAGACCTATCCAAAAGATGGAATTTTAAAAAGTGTACATGTAAAGAGTTCTTTTGATAATCAAAAAGCTGGACTTTACATTACTGGCCTTGGTTGGCAAGAGGTTTTCATCAAAGATGGCGAAGTTAATTTTACTCTCAATAAACCTCTTACTAACAAGAGAACTCGATTGGTTTTAAGTGTTGGCAAAAACATTTCAACTCATATCATAATAAAGGATAACTGATGTTAGATAAAATCTACCAAGAACAAAAGGAGCACTCTTCAAAAAGTATTGAAGTGCTCAAGCGTGACTTTAGCACTCTAAGAAGCGGGAAGGTTTCTATCTCAATTTTGGATAATATCCAAGTTGACTACTATGGAACTCCAACTCCGCTAAATCAGGTTGCAACAGTTTTGGCAACTGATGCCACAACTATTAGCATTTCACCCTGGGAAAAGTCTATGCTAAAAGCCATTGAGAGTGCAATTAGTGCTGCTAATATTGGCGTAAATCCAAATAATGACGGCGAGAGCATCAAACTCTACTTCCCACCAATGACAATCGAACAGCGCCAAGAGAATGTCAAAAAGGCAAAAGCGATGGGCGAAAAAGCCAAAGTTGCTATTAGAAATATCCGAAAAGATGCTAATGATAAAGTAAAAAAACTCGAAAAAGATAAAGAGATAACCGAAGATGAGTCAAAAAAAGCTCACGAAGAGGTACAAAAAATCACCGATAGTTTTGTAGAAAAGGTCGATACTCTTGTAAAAGAGAAAGAGGCCGAACTATTAAAGGTTTAAAATTGGATTTAGAAACTATCTATAAAGATGCTGGGGCTTACTTAGAGGGTCATTTTTTACTAAGTAGCGGGAATCACTCGCAATTTTATCTCCAAAGCGCAAAGGTTTTAGAAGACCCAAAGCTTGCTGAAAAGTTAGCAACTGCTCTAGCAGAGCAGATTAAAGAGTTTAAAGTCGAAGTTGACACAGTATGTGCACCAGCACTTGGGGGAGTTTTAGCTGGATATGAGTTAGCAAGAGCCCTTGGTGTACGCTCTATCTTTACTGAACGGGTTGATAAAAAGATGACTCTAAGGCGCGGTTTTGAGGTTCAACCAAATGAGAAAGTGCTTATTTGTGAAGATATTATTACCACAGGTGGCTCAGCTCTTGAGGCTGCAAAATGTATTGAAGCTAATGGTGGCAAGGTAGTAGCCTTTGCTGCTCTTGCAAATCGGGGATTTTGTAAGCGAGTAGGGGGCAACAATGAACCATCGCTTACATGTAAACTTCCAAATAATGTTCCATTTTTTGCCCTTGGTGATTTTACTTTTGAAATTTATAACCCAAAAGAGTGCCCGCTGTGCAAGGATGGCTCAAAGGCTATAAAACCTGGAAGTAGAGGAAATTAGATGCGCTGGCGCGAACTTAAACAGGGCAAGCGCCCAAAGCCCTCATCGCCGCCAAAAGATGAAACCCCAAAAGCCGCTCCACTTGTGGAGCGCTTTAAAGCTTGGGTTATTGATATGTTTATGATTTATGTTCCTTTGCTCTATTTTACAACTTATGTCATTTTAGATGGCAAGGAGGCATTCCAATCAAATAACTTAGCTATTTTTGCAGATACTGCTCTATTTGGGATTATACTTGCTCTTTTTTGGTCAAAAAAAGGACAAAGCCCGGGATTAAAAGCTTATGATTTATATTTAATTGATTCAAATACAAAACAAAAACCAAGTTTTATTCGCTCCCTTTGGAGGTATGTAGTGTATCTATTTTCGGGTGTAACTTTAGTTGGACTTTTAATAGGATTTTTTCGAAAAGATCGTAAAAATTTACAGGATCTGCTCTCCCAAACTTACGTACGCAGATAATGTATTTACGTTTTGCTGGCTTTTTCTTCTTCTATTTTTCCATTATTGGGGTTTATATCATATTTTTGCCCAAAATCTTACAGATTTTAAGCTATAAGCCATTTGAGATTGGAGTTATTTTTGCCATCGCTCCATTAACTCGATTTTTAGTTCCTTTTTTATTCCAACGCCGGTTTAAATTGACGATTTTTGTATTTTATCTCTCTCTTGGATTGGCAATCCTTAGTGCAATCATATTCTATTTTACCATTGAAAATTTCTATCTTTTTATCTTTCCAAATTTCTTACTTGGTGCATCATTAGGATTAATTTTACCCTTTTTAGAAACATACGCGCTGGAGTATTTGGGCAAAGAGCACTATGGAAAAGCTAGACTATTTGGCTCAATTGGTTTTATGAGCGTGGGAATAGTCCTTGCAAAACTGCTCCAAAATGTTCATATGGGTTTGCACTTTTTTTTAGGAAGTGTACTTTTAATGACCTTTTTTGGTTTTACAATTACTCGAAAAAATAGCGATTTTTCTAATGCAAAAGTAGCAAGTGGAAAATTGGATTTTAAACCCCATTTTGGTTTTTGGCTCAATCTCTTTTTTATGCAAATGAGCTTTGGAGCTTTTTATAACTTTTTTACAATTTATCAAACTGATGCTGGCATAAGCTTAGAGCTTACAAGCTGGATGTGGGCATTTGGAGTAATTTGTGAAATTTTACTCTTTTACTTCCAAGGCTATTTCATTAAGCGGTATGAGCTTTTAGATTTAATTGAATTTTCAACTCTTATGACATCTATTAGGTGGTTTTTACTCTTTGCATTTCCAGGCTATATTTTTATAGCTTTTTTTGCTCAAGCCTTCCATGCATTTAGTTTTGCTTTGCATCACAGTGCTGCTTTTAGCTACTTGCATACAATATATTCAAACAGACGCTTAGCTGCTCAGTTTTATTATGGAATCTCTTTTGGATTAGGAGGTTTTATGGGAGCACTTATTTCTGGATGGATTTATGGTCCTTACTTATATTTAGGAGCAAGTTTCATGGCCCTTTTTGGACTCTTTACATGTAAAGCTTACTCAGCTAGGATAAAATTACGAAAATAGACCGAACTTATCCTAAGACCCAATTTCATCCTTGCTTCATCAATAATGCGCTGTTTAAATGCCTCTTTCCCCTCTGGTGTGATTAAATGGTCTGCATTCTCATGACTTGCTATTTCTAAAACTAAACGGCGTAAAATCTCTCTGTTTTTTTGAATCAATTTCACATCTTGCTTTGTTGGAGCTTCAACTGAAATTTCACTCTTTAAATATCTAAAATCTCCCTCTCCTAAGTTAATTAAAATTTGATTTAAAGAGACTTCATAAGGGTTTGATATGGGTTTGAGCTCATACTTTTTTGGCTCTTCAAAACTAAAAGTAGATTTACTTCTTCCAATACTATCTTTAAAAAAAGCTCCATAAATGGCATAAATAATGATTACAGTTACTGCAACATATAGAGCAATCTTTAATACTCGGTATGCACTCATTGCCAGCCTTTTTTAAAAATATACTCCATTATATCACTCAAATATTAACCCCTTAATTAAAGATAATTTTTATCCTAATTAGCCTACAATAGAGACATATTATGAAAAAAGGAATAAAAATGGCACAAACGGCACTAAAAGGTAATCCAGTTGAGTTAGAGGGGACTTTTTTAAATGTAGGAGATTTGGCTCCAGAGGTTATCGTGGTTTCAAAAGATTTAAGCCCATTAAGCGTTGGCGGTGCAAAAGGAAAAAAACAGGTTTTAGTTGTAGTACCTTCACTTGATACTCCAGTTTGCGCAGCTGAAACTCGCAAATTTAACGAAACTGCAGCTAAGACTCCAGGGGTTGAAGTGAGTGTAATCTCTATGGATTTGCCTTTTGCAATGGGGCGTTTTTGCACAACAGAAGGAATTGAGAACCTCCAAGTAGGCAGTGATTTTAGATCAAAAGAGTTCGCAAATGCTTATGGAGTTTTAATTAAAGATGGTCCATTACAAGGTCTTACATGTAGAGCTATTTTTATCGTTTCAGAAGATGGAAAAATAGCATATAAACAGATTGTTCCAGAGATTACTCAAGAACCAGATTATGAAGATGCTCTTCAAACTTTAGCTTAAGATTAAGCCCGAATTTTGGGCTTAATCTTTTTTATTTTGTTTATAAACTCTTTTTCTCACGGTTGGATCAAGGTATCTTTTGCGCACCCGGATATTTTTTGGAGTTACCTCAACAAGTTCATCATCTTCAATCCACTCTAAAGCTCTTTCAAGGTTTAAAAGTCTTGGGGGTACAAGTTTTATCGCCTCATCAGCCCCAGAAGAGCGAACGTTTGATAGCTGTTTACCTTTAATTGGATTTACATCCAAATCATTTGGCCTTGAGTGTTCACCAATAATCATACCTGTATAAACCTTTGTTTGGGGTCCAATAAAAAGCACTCCACGCTCTTGTAAATTAAAAAGAGAATACCCCAAAGCCTCACCGTTTTCCATGGAAACTAAGGCCCCATTTGTTCGATGTTCAACATAACCTATTCGAGGTCTAAACTCCAAAAATGAGTGATTCATAATTCCCTCACCTTTGGTATCTGTTAAAAATTGGCTTCTAAATCCAATAAGACCCCTTGCTGGAATTTCAAACTCTATTCTTGTTTGTCCATCTCCAGTTGGATTCATCGCAGTCATTTCAGCTTTTCGTTTACCAAGTTTTTCAATAACTGCACCGGTAAACTCATCTGGAACATCCACAACTAAGTGTTCAAATGGCTCAAGTTTGACTCCATTTTCCTCTTTTATAATAACTTCAGGGCGCCCAAGAGTAAATTCAAACCCTTCTCTTCGCATATTTTCAGCTAAGATTGTAATTTGCAGCTCACCACGACCAGAGACTTTAAAACGCCCCTCTCCAATTGATTCATACTTCATAGCAATATTTGTTTTCATTTCAGCTTCAAGACGCTCTGCTAACTTATTTGAAGTTACATGCTTGCCCTCAAGTCCTGCTAAAGGAGAGTCATTTACTCCAAAAACAACACTTAAAGTGGGCTCTTCAATATGAAGAGGATCAAGGGGTATTGGATTTGCCGGATCTACTATACTATCTCCAACATCAAGCGCTTCAAATCCAGCAATTGCTACAATATCTCCTGCATACGCTTCATCAATATCTTGCCTATCTAAGCCTAAAAATCCTATGAGTTTACTAATTCGACCGGTTAAACGCTCACCATTAGCTTTTGCAAGCATAACGGTTTGATTCTTTTTAATTGTTCCATTAAAGACCCGCGCAATACCAATTTTACCCACATAATTATCATAATCAAGTGTAAAAACTTGAAGCTGCAAAGGGTTTTCATCGGCTCCTGTTGGAGCAGGAACATGCTCTAAAATAGCTTCAAAAAGAGGAACCATATTCTCATTTTTATCATTTAAATCATGCTTTGCATAACCGCTGATTGCTGCTGCATAAACAACTGGAAACTCCAATTGGTCCTCATTGGCATCTAAGGCGACAAAAAGATCAAAAATCTCATCCACAACCCTATCTGGCTCTGCAGCTGGCTTATCAATCTTGTTTACAACAACAATTGGCTTTAAACCTAAAGAGAGTGCTTTTTTAACAACAAATTTGGTTTGTGGCATAACGCCTTCTTGGGCATCAACTAAGAGTAAAACTCCATCAACCATTTTTAAAACACGTTCAACTTCTCCTCCAAAATCAGCATGGCCTGGAGTGTCAATAATATTGATTTTTGTATCTTTATAGTGGATAGCTGTGTTTTTAGCAAGAATTGTAATGCCTCGCTCTTTTTCAATAGCATTTGAGTCCATCACCCGCTCATCGACAGCTTGGTGTGCTAAGAATGTACCCGATTGTTTTAATAGTTCATCTACCAAGGTGGTTTTGCCATGGTCGACGTGAGCGATAACGGCAATATTGCGTAAAGTCTTCAAAAATTACTCCTCAAAAATATAGGGGGAATATTATAGCGAAATTTTGACCCATCTGTTCTCATGCTTTACATGTAAAAAGTGGAACAGATATTGCTAGAAGAAGGAGTACAGTTAATTTAAAAAGGTTAAATTATGCAGCAGCTTATGAGTATGCCAACTCCACAAACAACAGTTTTAGCTAAAGATAAAGCTGTTCAAAGCGCAAATAATAAGACCAAAGATAGCCAAAATAAAGATGATAGTGGATTTTTAAATTATATGTTAAATCAATTAAGCACAACAAAAACTTCCTCGGAAGTTGAGATACCGCTTGAATCAATCCAAAAAAACTTTGAGCCAATTGATGAGATAAAAAGTCTTTCAGTTGAAGAGGCAACCTTTGGGCAGTTATTGCAATTTTTAGAGGCTGTAAATACAAAAGATGGCGATACATCATATTTAAACCTATCATCCAAATTAAAAAATATTTTAAGTCAAGAAAGCGTACTTCAAGAGTTTAAAAATGCAAAAAATCTTGAAGACATTATGAAGTTAAGTAAAACTTATGATTTAGGCCTTCAAAAGCTTACAATCACTTCAAGTGAGGCAAAACAGTTTGAAAAAATTTTTCCAAATTTAGCCCAAAAAGGTTTTTTTGAATTAAAAAATAGCACTCTTTCAAGCCAGGAGTTATTGACTACA
>DDHL01000083.1:593-14984 GCA_002352945.1 Campylobacteraceae bacterium UBA1877 | reverse complement strand
AGAGTTATTGACTACAAAAAATCTCAAATCTATCTCGCAAGAAACTCAAAAAGAGCAAACTGTGCCAACTCTAAAAGATTTACTAAGTGGATTAGATAAAAGTGAAAGTGGGACAAAAACTTCCCAAATACAAAAAGATACACTAAATTTAAAAGAGGATTTTAAAACTGCAACAAAAATAGATGCAGCAGATAAAATCAAAACTACTGCTAGCTCTAATACCACTAACGTAGTTTCAAATACAAAAGTACAAATAGATCCAGCTCAAACAGAAGATATTCGTTTGCAACCCCAAAATAGAGTTGAATCTAATGTAGCTAGCCATAAACAAAGCAATACTTTAAATACTTCACAAAAAGATAGCGCCCTTAAAACATTAAGTGAGCTAAGCCAAAACTCTAGCCAAAATCATTCTGAGAATGAAAGTAGCGGAGCTGAAAAGGAAAGTAGCAATAAAGAAGGCAGCAATATTTTCAACAGAGAAAATATCAAAGTATCAAACCAGCAGTTAAAAAGCACCCAGCTTCGTCAAACTTTTAGCACATTTGCAAAGGATTTCAAACAGCAAATTGAACAGTATAAACCTCCTATGATGAAAGTTCAAATGGCTCTTAATCCAAAAAATTTAGGTGAAGTAGAAGTTACTATTGTAAATCGTGGAAACAATTTACATGTAAACTTTACTTCTAACACCCATACACTTAGCCTTTTTGTACAAAATCAGGCCGAATTTAAAAATTCACTCGTTAATATGGGATTTACAAACCTTGAGATGAATTTTTCTCAAAAGGATGAGAGAAATCAAGATCCACGCAACGCTTCGAGTTTTTCAAAAAATAGCCAAACCCAAGATGAGTTTGAAGAAGAGGCAACTCTTGAATTGGTACTGCCCAACTATGTATAAAAGGATAAAAAATGACAACAGATACTGTTTCTAGCACCACCACATCAACAACATCAGATTATACTGCAACAAATCCAAATGCAGAGTTGGATAAAGATGCATTCTTAATGCTTCTTTTAACCGAGCTTCAATATCAAGACCCAACCGATCCTATGGATTCAGATAAGATGTTAACTCAAACTTCCCAGCTAGCAACTTTAGAAACTCAAGAAAATACAAATGCTGTGATGGAACAGTTAGCCAATCAACTAGAAAGTACTATGAATATGTACTCCCTTTCTGCTATTGGGAAAATGGCTTCAGTTGGATCTAATGCCATAGTTTTAGAAGAAGATTCATCTACAAGCTTTGAAGTATATTTTGAAAAAGCTATTAAATCTGGAAACCTCTACATTAAAGATGTCAATGGAAATACAGTAAGAACCGTACCATTAGAAGCTTCGGATGCTGGAATTCACGCTTTTGAATGGGACGGTACTGATGATAGTGGAAACCAACTTTCTGCTGGATACTACTCAGTTACTGCCGAGTACTTAGATACGGATCTCAACCAGCAAACTGCTCAATTTGGCGTCTATCCGGTTGAGTCTGTTCGCATGGATGGAACTGACACTTACGTAAAATTGGGCTCATCTTACGTACCTCTTGAGTATATTGTAGAGTTTTATTAAGGATGAAAAATGAATAGCTCCTTTTACAATGGTGTATCAGGAATGAAAACCCAGCAGTTTGGGATTGATGTATGGGCTAATAATATTTCAAACGTAAATACATATGGATTTCGCAGCTCTACGCCAGAATTTTCTTCAATCTTTTCAACAACTCTGACAACTGCCTACTATGGTGCAGCTATGAGCGACATTGGATATGGTGCAAGAGCGCAAACAACAGCCTTAGATTTAACCCAAGGATCATTTGAAAATACGGACAATCCATTTGACTTGGCTCTAGGAGGAGAAGGATGGTTTGGGGTACAAGGTGTTGGCGGAGAAAACTACTATACCCGTGCAGGAAATTTCTATTTTGATGCAGATGGAAATTTAGTAGATCAAAATGGCTACAAACTTCTTGGCACTTTGGGAAATAATATAGCCCCAGCACAAATTGATGCCTCAAAACTCATTGATTACGGTTACGTTTATGGCGTAGATGAACGAACCCTTGTGGATGGATATGAGATTAGTAAAATTGATACAATCTCCTTAGCTCCTCCAAGTGAACAAACTACAATAACACTACCAAGCAGCCTATATATGCCAGCTGTTCCAACACAAAATATCTCTTTTCAAGCCAACTTAGATCCAGAAACAGAGGTTGAAATTATTGATATAGATTTAGATCCTTTAGATTATGTCTCAACTATTACTCCTAGCGGATCTCCTAGTGTAACCTTTCCATCATCTACTCTTAATTATGATGGTACAGTTACCATTGAGGGTTCCATTACAAATACTAGCGGAATACTAAACCCTCAAGAAAATGATGCAATTTTAATAACTATCACCGATGCTAATGGACAGAGTATTCAAAGAACTGCTTCGCTTAATAGTGATTTACAAACATGGAGCTTAGAAAACGCACAAATTGACGATTTGGATACTTCGGGTGAACTTACAATAAGCGTAGCATTACGCACTGAACAAGAGATTCCAAATGAGGAGCGATTTACCTACACAGTTATTGCTCCAAATGGGGATAAGGATCTGCTTGATTTGCGTTTTACCCAGCAACTTCCAAAAAGTGGAGATACAACTTCATGGGATATAGATGCTAAGATTTTAAAATATTATGAGCCTTATGAAATTTTGCAATACGATCCAACACAAAGTTATGATCCAAATCTTTATACCATAGAAAATGGACAGGTTGTTAAAAATTATGATCCAAACGAATACTACATTGATACAACCTCTAAAAAGGTTTATTCCATTGTAGATGCACAAGTGGGTGAAATCACCTTTGCTGGAAATGGAGCTTTATTGGATTATACCTTAGGAGCTTTGGACAATAGTGGATATGCGCTTAATTTAGATCTTGGAGAGAGCCTAGAAACTCAAAGCGTTACTAATTTTTCTCAAAGTATTCAAGATGATACTATCTACATTAGTGGTAGCGGATTAACTCATGGTGATAATTTAGAAGTTACCATCACAGATAATGGGGGAAATATCATCACTGTTCCAGTGCTTGTTAAAGAGGGTGGAACTTGGAGTTTAGAGTATGATGTAAGTTCTTTTGATCAAGCAAATACCACTGTGGAAGTAACGCATATTATCAACTCTGGATGGGAAGGTCTTGTCTCAAACACTGCTTTAGAAAAAGATACAATTATCACCGATGAAGATGGAGCTGCGGAAGGACTTTTAACTGGATATAGTGTGGATGAAACTGGACAAATTTTAGCCCAATTTACTAATAGCCAAACTATTCCAGTTGCTAAGATTGCCATTTTTCAATTTCAAAACGATCAAGGATTATCAAGTCTTGATGGAAGTATTTTTCAAGCTACTGCAAATAGTGGAGAGCCTATTTTTTACACGGATGAAAATGGAAATTACATCCAAACTACAAAGATTTTAAGCAACTCTTTAGAAGTTAGTAATGTCAATTTAGCCACTGCCTTAACAGAATTAATCGTTATGCAAAAGGCTTTTAGTAGTAATGCAAAAACAATTACAACAAGTGATGAGATGATTCAAAATGCAATTGAGATGAAGCAGTAGGAATAGTTTTTGCTTTATCGTCTTTACATGTAAAGGTTGAGGTTCGCCTCTTTTAATAAAAAATTTTAGATCCAAATAAGGACGTTAACCATGATGCGATCACTTTGGGCCGGCGTAACCGGATTACAAGCACACCAAATAGCAATGGATGTGGAAGGTAATAATATTTCAAATGTTAACACGACTGGTTTTAAATATAGCCGTGTCAATTTTTCAAATCTTCTTAGTCAAACTGCAAAAATTGCAACCGCACCACAAGGGGAACTTGGCGGTAAAAATCCAATGCAAATTGGTCTTGGAACGCAGGTTACTTCTGTTACTACTATCTATAAACAAGGCTCTATTGAAACAACCGATAAAGATACTGACTTAGCGATTCAAGGAGATGGATTTTTTGTAGTCTCAGGAGATGGAGGCCAAACATATAAATATACCCGTAATGGGGATTTTAACTTTGATGCTTTAGGAAACTTTGTAGATAGTAATGGTTATATCGTCCAAGGTTGGGTGCGAGATAGTGAAACAGGTGAAATTGACTCTACTGCGCCAATTGGCAACATTACTATTCCGCCAGGGCTTACAACACCAGCAAATCCAACAAGTTATATCTCAATTAAAGCCAACCTTAACTCAGGGGATACAATCTCTAGTAAAAAAACTATCTACGCCCTTGATGCTTATAGTAATTGGTATGACAAAAATAGTGATAAAGCACTCTCAAGCACTGAGGTAAATAGTGAAAATGACTCTTCATACCAAATGTTTAATACCGATGGTGAACTCACAGACCGTGGTATTGATATGAGCGTTTTATACAATGCTTCAGGTGAAGCCTTTAACCTTCAAGAAGGACAAGGAATTTGGGTAAGTTATGCCACAGCAAAAACACAAGATATTGTTATAGATACATCTGTAAACAATGTTGATAATCTTAATATTACTTTAAATGGCGTTGATATCATATCTTCAATTATCGATACAGCCGGAACATCAGATGAAGCTAAAGCAAATGATATTGCCTCTATTATTAATCAATACACAAATAAAACTGGAGTTGAAGCACAAGTAACTTCAAATAGAATTACTCTTGTAAATACAAATTCAACAGGAACTGAAGATAATACAAAAAATATTAAACTCGTAGTAAATGGCACCGATGATACGGGATTTGTAGATACTACTGTCATTACAGCTTATAAGTACACTTATACAAATGATACCGTTACACAAAATCCATCTTATGATGATACCATCGCTCGTAAATTTAAAACAACAGAAGATTTACGCCAAGCGATGCAAGAGGATGCTAAAAACTATGTTAACTATACAGGAGGCACTGTAAATACAGTTAATACTTGGGCAATTGAGAGTGCAAATAACTACAATCCAGGCGCCATCGTTACAGTTAATGAAGAGGGACAATTTCAAATCCAAAATGTGGAAAATGCTTCAGCATTTGATCCAGCATTTGCAACCAATGGAGAAACTGTGACAGCAAGTGATTTGGATACTTGGATTCAAAATGGATCAATTACTCTTCCCGCTGGAACTGAATTTAATACTGCATTTGATTTTTACAACAATACAGGTGAAGATATCACCATCACCTTAGATACAGGAACGTTAACACTTCCAGATGGTGCTACTACAACTATTCCTGCTGGAACCCAGCTTCAAACAAGTTGGAATATTACAAAAGCTGATGCAGCAGGTACCTTCCCTGGTGGTGCAACTCAAGATATTATAGTTGGAACTGATGGCTTTGTATACAATAGAAATAGTGGTGTATCTGATCAAGATATGTATATAAGTATTAGTGAAGCTACAGATTCTGAAGCAAATGTGAGTGCAGCTGAAAAATTTACTACAGCTTTTTCAGCTCTCCAAGGAGCTTTAGTTACAGGAAATTCAGTAAGAACAACCCAAAATATTTATGCTGCAAACCACGCTTCAAGTATTGATGTTTATGACTCACTAGGTTCAAAACATACTGTGCGTTTTGAGTTTGTCAAAACAGGATTTACAGCAGATGGTGGAACTACTTGGTCAATGATAATTTCTGTTCCAGAACCTGGAGTTATAAATTTTACAGGTTCAGGTTTAGACAATATTATTATGGGTGAAATTAGTTTTGATTCAGATGGTTCACTATCAACCTTTACTCCAAGTAGTATTACCTATACAGCAAACAATGGTTCATCTCCTAACCAAAATATCAGTCTTGATCTTGGAACTTTAGGACAATTTGATGGAATGACAAGTTTTGACCAAGACTCAAACACTTCAGGCATTAGTCAAGATGGATACCCCGGCGGGGATTTATCAGGAATCCGTGTTGATGAAACAGGAACTCTCATTGGTTCTTTTACAAATGGACGAAGCTTTGGTTTAGCTCAAGTAAGTTTAGCAACTTTTACAAACAATAGCGGCCTTGAGAGTGATGGTGGAAATACATTTATCCAAACATCTAACTCGGGAGAGCCTGTTATTGGACAAGCTAATGTGGGTGGAAGAGGCTACATTCAAGCAAGCTCGCTTGAAATGAGTAATGTAGATTTATCCCGTTCACTTACCCAGCTTATTATTATCCAAAGGGGTTATCAAGCCAATTCTAAAACTATTACAACATCCGATACTATGCTTGAAACACTACTAGGTCTTAAACGATAATTTACGATATAATGCGCCCTAAAAAAGGGCGCATTATGCAAGTAACACTTCTTCAAAATACATCTTTAACAGTTTGTGCAAGTGCTATTCGAACGTGTTGGCAAAGCTTTGATAAAAGTGACAACGGCGGTCCAAAAGATTGTGAATTAATTGACCGTGTTGGAAATAAATATAAACACGCTTCCACATTAGAACATTTAGTCTACACCTTTTATATTCAAGGAATTTCAAGGGCTTGCTTACAAGAGTTAGCAAGACATAGAATCGCATCTTTATCTGTTAAATCAACAAGATACACCCTAAAAGAGTTAAAAAAAGAAGAAGTCTTTACTGACAAAGACTTTGATAGAGCAGAAAAATATCTAGTTTTTACAGGTGATGAGAGAGTTGATATTATGAGTATTAAAGCCTTGGAAAATCTACGACTTGTTTTGAATGAAGGAATTAGTAATGATAAGGCAAAATATTGTCTGCCAGAGAGCTATAAAACAGAGTTAACATGGACAATTAATGCTAGAAGCTTACAAAATTTTCTAACTTTAAGAAGCGATAAGTCAGCTCTTTGGGAAATTCAAAAATTAGCCAAATCACTCTACAGCTCTCTTCCTCAAGACCATCAATATCTATTTGAAATTAAATAGCCTTTTAATGCTTTAAAATGCACAAAAAGTTTGCTAAACCTTTACATGTAAAGGTTTAGCCCTTAACTCTTTGAGCATGAGTTAGAGCTACTGCTATAGCATCTGTAATATCAAGTGGCTTAATAACTTGTTTGATATTTAAAATCCTTCCAACCATAAAAGCAACCTGCTCTTTTTGCGCTTTTGCCTTTCCTGTAACTGCTTTTTTTACCTGCAAAGGAGTATACTCATAAAAGTTGCCATGAACTTGCAAAATTTTCAAACTAAGAGCACCTCGAAATTGAGCCAATTTTAAAACCGTTTTTGGATTATAAGCGTAAAAAATATCTTCAATTGCAACTTCATCAATTTGATGGTTTTTAAAAATAATATCCAACCCTTCAACCAATTCCATAATTTGATCTTGTAAAATTCGCTCTTTTATACGAATAAGTCCGGCTTCAATCAAATGGGTTTTTGAGCCCACTTTTTGGATGATTGCATAGCCACAATTTCGGCTTCCTGGGTCTATTCCTAAAATTTTCACTCAGAACCTTTTCACCTATTTATTCACTATGTGAAAACTTTGTTCACATAAAAGACATTTTAACATAACATTCAACTATAAATAGGTAAAATATCTTCATATTCATGAATGATTTTTATAGGAGCATATTTGTTAGCTGACACGATATTATCGCTATTACGCCAAGAAATTCCTAGCGTGGATTATGAGCGTTATTTAACTCAACTTACCTTTGTCGAATCAGCATCCCGCTCCGATTTAGTTGTGTTTAGTGCTCCAAATATTTTAATTTGCAATTGGATAAAAACAAAATATGCCTCTAAAATTGCCCATCTGTTTGAGGTAAAAACTGGGCATAAACCGGTTGTGAAGATTATCCCGTCTGAAAAATTAAAAACCCAGCAAAAAGAGTCTGTTAAAAATATAGTCATTGAAGAATCAAAACAGTCTAAGAGTACAATTTTAAACCCATCATATCAGTTTGACAGCTTTGTTGTAGGAAGCTCTAATCAATATGCTTACAGTGCTGCAAAATCCATTGCTCAAAAACCTGGAAAACTCTACAATCCAGTCTTTATCTATGGACCAACAGGACTTGGAAAAACCCACCTTATTCAAGCCGTTGGAAATTACTGCCTAACACAAAATAGATCTGTCATTTATACAACAATTGAACAATTTATGAACGATTTTACCTATAACCTTAAAAATGGAAGCATGGATAGATTTCGCGAAAAGTATCGGCAGTGTGATGTTTTACTCATTGATGATGTGCAGTTTTTATCCAATAAAATCCAGACTCAAGAAGAGTTTTTTCACACCTTCAATGAACTGCACGCAAAGGGTCGCCAAATTGTACTCACTTCAGATAAGCCACCTAAAATGATAAATGGTTTAGAAGAGCGATTAAAAAGTCGGTTTGAATGGGGTTTAATAGCCGATATTACACTCCCTGAACTTGAAACTAAGATTGCGATTATAAATAAAAAGTGTGAACTTGATGGAATTACTTTAGGAAGTGATATTGTCAATTATATCGCTTCACACATGGGTGATAATATTCGAGAGATTGAGAGTGCAATTATTAACTTAAATGCCTATGCTTCTTTAATGCGCCAAGAAATAACCCTAGAATTTGCAAAAAATGTAATGAAAGAGCAGATTAAAGAGAAGCGAAACAATATAACCCTTGAAGAGATTATTAGTACCATTTCAAAAGAGCTTAATGTAAAACCAAGTGATATAAAATCAAAAAAACGCTCTAAAAATATTGTTGAAGCAAGGCGAATTGGAATATATCTAGCTCGAACCCTTACTCCAAACTCTATGCCTTCACTCGCATCCTATTTTGGAATGAAAGACCATACAGCAGTTTCTCACAATATGAAAAAGATAAATGAGTTAATTGAAAAAGAGGAGCACTTCAAACTTCATCTTGAAGAGTTAAAAAATAAGGTTCTTGCAAAGGATAAAGAGTGATAAATGTGAAAGAAGCTTACTTAATGGCGCCCCTTTTTTCACGCCAAACAATCCTTACATGTAAAGCTTCAAGCCACTTTTCACTTTTTCACGCTATGCTACTACTACGACTATTTTTATTTAATAATTTAAGGAGAGAGTCATGAAAGTCTCGATTCACAAAAGCGTTCTAGAGACTCTTTTAGTACACACACAAGCTTATTTGGAGAAAAAAGATTTAAGTCAAATCACTTCCCATCTGCTTTTACGTACTAAATCAAACAGTTTAGAAATACAAGCTAGTGATTATGAGATTGGTTTAACATACCATACACAATCTGTAGAAATTCTCACAGAGGGTGTTGCAACAGCAAATGGTAAAAAACTACTCGACATTGTCAAAAGTTTAAAAGATGACAAACTCACTCTTGAGACAATTCATGACTACATTTACATTAAGCAAAAAAACTCTAAATTTAAACTTCCTATGTTTAATCCAGAAGAGTTTCCAGAATTTCCTAGCATTGAAAATAAGGCTAAGTTTAATATCAACTCAACTGAACTTGTGAGGGCTATAAAAAAGATAGCTCCAGCAATTGATACAAACAATCCAAAATTTGAGTTAAATGGAGCTTTAATTGATATTAAAGAAGGTTTTATTAATCTTGTAGGAACTGATACAAAAAGATTGGCTCTTATTCATTTAGAGACCAAGTCAACCGAAACACTCTCACTTATCATTCCAAAAAAGGCTATTAGTGAGATTCAAAAACTCTTTTTTGATGATATTGAAATATTTTATGATGAAACAATTTTAATAGCTCAGTCAAAGCAGTTTCAATTCTTCACAAAACTCATCAATGGAAGTTTTCCCGATTATGAACGCATTATTCCTCAAGAAAAGCGCTTTAGGCTCCAACTTGCAAAGGATAAACTCATTGATGCAATGAAACAAATCTCAATTATTTCCAATGAGATGAAGCTTACTTTTAAACCAGATAGAATCACATTTGAGAGCTTAAATGATGATAATATTGAAGCTAAAACAGAGATTGAGTTTATAACCGGCTTAGATGAAGAGATTTTTTTAGCTTTAAATAGCCGATATGTACTTGATTTTTTAAGTAATATTGAAGAGCCCACTTTTATCTTAGGATATAATGATTCAGGACTTCCTTTTACTTTAGAAAGTGGTAATTTTAAAACAATCATCATGCCTATCATGATTTAATGGAGATATAAATGAGCAATTACGGTGCACAAAATATTAAAGTTCTAAAAGGTTTAGAAGCAGTTCGTAAACGACCTGGAATGTATATTGGTGATACCAATATTAATGGCTTACATCATATGATTTATGAAGTTGTTGATAACTCCATTGATGAAGCTATGGCGGGCTATTGTGATACTATAACTGTGGAAATTACAAATGAAGGCTCAGCTGTCATTACCGATAATGGCCGCGGAATTCCAACCGATATGCACGAAGGCGAGGGAATGCCAGCTGCCACTGTTGTTTTAACAGTTTTGCACGCAGGTGGTAAATTTGATAAAGATACATACAAAGTAAGTGGTGGTTTGCACGGTGTTGGTGTTTCGGTTGTAAATGCACTCTCTGAGCGTTTAGTAATGCAAATTAAACGAGACGGCAAAGAGTATAGACAAGAGTTTGCCAAAGGTGTACCTCAAACCGATTTGGAAGTGATTTCAAATACACGCAAAACTGGAACTTCTATCGAATTTTGGCCCGATAAAACTATTTTTGAAACCACTGAATTCGAGTTTGAAACTCTTGCAAAACGGTTTCGTGAACTTGCCTATTTAAATCCAAAAATCACAATTATTTTTAAAGATAACCGGGTAGGAAAATCTGAAAAATACCATTTTGAAGGTGGGCTTGAACAGTTTGTACTAGATTTAAACAAAAAAGATCAAGTCACAAAACCATTCTTCTTTTCAGAAGGAGTTGATGATATAGAGGTTGATATTTCGCTTATGTACAATAGCTCATATAGTGAAACTCTCTTCTCTTTTGTTAATAATATTAAAACTCCAGATGGTGGAACCCATGAAGCTGGATTTAGAGCTGGTCTTACAAGGGCAATTGTAAATTACATTTCAAATAACGCCAGCCAAAGGGAAAAAGATACCAAAATCACCGGTGATGATGTACGTGAAGGTTTAATTGCAATTGTTAGTGTTAAGGTCCCAGAACCTCAATTTGAAGGACAAACAAAAGGAAAACTTGGAAGCTCTTACGTAAAACCCATTGTTCAAAAACTCACATTTGAGAAGCTTGTAAAATATTTTGAAGAGAATCCAATCGATGCTAAGGCTATTATGAATAAAGCCTTGTCAGCAGCTAGAGGCAGGGAAGCTGCTAAAAAAGCAAGGGATTTAACAAGACGAAAAGATTCAATGAGTGTAGGAACACTTCCTGGAAAACTAGCAGATTGTCAAAGTAAAGATCCATCAAATAGTGAAATCTATCTTGTGGAGGGTGACTCTGCGGGAGGTTCAGCTAAACAGGGTCGAGATAGGGTATTTCAAGCAATTTTACCTCTAAAGGGTAAAATTTTAAATGTTGAAAAAAGCCGGTTAGATAAGATTTTAAAATCTGATGAAATTAAAAATATGATTACAGCTATGGGCTGCGGTATTGGAGAGGAGTTTGATCCAGATAAATTAAGATACCATAAGATTATCATTATGACCGATGCTGATGTTGATGGAAGCCATATTCAAACTTTGCTATTAACATTCTTTTTTAGATTCTTAACTCCTGTTGTTGAAAATGGGTATGTATACTTGGCTCAACCGCCGCTTTATAGATTTAAAAAAGGAAAAAAAGAAATCTATTTAAAAGATGATAAAGCGCTCAATGATTATTTAATTGAAACTGGAATTGATGGAATTGAGCTTGAATCAATTGGCGTAAGGGATATGGTCGAGTATCTTAAAATCGTTGCTGCGTACCGAAATATATTAAAAGAGCTTGAAAAGCGATTTTCTGTCATTGGTGCAGTGCGCTACATGATTGAAAATCCAGATGTGATTTCAAAACCGCAAAAAGAGCTTTTTGAAGTGATTAAAACCTACCTTGAAGATCAAGGATATAATCTATTAAATCACACTATCTCAGATGATAGCATCCATTTGTATGTTCAAACATCAGATGGATTAGAAGAGCTTGTCATTGATGATACACTCTTTACAAGTCCGCTCTATGAAGAAGCGCTTTATATTTATAAAAAGATGCAAGAGAGAGATTTGAGTGTTTTTGGAGATGAAGATCCAATTGATGTACTACAAAGAGTGGAAAAACATGCTAAAAAAGGTGCTTATATCCAGCGATATAAAGGTCTTGGTGAGATGAATCCTGAGCAGTTGTGGGAAACGACAATGAGTCCAGAAAATCGTCGATTGTTGCAAGTTAAAATTGAAGATGCCCAGTCGGCTAGTGAAACTTTCTCACTCTTTATGGGAGATGAGGTTGAGCCACGCCGTCAATATATCCAAGATCATGCAAAAGATGTAAAACATTTGGATGTGTAATGCTTACACCTAAACTCATTGAGTACATTTTTGCAGCTGCATCTATCCAGCGATGGAATGATTATCCTCGCATGGTTCCTCTTGTGGAGCTTGATAAACAGGCCCACAAGTTTATTATTGCATACTTTTTGGCAAAAGTTGAAGATGAAGAGGTAAATATGCTTCATTTAATTGAAGCAGGACTCTTTGAGTTTTTTAGACGGGTAGTTGTCACAGATATTCGTCCAGATGTTTTTCATAAGGCTATAGAAAAAAAGACTAAAGAGATTAATATTTGGGTTTTAGAGAAGCTAAAAGATGCACTCTTGCCTGTTAAAGATCAGACATTTTATGAGCGTTTTGAAGAGTATTTGAATAATCCAAATATGTATAAAAAGGAGCGCTTTATCTTAAAGGCAGCTTCTTATCTATCAACACGTTGGGAATTTTCTATTGTATACCAAACAAGCCAGTTTTTAAGCGACATTGATAGGGTAAAAGAGGCAGTAGAAGAGGAGATAGAAGATTATTATGAACTTATTGGAGTTCGTAAGATTTTATTACAAAAAAAGCTCTCTCACTTAGTAGATTTAAGTGGACGACTGCGATTTCAAAAACGGTGGGCACAAACTCCGCGTGTTCCAGAAACTTCTGTTTTAGGGCATATGTTAGTCGTTGCAATTTTAGGGTATTTCTATTCTGTTGAAATTGATGCGTGTGATAATAGAAAAGTTTTTAACTTCTTTTGTGCTCTTTTTCATGATTTACCAGAGGCATTAACAAGAGATATTATTTCACCTGTTAAATATTCAGTTTCTGGTTTGGATGATATTATAAGCGAGTATGAGATAAAACAGATTGAAGATGCTATTATGCCCTATGTTCCAGCTAAACTAAGAGATGAGTTTGGATATTTACTTGGATTGCAAGATGTTGGAAAAGATGAGTTTACAAATAGAATCTTTGATAAAAAGCCCCAAATTGTCGACTCTCTTATGGAGTATAACAAGGATAAATTTCAAGCAATTGATGGAGTAGCTCTTAAAAATTGCGACCGTTTAGCAGCTTTTATTGAAGCAACCCTATCAATTAGCCATGGCGTTCGCTCTAAAGAGTTGGTAAATGGAAGAGAGTATATTAAACAAAGATTGAGACAAAAAGGAAAAATTGAAGGGGTAAATTTTTATAAACTTGCCGAAGAGATTGAAGCCTACTTACAAACTTAAAGTACCTCCCCCAGATCCCTGCGGCACCTACCAACAAGAAGTGCTCTGCTGTGTTCCCACCCTGAAGCGTTGCTCCTAGCCAGTATTGCACAGGTCTAGGAAGAGGCGATGTGAGTTTATCTAAAGAGAACTTAAAACTTATTTATTTCTCCAAGGAATTATTGAAACGCCCTTGAAAACATCTAAAATAATCAAAATTCTCTCATAAGAACTAACATTTTTGGGAAGATTGTCTACATTAAATGTGGTTGGAATCTGGTTATTTTCATTAATTGTATAACCAAAAATAGCAATGAAGCCATTTTTAGCATCTTCGATTTTACAATCAGAAATTTTAAATTCTACATTTGAATCTGGGTCAATTTCTTTACATGTAAAGTGTAATTTCTCAATACATTGGTTTGCTAACCAAACTAATTGGCGTAAAATCCTAGATGATACAGCTTCATCATCAGGAGATAAACCCTCTTCAACAGTTACAAAATTGCAAAGTGCTCTTATTCTTTCTAACCTAATTTGCTGCGATTGTAAATATGAGTTGCAAATCTGCAAAAATTGATCTTGATTAGAGTAAAAATCCATACAGCCTCCTTTTGGGATTATTGTAATAAAACCTGCTATAATCTAGCTTTAGATTTACATGTAAATGGGGTAAACATGAGTTTTAAAGCGATAAAATCTCATTTTCTATCTTTATTTAGACAAATTTTTGTCTACCACCATCGATCGC
>DDHL01000083.1:0-419 GCA_002352945.1 Campylobacteraceae bacterium UBA1877 | reverse complement strand
TCTACCACCATCGATCGCTCGAGTTTCGCTGTAAACTCTTTGCAGCTATGATTGTGGCCAATAAAGAGGCGCGAGCTTGCGAATATGAAGTGTTAAAAGAGATTGCAAAAGAGATTTATGGCAATGATGAATATAGAATTGAAGTGATGGTAAGGATTACAAAAGAGTATGTTACTAAAGTAATCACGCATAATAATTCAGATTTAGATGAATTACTCCTTGAAATTGATAAAGAGATAAAAGATCACAAACGCTATGTTAAGAAAATAAATTTAAATCATTTACGCCGTTTTTTATGTGAAGGGGATGAGGAGAACCAAATAACCCAAAAAAGAGTTTTAGAATTTTTTGAAGCTCAAATAAGAGAGCACTCTGAAAATAGCTGAAAAAATATCCTTACATGTAAAAGCTTTACATGT